>NZ_BKNN01000033.1 GCF_008993995.1 Acinetobacter brisouii
AATTTCAAATTGTGCAGCTACCGCTCGAATAGAATAACCTTCCTCAAGCTTAGCTAAAATTTTACGTCTAAAATGTTCTGAATAACTCATTGCACCATTGTATTGGTTTTATAATGATTTGACTATAGTCGGACTTGCGAAAGAAGAAATCCCACAAGCCAACAAAAAAGGCGTGGTTGATGTCAGTGATAGTAATATCAGCCAGCTAGAACAACTCACTGAAAACCTGCCAAACGATCAATGGTCTTATATTGAGAACAAAAAACAGGACATTTATGACCTGAAAAATAAGACCAAAACAGGTGATGTTCTCTCGCTTAAACTCAACTGTAATGTGACGAGCCAAAATCCAACGTTCTCCATTGAAAATAGTGATGGTCAAGTCGTTCTTAAAGCCTATGACGAACAGGCAGGACAAATCCAGTTTCTACTCGACAATAAAAACTACGGCAATATTTTTGGATCAGGTCAGTCAAAACAGCTGACTGCATTTAAAACTCAAGTTTTACATGCCAAAATCATCAAAATCTATAATCAGGGCAAGCTTTACAGCTTTAACAATCACAAAGCCGAACTGCTGACTAAGCCCGTGTCCTGTAAAGCCATTTCAACGTTAAGATAATCAAAAAGATTGCCAAGGAATCTTGGCAATTTGGTTTACTGTTGCTGCTGTTCTTGCTGCCAGCGACGCTGTTGCAAACGCTCACCTTCCACTTCTCGCTTATTGCGAGCCGATTCATACAACTTTGTGCCTTTGAGCTCAGGTGGCAGATAATCCTGCATGACAAAATGCTCTGGATAATCATGTGGATAGAGATAGTCGACACCATAACCCTGTTGTTTCATGAGCTTGGTTGGTGCATTGCGTAAATGCAATGGCACAGACAAATTTGCAGTTTTCTCTGCCAATTCCATAGCACGGTTAATTGCCAAATAGGTACTGTTACTTTTGGCACTGGTCGCCAAGTACACCGCACATTGCCCCAACAGAATACGGGCTTCGGGCATCCCAATCACCTGCACAGAACGGAAACATTCTCCCGCCAGTAACAGTGCATTTGGGTTGGAGTTCCCAATATCTTCCGAAGCTGCAATCAGCATACGACGCGCAATAAATAATGGATCTTCCCCACCTTTGAGCATGCGTGCCATCCAGTACAAGGCTGCATCTGGGTCACTCCCTCGAATCGATTTAATGAATGCTGAAACCAAATCATAATGCTGCTCGCCTGACTTGTCATAACGTGCAATGTTTTGCTGAGCGACACGCACCACCAGTGCATTATTGATATGATTGTCTTGCTCTGGCTCAAAGGTACTGGCAATTAAATCCAGTAAATTAAGTGCCTTACGTGCATCACCTGCTGCAAACTGAATTAACGCATCAAATTCATCAATATAAATCTGACGGTCTTTTAAGAAACGGTCTTGCTGTAGTGCTTTATTTAATAAACTTTCAATCGCTTCATTGGACAAGGCATTTAAGCTATAGACCTGACAGCGTGACAGCAAAGCACTATTTATCTCAAAAGACGGATTTTCTGTGGTCGCACCAATTAAGGTGATTTTACCTTTTTCGACTGCGCCCAATAATGCATCTTGCTGAGATTTATTAAAACGATGAATTTCATCAATAAAAACCACAGGTGCCAGTAAGTCACCACTTTCTGCGATGACTTCACGGAGTTCTTTGACTCCAGTATTCAGTGCCGACAAGCTGATAAAAGGACGATCCACTGCTTGTGCCAAAAGTAAGGCAATCGTGGTTTTTCCAACACCTGGTGGCCCCCAAAAAATAATCGAAGGTAAATGCCCCTGATCAATCATTTGCCGCAAGGGCGCACCATCTCCCAGCAAATGTTCTTGCCCAATAATTTCAGATAGATCACGGGGACGCAAACGCTCGGGTAATGGAATTTGGCTCTCTGACATGTGGTTTCAATTCGTTGTTTTGGCTTTGTTATAGTCTACAAGATTGAAATAGCCATTCAATAGCGTTGTTCGGTGATTACATCAAGCAACGAAGCAGAAAAAACTTCACCATGCCTCAAGTCGGGATACACCACCAATTTGACATCTGCGCCTTTACGATGCAGTTGTCGCACAATCTCACGATTTTGATCAATTAATTCATCAATCTGCTTATCTTGATCCTCGGCAGCAACAGGGGTTTGTACGTCACCTTCAATAATTGATAAATGCTTATGCTGTAACTGGGCAGGTGTTGCCTGATTCAACATCTGTTGAATACGGTCATTTTGCCAGTGAATCGAAGGACTTGCCGCAAAGTAAGACTGGAAATAGTTGCTGTTTAAATAGGTATCTAACACAAACAATCCACCATAAGAATGTCCCCACAACGCAGTCCGCTGCGGATTAATCTGTGTCTGCTGATTGACCCACGGCACAATCTTGTCTAATAACAGTTGACGGAACTCGGCACTCCCACCTGTTATCCGTTCAGGGTGATTGAGATCAGGCTGTAACTTGCCCGAAGCATCGGCAGGCGTATAGTCCTGAGCACGGGCATTCACTTCATAAGGCAAATTGCTTTGATAACCCACTGCCACCAAAACAGGTGCATCCGACTTACTCAGTTGTTTCAGGACATTTTCCTGAAGATGTGACATTGCAGAATTGCCATCGAGCATATATAGCGCGGCATAACCTTGGGCTGGCGCAGCATGTTTAGGAATTCCGAGCCACACCCGATAGTGTCGCTGGCGATCTTTCGAGTCAAATTCTAAAGTTTTAAACTGATAAACAGCCGAGCCTGTTTGGGCAATATTGGCAGGTAACGGCTGAATATTGGGACGGGCATTTGCCGTGATGCTACTAAAACCAAGCAAGCAGCCCAATAAGATGCTGCCTGCCTGAGCTGAAAATTTCATAATGATCGTGCTACAAAACGAGATGTTTTGTTTTATCATTATTGAGAATCATTATCAAATAATTTTAATTAGAGTGCTTCAATCAAACTGTACAAATCCGCTTGCGCATCTTCATTGCCTTGCTCTGCGGCTCTTGCTAGCCATTTCAGCGCTTGCTTGTTATTTTGGATAACGCCAATCCCATCGCGATATAAGCAGCCCAAATTATACTGAGCAAGCGCATTATCTTGCTCTGCGGCTTGTGAATAATATTCAACGGCTTTCTTACTGTTTTTCACCACTGCATAACCATGCAGATAAAATGTTCCCAAGTTATTCAATGCATTTGGCTCGCCAAGTTTCGCTGCTTGGCTATACCATGAAAATGCCTGATGATAATCTGGAATCTCTTTTTGATTTTCATAAAGATAGCCAATATTGGTCATTGCCTGTGCTGAACCATGCTGAGCTGCTTTGCGATAATAGGCTAAAGCTTTTTTTAGATCCTGTTCGACACCCTCGCCATCGTCATACATGAGTCCAAGAGCATATTCAGCATCTACATTGTCTTGTTTTGCTGCCTTTTCATACCACATAAGCGCCTGATCAAAATCTTGTTCAGTTTCATCATCACCGTAATAGTAGATATCGCCAATTTTATTTTGCGCTTCAGGATGACCTTGTTTAGCGAGTTGTAAAACCTGTGGAGCACTCATTTCATCGAAATCGATTGCTGCATATACAGGGGTATTCAAAAAGCCACTGAGCACAGTAACCAAAAATAAGTTTCTAATTTTATTCATAAAAATCCAGTTAATATCATCAATTTTCTTTATTTTTCAGTCATTTTAAGGTAGTTTTTCATTCAGAAATAAAAACGCGCATAGTTTACTGCAATTTAAGTAAAGCTGCATTCTCCCCATCTTCAATGACCCACAAATCTCCTGTTGGCGTTTGCAGTAAGCCACGAATCCGCTGTCCCATTTCAATCCTTTCCAGTTCCTTAATCGGTTTCTGCTGAAGATCGACCACAATAATCGACTCTGAGGATAAACCTCCAATCAATGCCTTTCCTGTCCACTGCGGAATACGTTTACCTTGATAAATAATTAAACTTGAAGGAGAAATCACGGGTGTCCAACTCACGACAGGAGCCTGAAACTCAGGACAAGTACTATGCCGTGGAATTTTAATTCCTGAATAATGATCACCATTAGACACCAAAGGGTAACCATAGTTCCGACCTTTATGAATTTGATTTAACTCATCGCCACCTTTTGGCCCCATTTCGACTTCCCAAAGTTGTCCTTGGCTGTCAAAAGCAATGCCTAAAGGATTACGATGCCCCCATGACCAAAGCTGTGCAGCTGTTCCACCTTGGGCATATAACGGATTATCTGCGGGCACTGAACCATCGGCATTGAGGCGTACAATTTTCCCCAAATGGCTTTGTAAATCTTGGGCTGGGCTAAATTGCTGACGTTCACCTGAGCTAATCCACAACTTACCATCTCGGTCAAATAGCACCCGATAAGAAAAATGACCATGACCACGTACTTTAGGCTGTTGTGTCCAAATACGTTGCCGATGTAATAACCGTGGTTGCTGCGCCTGTGACAAATCTAATTCAGCACGATCGACCACTGCGCCAGTTCCCTGATCAGAGCTTTCAACATAACTAAAATAAATCAAATGATTACGCTGAAAATCGGGATGTAAAACAATATCTCCCAAACCGCCCTGTCCTGCATCTACCACTGTAGGTACGCCTGCAACACTCAATATTTTTTGGGTTGCGGGTTCAAAGAGTTTAATTGCCCCTGCCTTTTCTGTGACGAGCAAACGTCCATCAGGCAATGCCGCCAGTGCCCACGGCGAATTAAAATAACTGACTTTTTGAAAATGCAGTAAAGTAAACTTAGAATTACGGGTATCGTCAGGCTGATCAAAATATTCCTTGAGCGCTTTTAACTGACTAAAATCTGATGAACTACAGGCACTCACCAGCCACCCAACTGACATAAATAGTAAAAGATGTTTAAATCTTTGCATCGATACATCCTTTTCACAAAACACTTTCATGCATCTTGCGATGAATGAATTTTTTATATTTTTAGCCTTACTCTGCATCCAGCTGATGTAAGGTTCTAACAATATTACAATCTTGTATGCAGGCTTGTGAATTACAGCTTTGACGTAACTGCTGTAATTGCTGACTAAATTTTTGTAATTGCTGAATTTTCTCCTGAATATGCCCCAAATGTGCCTCAACCAGTTCATCAACCACTGCGCAGTTATCTTGAGGATGTTGTAACAGGGTATTCATCTCTTGTATTTCCTTGAGTGACATTCCCAATTCTCGGCAGTGCCGAATAAAAATCAGCTGCTGTAAAGCCTGATCATCATAATAACGGTAATTGTTGTTGGCGCGCGGTGGTGCAGCAAATAACTGCTTTTTTTCATAAAATCGAATGGTATCGGCTGAAAGCTTCGATTTTTTAGCGAGTTCACCAATGCTAAAAAACATACACACCTCTCTTGACCTTAGAGTTACTCCAAGCTTTTAAATCAGTGTATGCAGATTAGACAGGATTTTCAAATGGCAGGTTGTCAATGTGAACATCATACGCCGAAACAGGCACGATCAAAAAAATTCCGCAATGCGCTATGGATTGCATTCTTCTTGAATCTCAGCATGTTTATCATTGAAGTTGTTGTTGGCATAAAAGCAGGTTCAACAGCACTTTGGGCAGATGCGCTAGATTTTGCAGGAGATGCTTTTAACTATGCGATTTCCATTATGGCACTCGGTATGAGTCTCTATTGGCGAGCCAGTATTGCACTGGTTAAAGGCATCACTATGTTCGCTTTTGCTGTACTGATCTTGGTCAAGGTGGTTTGGGCTTACTGGACAGGGCTTCAGCCTGAAGCCATAACGATGGGACTGATCGGATTATTGGCTTTGGTTGCCAATGTGCTGAGTGCCCTTGTGCTTTATACCTTCCGCGATGGCGATGCCAATATGACCTCGGTGTGGCTCTGTAGCCGCAATGATGCGATTGGAAATATTGCTGTGATCTTGGCTGCTATCGGTGTTTTTGGCACACAAAGCAGCATTCCCGATCTTGTTGTGGCTGTTGTCATGGCCAGCTTGGGCTTTAGCTCAGGTTATCACGTTATTCAAAAATCCCGTGCCGAGCGCCAAGCAGCCAAAGTGACTTAGCGTAGCGCTCCAATATAATGATGTGGAACTTCTTCTTTATTCATCACAGGATGGCTGATTTCTTCAGCCATTGCTGGATGAGTTGCGGTGACAGGCGCGACAAATTTCACTGTTGGAATATGAGTTGGTGCTGTTCCTGTTGCCAATACGCTTTCTAAACGTAAACCCAAACGATGTAGTTCATTATCTCCTGTGGATAAAGCAAGTCTAACCACCTCTTCTGCATACTCTAAATTATGCTCCAGATAAACCACATCAATCACGCGTCCAACAACGCGTCTTAAACGCACATACAACTGTGTGGCTAGATCAAAGATTTCTTTCTCAACTTTTTTATCTTTGCTTAATATCGTTTTCATATTCATCTCCACAGTCTGATTCAAGTGAGTGCACTGAATCTATTTTTTATGCAACACATTAAGGCACATGCTCGCCATGTTGCGCTAAATCTAATCCGATTTGTTCTTGTTCAGCATCGACCCGTAAGCCAATGACCTTCTTAATCACAAATAAAATAATGATTGAAACCACAGCGCTATAAATGAAGGTTGTGACCGCACCAATAACTTGCACAAGTAAACTTGCATCCAAACCTGAGATCTGTTTTTGTGCAAAAATACCTGTCAAAATCGCACCGACAATGCCCCCTACACCATGAATACCAAAGACATCTAAAGAATCATCGGCTTTGAGTAAACTTTTGAGTTGGGTTGCACCCCAGTAACAACACACGCCTGCAATCAAACCAATCAGTAAACCACCTGTCATATCCACAAAACCCGATGCAGGGGTAATCGCCACCAAACCTGCTACCGCACCTGAACATGCCCCCAATAAAGTTGCTTTACGACGACTGATATATTCCACCAATAACCAAGTCAATGCAGCGGCTGCGGCGGCTAATTGTGTCACCAACATCGCCATGCCTGCACGACCATCGGCTGCCCCTGCTGAACCTGCATTGAAACCAAACCAACCCACCCACAATAATGATGCACCAATAAAGGTATAAATCAGGTTATTGGGGAAAAATGGTTCTTTACCATAGCCTTGTCGCTGACCCAACATATAAGCACAGGCTAAACCTGCTGCACCTGCATTGATATGAACTACAGTACCGCCTGCAAAATCCAAAGCACCTTTTGCCGCAAGCCAACCTGCTGGTTCCCAAACCCAATGGGCTACAGGGACATAAACCAGTAAAATCCAGAAAAACATAAACCAAAACATCGCTGAAAAATGCATTCGTTCTGCAAATGCCCCTGTGATTAATGCGGGGGTAATAATCGCGAAGGTCATTTGGAACATGATCCAAACCGTTTCAGGAATACTCGAAGCAATATGACTCACCGAAATCTTGCCATCAATTGCATCGAAAACCACACCTTGCAACATCACGCGATCAAAGCCCCCAATGAAGGCATTATTCGGTGTAAATGCAAGGCTATAACCTACTACAGCCCATAACACACTAGCTAAACAAACAATGACCAAACTTTGTAATGCAGTTGTGATTAAATTCTTTTTGCGTACCATTCCTGCATAAAACAATGCAATTCCGGGAATAGTCATCAGTAATACCAAGGCGGTGGATGTCAACATCCACGCGGTATTACCACTATTGATTTGATCTAAATTGGTGACATAAGGGGCAGTTGCTGCCCAAGTCATACTCGAACTTGCAAAAAAGCCAAGTAAGATGAGTAGAAGATGTTTGATATCACGATATTTATACATTTACCCCCCATGACACTGTTGCTTAGAATATTTGAAATTTCACAAATTTTATATGTATAAAAATCAAGCAAAATCTAAGCCAACAATTTAAGGAGATGCTTTTTTAACCGCTATTTTATTGTTTTTATTTTAATTTTATGTCACCCAACGAACCACATATTCATCAAGCTCATCTTCATGGATAAATTCTTCTGAAATACAGCGCCCCGCAACTGACTTTTTGGCTTTAATCACACTTTGCCGTGATCCTGTATTTAAATAGTGCCATGAAGGTAAGTTTTTACCCTCATAAATGCGTCGATAGGCACAACTAGAGGGTAACCAATGAATTGTTTCTAATTTTTCTAGGGTTAAGTGAATACAATCTGGCACATGTGTTTGGCGATGAATGTAATCTGAACATTGTCCTGTTGTACAGTTCAGTAACTTGCACGCCACTTTTGTATAAGCAACTTCATGGGTATCTTCATCTTCAAGCTTCAATAAACAACATAAGCCACAGCCATCACACAAGGCTTCCCATTCCTCATTTGACATTTGATTTAATGGATATTTCTTCCAAAATTGAGGGCGTAGCGACATCAGCAATTCAGCCTAAAAACAACAGAGTTTCAATTATAGCATGGCAACAAGCGACTTAAATTTTATCAACATAACTTACAGAGTGATGCTAAAAGCCGTGTGAAAGTTGCACATTTTATGCACAAAGCAAAAACAGTCATGCAAAATCATAGTGCTAAACTGACTTCACAGAATAAAAAACTTAAGGAGAATCATCATGTTTCGTTGGGCAATTATTTTTGCTGTGATTGCACTGATTGCTAGCTTACTTGGATTCGGTGGTGTAGCTGGTTTATCTCAACAATTCGCCATTATCTTATTGGTTGTTGCGATAATTTTGGCAGTCATCGGCTTCTTATCACGAGGTCGAGTTTAAGAAACTACAGCCAACATGTTGAACAAGAAGAGAAGCTAAAGCTTCTCTTCTTGTTTTTAATCTTTCCATGTCTGTAAACGATTCAACCAGACACTGAAACGCTGATAACCCGCAGGAAATAAGCGCTGCAAAAAGTCTAAAATCTTGGCATCTGCACCAATCAAGACACGGCGTTGGTTACGGCGTATGGCTTTTAAAATTTGTTTGGCAGCCTTCTCAGGGGGCGTTCGCAGCAATTTTTCAAAGTCTTGCTGAGTACCATCTGTTTCAATGCCCAAAGTTTTTAAGCTTTGGTTAGAACGTGCTGATTTTGCAATATTCGTCCGCACTCCGCCTGGGTGCACACATAAAGCACTGACCCCACAACGCTGAATATCTAACTCCTGTCGTAAGGCTTCCGTAAATCCACGCACTGCAAACTTGCTGGCATTATAAGCTGACTGGGTAGGCTGAGCTGCTATTCCAAAAATACTGGAAATATTGACAATATGACCCTCTTGAGTCTGCTTGATATAAGGTAAAAACTCTTTCGTGCCATAGACCACTCCCCAAAAATTAATATTGGTAATCCAAGTCAGGTCTTCATAACTCGCACCTTCAACCGTCGAAGCCAATGCCACGCCTGCATTATTAAAAATCAGATTGACCTGCCCATGTTCACGTACAGTTTGCTCTGCCCAATATTGAACTTGCTCACGTTCTGCGACATCGACCATGTGCGTTGAAATCTTCACAGTGGATTCTTTCAATAATGCTAAGGTCTGTTGCAAACCTGCCAAACTAATATCACTCAAGGATAAATGACAACCTTGTTGTGCAAGCAAAATTGCCAACTGCTGACCAATACCTGAACCTGCACCTGAAATTGCAGCCACTTTTCCTTGAAAATTTTTCATTACCATCTCAATCTTGTACTTGATTACCACCCGCGTCATCATTTAGTCATGTGGTGATCAAGATTTTGTCACAAATATTATTTAAAATTGCAGATACCTATAATCTGCTGCAATGATACTGTCATAATTAGTCTTTGTAATACTGAGCTATATACAAATAAAGCAGTGATAGGATTTAACCTTGTGAAAGAGGACTACATTTTAATCGTCGATGATGAATTACCGATTCGTGAGATGATTCATACATCGCTCGATATGGCAGGTTTTCAGTGTCTGCAAGCCGAAGATGCCAAACAGGCTCATCAAATGATCGTTGATCAGCGCCCTGCCCTTATTTTACTTGATTGGATGCTACCAGGGGGAGTCAGTGGCGTAGATTTGTGCCGTCGTTTGAAACGTGATGAAACGCTGTCTGAAATTCCAGTGATTATGCTGACTGCTCGTGGCGAAGAAGACCATAAAGTTCAAGGTCTCGATGCAGGTGCAGATGACTATATGACCAAACCATTTTCAACACGGGAACTGGTTTCACGGATTAAAGCGGTTTTACGTCGTTCTAATGCGTTGAGTGGTGAAAAAGTCATTGACGCCAATGGGTTAATCTTAGATCCAGTGAGTCAGCGCGTGAGTTTTGCTGATAATATCTTGGATATGGGACCGACAGAATATCGCTTACTGGCATTTTTTATGACGCATCCAGAACGTGCTTATACGCGTGCTCAACTCCTAGATCAAGTCTGGGGCGGTAACGTTTATATTGAAGACCGAACCATTGATGTCCATATTCGTCGCCTGCGCAAAGTACTCGAACCTTTTGGTGTTGATCGCTTCGTACAAACTGTACGTGGTACAGGTTACCGTTTCTCAACTCGTGCCGATGCTTTAAGTTAGTTAGACCACCTTTATGTATGAACCGTACCCCACCCCAGAAATTAGCCACGAACATAAAAATTATCGTTATAGCAGTTTATGGGACTATGCTAAGCAAGACTTACGGATTTTACTGTTTTTCCTGATTATTGCGAGTCTAGTTGGCTTTGGGATCGGTCATTTTTGGGGATGTATTGCAGCTGCATTTATCCTGTTTGTTGTCATGCAATTACGCGCCTTGTATTTGGTCAATGACTGGATTGCCAACCGCCCTTATGAAGTTCCTCCCAATCTCAATGGAATTTGGGGGGCATTACTGTTCAATATCTATCGTTCCCAACGCCAAGAACGCGTCGTTCAGGCGGAGATGGTGGGTTTGATTGATCGTGCCCAGTCCTCCTTGGTTGCACTGGCTGAAGCCGTGGTACTCACCGATGAGCTGCATCAAATTGAATGGTGGAACCCTGCAGCCGAGCGCTTACTCGGCATTCAGGAGCTGGATCGGGGGCGTAATATTTTGGGTATTTTACGCCAGCCCGCTTTTGTTGAATATTTCAATAATATGGAACAGCAACCCGATGGAATTAAGCTGAAATCTTCTTTGCATGAAGATCGTTATGTACAGATCAAACTGACCCGTTTTGGTTTAGAAAGTCGCTTGGTTGTCGCTTATGATGTGACGCGTGTACATAACCTTGAACAAATGCGTAAAGATTTTGTCGATAATATTTCCCATGAACTACGAACACCACTCACCGTGTTAAGTGGTTATTTAGAAACATTTACCGATCAGGAAGACTTCAATCCACGCTGGAGACGCCCTTTTGAACAGATGCAGGCTCAAACCAAACGCATGAATGCCTTGGTCAATGACTTATTGCTGTTATCCCGTTTAGAAAATGATAAACAGCTCGCCAAAAATCAAATCGTGGACATGCCTAGCCTGATGAACCAACTTTTTGATGATGCCCAAGCTTATAACTCTGAATATAGCCATATCCTCAATCTCGACATTGACAGTCATTGTGATCTAATCGGTTCAGATGTTGAACTGGCGAGTGCTTTTGGTAATTTGATTACCAATGCAATTAAATACACCCCAAAAGGGGGTGTGATCACCATTGGTTGGCATGACGATCAGGAACATGGTTATTTTACAGTAGAAGACAATGGCATCGGGATTGATCCAAAACATTTACCACGGTTGACCGAACGTTTTTACCGTGTGGATAGTGCACGTAGCCGCCAGACAGGTGGTACAGGTTTAGGTCTTGCGATTGTCAAACATGTTCTGATGCAGCATGGCGCACATCTAGAAGTAGACTCTAAACCTAATCAAGGCTCATGCTTTAAAGCGGTCTTTCCCAAAGAGCGCCTCTGTCAAGCTGAGGCATAAAGCCCTACACTAGCAGGCATGAAAAAGTTTTATATTGTGATTGGCGGTCTATGTGCTGCCCTGCTTGTATTTTTACTGATTCAAGCACAACAACCCGATGCCGATGAAATTGCACGCTATCAAGCGATTTTATGTTTTGTGATTCGGCAGCCCCAAGCACCGCATGATCTGCAACAACTTCGAGCCAAAATGCGCCAAATTCAGCAAGGCAGTATCCCTGACTATGCTTTTCAGCAGCCAGAATTTAGGAACACTTTAGCGAATCAATGGATCGAAGCTTATTTTACTTTATCTAAAACTCAACAAACTCAGGCTCGTCGTTCCTACCCTGAATGTGTTGCAGCTTTTGCCCAACAACGATAATCCACAAAAAAACGCAACCCTCTAGGTTGCGTTTTCATTTGACTGGAGTGAGCTGCTAAATTAGAGGGTCTGCCCTAAACGCTCACCCATCACCACTACAGACTCTGCTTTAAATTGCTGATCCCACGCCATGGTATTCGGTTCAAATAAAATAATTGCAGTTGAACCCAAATAGAAACGCCCTAACTCATCACCTTTTTGCAATTCAAGATGATGTTGTTGCAAGTCTAAACGACCATTGGGTTTCACCTTACCTGTTGCAACGGTTTCAATACCCGCCACAATCATCGCACCGACAAGCACCACGGCCATCCGTCCGATTTCGGTATCGAACAAACACACCATACGTTCATTGCGCGCAAACAGATTCGGTACATTTTCAGCAGTCACCTGATTCACTGAGAACAATTCACCAGGTACATACAAGGTTTCTGTTAAAGTCCCTGCAAAAGGCATATGCACGCGGTGATAATCACGTGGTGACAAGTAAACTGTTGCAAATTGACCTTGTTTAAACGGTGCAGCCAGTTGTGGGTCACCCACCAACTGCTCTACCGAAAAGCTTTGTCCTTTGGCTTGGAACACTTCGCCATCGGTAATCTGACCAATCTGCGAAATAGCACCATCGGCTGGGCTGACAATACTACGACTGTCGCTGTCAATCTGACGTACGCCCTGCTTTAAAGCACGAGTAAAGAATTCGTTAAATGACTTGTACTGTAATGGATTGGTTTGCTCGGCAATCGACAAATCAATATCGTATTTGGATTTAAATGCCTGAATGACAATGTTTTTAACAATCGGGTTTTCACTGGCAGCAACTTTTCCGACTACGCGGCTAAGTTGATGCTGTGGAACAACACGTTGTGCCTGTAAAAAAAGACGTTTCTTCAGTTGTGATGTGAGGCTCAAAGCGGTTTATCTCCCGTAACTATTGGACTATCGGGGCGATTTCCCCACTCACTCCATGCACCATCGTATGCGCGAATATTCCAATTCAACAGGCGACCTAAAATATAAGCCAATCCTGAACGGTGGTGTGATTGGCAGTACACCACCACTGGCTGACTAAAATCAAAGCCCAATTGCTGCAAACGTTGCTGTATGTGTTCTAAAGTACGTAATTTTAAATGATTTTGACGATTAAGTGCAGTACTCCATTCATAATGCAATGCATGTGGAATATGCCCCCCTCGACGTGCGGCTAAACGTAGCCCTGTATATTCATCCACAGTACGACAATCCCAAAGCTGAATCTGCTGATTGTGAACTAATTCAATGAGTTGATCATATTCAATTCGGACTTTAGCTACCTGTGTCAAATCAACTTTTAAGCGTTGCTCAACCACAGGCAATACATCGACCTCAGCCGTCGTTGGTAAACTTGCAGCTAACCAAGCATGAATTCCACCATTGAGTAAGCTCGTCTGCTCAAAACCCAAACAGTGTAGATTCCACAAGAAACGTCCTGCCCAAGCTCCCCCTTCATCATCATAGGCAACTACATGATGTTCAGGTGAAAGTTGTAAATATTCAATCAATTGCTCTAGGCGCTCAACATCTGGCAACATGCCTGAAGCCAATTCATGCTGCTGAACCAGTTGCTGAGGTTTAAGATGAATCGCATGTGGAATATGTAGCTGTTCATAGACAGATCCACGGCTTAAATCCACAATTCTGATGTGCGGATTGCCTAAATGTGGCACTAGGTCTTCGGCTTCAATCAATAAAGGCAATTTTAATTCAGAAGTGGCGGTCATTTTTATTTGGCTCAAGGCGTACTGAAACTCGATCAGACTTGATCATAACATAGGCTTTTCCTGTCGATTTATGATTTTTTATGCAAGCATTGTGCCTAAGATTCACAAGACACAATGCTCAAATCGACAGTTGAATCTGGTTGTTTATTCGCTCAACACGTCTTCAACCTGAAAAATCTGACGTAAATAAGCCAGAAAAGTGTCATTATCGGTCATGGTTTTACCCGGACTATCTGAAATTTTGGCAACCGATTGCCCATTGCATTCCACCAGTTTCAATACAATATTGAGTGGTTTAATGCCCATATCATTGGTCAGGTTGGTTCCTATCCCGAAACTGACTTTAAAACGATCTTTAAAGTACTGGTACAAATCCCATGCACGTTGCAAATCTAACCCATCACTAAAGGTTAGCATCTTGGTTTTACTGTCAATTTTTAGCTTTTGATAATGTGCATAAGCTTTATCACCCCATTCATACGGGTCGCCACTGTCATGACGCAAACCATCAAACAGTTTGGCAAAGTACAAATCGAAATCACGCAAGAAGGCATCCATTCCGACCACATCGGTTAAAGCGATGCCTAAATCACCACGATATTCTTGAACCCATGCTTCAAGTGCTGCTTTTTGGAAATTACGCAAACGCACATCCAACGCTTGAAATGCTTGCAAAAATTCGTGAGCCATTGTGCCGATTGGGGTGATGCCCAGTTCTTTCGCCAACATCACATTACTGGTACCACGAAACACATTCGGCGCAGCCTGATAAAACTCTTCAACAATATGCTTATGCCATGTCAAGCTATAACGACGACGTGTACCAAAATCAGAGACTAAAAATGGACTGTTATCGATTTGCTGTTCGTATTGTTTTAAGAGCTGCAATTTGGCTTGTAAACGGCGCTCACCTTCTGCCAGTACCTCTTCAGAATGAACGCGTTTGAAATATAGTTCATTGACAATCGCCAAAACAAAGATTTCAAACATCAGGGCTTGTACCATCGGCCCTTCAATATGAATGTCGAGGCGTCCCTGATCATCAATCCCTGCACGAATAAAACGGCGTTTAAGTTGGAATAATTCTAAATAGTCGACAAAGTCACTTTTGATAAAACGCAAATTGCGCAAATATTGAAGTTCATCATCCTGAAAACGCAGCTCACACAAATAATCAAGCTGCTCATTCAAATCGTCCAAAATATCCGTTAATGGATATACCGTATCTTCAAGATTGCGGCAACGGAATTGATAAACACTATGGGTTTGCGGGAACTTATGTAATACCACTTGTAGCATGGTAAATTTATATAAATCCGTATCAAGCAAGGATCGTATGATTGGTTCCATATCGGTTAGATCGTTTTTAGCTCAAAGCATTAAACCATACTTTTATAGGCAACTCAGTGAGTGTTTTAGCAAATAATGATAAAAAACTCGCAAATTCGCTGCATTTTTGCCGAATTTATCGCCACAACCATTTCTGTAAAAACATTTCAAAGCCTGAAAGAAATGTTTATAGTCTGTACTTTTTACGAGTCATTCCAAACATGCGTGCGTTATTGCAGCGGGTCAAATCGGCTAAAGTGATTGTCGATGAACAAATTACAGGTGAAATTCAACAAGGTATTTTGGTATTTCTAGGTCTTGCTCAACAAGATAACTTGGATATTGGCAAAAAGCTGATTGATAAAATTTTAAAGTATCGTATTTTTGATGATGAAAATGGCAAAATGGGCTGGAATGTAGCGCAAGCTCAAGGCGGCATCTTACTGGTTTCACAGTTCACCCTGATGGCACACACTCAAAAAGGCTTACGCCCAGACTTCGGCCCAGCCATGCCACCTAGCGCAGCCAAAGCATTGTATGAGCAACTGGTTGAATATACCAAGACCCAATACCCGCAAGTTGAAACAGGCATTTTTGCTGCTGACATGCAAGTCCACTTGGTCAATGACGGCCCTGTGACATTTAACCTTGAAGTGCTTTAAACATAAAAAAGCGCTCAAATCTGAGCGCTTTTTAGTATGATCATCAATTATTTGCCTGTCTTTTGGCGAACAAACTGACGAACCTGCTTAACTTTGGCTTGTACAGGCTTAGGCAATTGTGGTGGCAACAGGCGTGCAACCTTATTAAACCAGACCAGTAAACTAAAATCCCCTTCCATTTTAATGCTGCCGTTTTGCATGCCTGTCATAAATGCAGAAGGTTCGCCTTTAATTAAGGTCTTTACGCCTTGATCACTATCAGCAAATTGTAGGGTAAAGTCAGCAGGCTGAGGCGCACCCGCGACAGTTTCAACTTTACCATTGTTCACCAAAATCTGACGGGCAAAACCCGCATCTGTCGCAATCTGAATACGGATTTGGCGATCATGTGATAATTCAATAAATTTTGGTGAAGTTTTTGCAAGCTGTTTCATACGTAAAACAATGCTAACTACCAATAAATCAAGCGGATCAGTGCTGACATTCAGCAAAGGTAACTTTACAACAGGAATAGCAGAAAGATTCATGTGCATTAAGCGAGCCTATTTGTCATTTTATTCATCTTTAACGCATCGTATCATAACTTTGCAAATCAAGAACAAGGCTTTGTATAACAATTTTTAAGTAAAAAAAGAGCGTATTTTTCAATACGCCCGAGTTGAGTAACTGATTTTATAATTCTTCTTCATACACAGGTGTGTGTTCAATTAACCGACGGTTTGCCAATGCCTTTTGTGCAATACGATCTGCTCTTAAGAGTAATAAGGTGATTCCAATCATGACTAAACTTAAAGCAGTTAAATAACCATACGTCATTGGCAAGTGAAATGCATATTGCAGACTTAAACGGATGCTTTCAACAATCCCCCAGAATGCCATTCCTGCACACATAAACCCCAACCAATGACGAAAAGGCGAGAAGAAAACAGCCACAAGTGCAATGCCAATCAGACTCAACCCAATAATGCTGGCAAAATTTGCTGTTAACATAAAAACCTCCGTCGATCACATAACTGTGAATAAACTACTGATCTATTTTTGAACATGCAGTCTAATCTAGGTTTCTGTTTCCATACTGCTTTATTTACATGTCCGTCTTTGCATTATGCAAAGTTTTAAAAGAAAAAAAAGAGCTGATTTTGATTAAAGCGACACACTCTGTCGTGAATCTTGAGATGATGACCGATGCTGTTATTCACAAAACTTCACAAATATAAGAAATATATGGCTTTGGTTGTCATTACACAGCCAAATTTATTTTATGTGAACTCTATCACTTTTTACAAAAAAGTCTGACCAAACATAAAAATGTAAAAATTAAGAAATAAATATTTAATTTATATTAAAAAAGCACAACTCTAAAGTTGTGCTTTTTTGGAACGATGACAATTTTTAAGCACGATGCATATCTTTATCATGCACACCGAGTAAGTATAAAACACCATCTAAACCGACACTCGAAATCGCTTGATTGGCATTTTGACGAACCAGTGGTTTAGCACGGAAAGCCACGCCTAAACCTGCGATTGACAGCATTGGCAAATCATTAGCGCCATCACCAACAGCAATCGCCTGCTCCAATGAAATTCCCATATCATTGGCTAAACCACGAAGCAATTCTGCTTTGCGTGCGCCATCGACAATCGCACCTTTTACTTCGCCTGTCACAATCCCCGCTTGGACATCCAAAATATTGGCGTGAACTTCATCAATGCCCAATTTCTCTTGCAGATATTCAGCAAAATATTGAAAACCACCTGACAAAATCGCTGTTTTATAGCCTAAAGCTTTTAGAGTCGAGATCAGGCGCTCTGCACCTTCCGTAATAGTCAGGCGCTCTGCAATTTTAGGTAATACAGATGCATCTAAACCTTTTAGTAAGGCAACACGTGCACGGAAACTCTGCTGAAAATCGAGTTCGCCTTGCATGGCACGTTCAGTAATCTCAGCCACCTGTGCGCCCACACCTGCCTCAAGCGCTAACTCATCAATCACCTCTTGCTCAATCAGAGTAGAGTCCATATCAAAGCAGACCAAACGGCGATTACGACGATAAACATTGTCTTCTTGAACAGCTACATCGACATTCAGCTCATTGGACAAACGTAAACATGCCGCACGCATGGCCTGAGCATCGAGCATTTGCCCTTTCAAACCAAATTGTACACAAGCACGACGGTGCTGTTCTTCAGGTGAGTCAAGTGACAAACGTTCTGATAAACGGGTCACAGTTTCAATATTAAACCCCTGACCTGACACGATTTTTGTCACTGCTTGCAGATCGGCAGCTGTCAATTCTGGTGCAAATGCCGTCACAATATAACGGGTACGTCCACCTTCACTAACCCATTGATCATATTCTGCGTTGGAGATTGGTTTAAATCGCACAGTTAAGCCAATATCATGTGCTAAAATTAAAATCTCTTTCATTGCCAATGCTGTTGCCGTCTGATCTTCAGATGCAACCACGATGCCAAGAGTCAACTGATTATGAATCACAGCCTGACCAACATCTAAAATTTGTAATGAATGAGAGGACAAAACCTGCATCAATCGAGTGAACTGATTGGGTTGGTCGGGTCCTAAAAATGAAATAAGAATGATTTCTCGCATGGATGACTCAGTCTGAGCTACAACTATGCCTAGAATCATAATCGAAAATGAATTGAATTGCCTTGGAAGTTTACCTTGAATGCACCTAGACAAGGGCTATTTGCTAGCCTGCTAATTGTAAGTTTTGCATTGCAAACCTTTTTGCTGGTCATCGCAACCACACATCAACTCAAAGAAAATCGTGCAAATCAAGGTGAGTTGTTAACAACGCAACTTGTTACAGACAGCTTGCATGAGCTTGACCCTGCAAACCGCGTTTCTTTAGCACTTCTGGTTGATCGTTATAAAACCAATCCAAGTATTGCCTCAATTCGTATTCTCGATGCTTCAAACCAAGTCCTCGCCACAGATGGCTTATACCGAACCCGTGAAGGTGAAGTCTTTAGTCGCGATGCTTTACAAAATGAAAAGAAAGTTGGACGTGTTGAAGTCACCCTCATCAAACCAAGCATTGGTGAAATTTTGCGTAGCGAATGGCTCGCCATTTTTATTTCTCTGATTTTACATTTCGCTTTATGGATTGCTTATCGTGCGATTGCCCGTCCAAGCCGTAGCGAATACTTGGCACGAGTCAATAATGAATCACGTTTAAAACATGAAATTCAGGCGCTCACTCAAGCATTGGAACAGGAAAAACACAACAGTGCCGTGGTGATTGCTCAGGCACAAAAACAATCGAAAAAACAAGCCATCCCAACTAAATTACTGGCGAGTGAAAAATCTGATCGTCCTGCACATCCACATGCGTTAGCACTCAACATTCAATTTTATGACCCTAAGCAATTATTGAGTACAGTGAGTCAAACCGTTTCTGTGCCTTATTTTAACTTGTGTCAGTTATTCTTAAAGAAAAGCATTGACTTATGTGCGCAACACTATGATCTGTCACCCGCAGATATCAATGTACAGCAAAGTTTTCAAGCAGATGGTGCAAACATTAGTATTGATGCGGAACGCCCAAAAGCTGTCGAATGTTTACTGATGATTGGTATGGTATTTCAGTTGCTCTCTGAAGTCCTGTATAAACGTTATCGCGAAGAAAAACGTTTTGTACTACAAACCCGCTGTGCCATTGCCAATGCCGTTGAAGATATGCAGCTTGATGCCACGCAAGCCGCAGCCCGCTTAACCCATCATTTAAGTGCAAGAGAAAGTGCGCTGTATCTTCAAGAACAATATTTAAAACTGGTGAGCGATCATTTCCAATTGGTAGCATTGCCAAATCCAAGCAATGTACTGACCCGTCACGCATTCATGATCAGTGGTATGAATAGTGAATGTGCCGAGTTGGCACAAAGCTTAAGAACCGAGATTTTAAAAAGTAAGAAATCACGTTCTAGCACCACTTAAATTGGGCATATTTTTAAACCTCGCCAATGTTGCGGGGTTTTTTTATGGTGATTTTACCTTGACATCATCAGCTTTAGCACCATTATAGAAATACACATCAGAAAAGCTGCTGTGGTTCCGCTTGGAAACATAGGCAATACTGCCTAAAAATTGCTAATATAAACAATTGCAACAATCGATCAGATTGTCGATCTAGGGTTAAGGTAGGACAGGATGGCGCTCAATACAGTTGAAGAGCTTATCGAAGATATTCGTGCTGGTAAAATGGTCATCCTTATGGATGACGAAGATCGTGAAAATGAAGGCGATTTAGTCATGGCAGCAACGCATGTGCGTGCTGAAGATATCAATTTCATGATTACCCATGCCCGAGGTCTTGTTTGTCTGACCTTGAGTAAAGAACGTTGTAAGCAATTGAATTTACCGCTCATGGTCGATCAAAACGGCGCACAACATGGCACTAACTTTACTCTGTCGATTGAAGCGGCGGCTGGTATTACGACAGGTATTTCAGCAGCAGAACGTGCGCATACCATTCGTACAGCGGTAGCAGCTGCAGCTAAACCAAGTGACATTGTACAACCTGGGCATATTTTCCCGCTCATGGCTCAGCCAGGGGGGGTTTTACACCGCGCTGGACATACTGAAGCAGGTTCAGACTTGTCACGTTTAGCGGGTTTAGAACCTGCATCGGTGATCTGCGAGATCATCAAAGAAGACGGCACAATGGCTCGTCGTCCAGATTTAGAAATATTTGCTGAAAAACATGGCTTAAAAATTGGTACAATTGCCGACTTGATTCATTACCGTATGACCAATGAACAAACGGTTGAACGTTTAAGTCAGCAAACCATTGATACTGAATATGGTCCATTGCAATTGTATCGCTATCAAGAGCAAGGCAGCCCAGACATTCATTTGGCTTTGGTGAAAGGTGAGCCGAAAGAAGGCACCACCACCGTTCGTGTTCATGGTTTTAACCCAACGCGTGATTTATTAAAATTGAAAAAACAATCGGGCGAGCCTGCATGGACAATTGACCATGCACTACAAACGATTGCCAACAGTGAACGTGGCGTTCTGGTTTGGATTGGTCAAAAAAGCTTGCCTGACCTAGGCCCTGCTTTCGATGCATTAACTGCGCCAACGCCAGTCAAATCCAATGCGGCATTGTCACATCAGTATCAGACCATTGGGGTCGGCGCGCAAATCTTGCGTGACTTAGGAGTGGAAAAAATGAAACTCCTCAGTTCACCATTACGCTTCAATGCCCTTTCTGGTTTTAACTTAGAAGTGGTGGAATATATTTCTGCCGATCAATCTTTTGGAAAATAATCGAGGTTGCTATGGCGATTCGCCGTATAGAAGGTTTATTACATCTCGCGAGCGAAGGCCGTTACGCGATTTTGGTTGCTCGTTTCAATAGCTTTGTGGTTGAACATTTGCTTGAAGGCGCAATTGACACATTAAAACGTCATGGCGTTGCAGAAGAAAATATCACAGTCATTCATGCACCTGGTGCATGGGAGCTGCCTGTTGTTGCGAAAAAATTGGCGAACTCTGCACAATTCGATGCAATTATTGCATTGGGTGCAGTGATTCGTGGTAGCACACCTCACTTTGACTTCGTTGCGGGTGAATGTGCCAAAGGTTTAGGTGTTGTTGGTTTAGAGTCTAGTCTGCCTGTCATTAACGGCGTACTCACTACTGACAGCATTGAACAAGCAATTGAACGCTCAGGCACCAAAGCGGGCAACAAAGGCAGTGAAGCTGCTTTGACTGCTATTGAAATGGTGAATTTGTTAAAGGCAATTTAATTCATGTCACAAACACAACAAGCAATTTATGCAGCAAAACGCAAAGCACGTCGTTTTGCTGTACAAGGCGTCTATGAATGGCAAATGAGCCATAACCCTGTTCATGAAATTGAAGCACGCACCCGTGCTGAAAATGCCATGCACAAAGTCGACTTAAACTACTACCACGAATTGCTGACTCAAATCGTGGCAGAGCACGAAGCATTAGATGCCTTGCTGATTCCTGTACTTGATCGTGAAATTAATGCGCTTGATGGTGTTGAGCTTGCAACTTTACGTCTAGGTGCTTACGAATTACGTCAGCATTTAGAAATTCCATACCGTGTTGTTTTGGATGAAGCGATTGAGCTTGCCAAACACTTCGGTGGTGCAGACAGCCACAAATACATCAATGGTGTATTGGATCGTTTAGCACAAGTGCTACGCGAAGCTGAAAAACAGCAAGACTAATGTGTTGTCGAACGCTATGGCCGAATTTTCGCTGATTGATCGCTATTTCAAAACTGCTGCATCTGCACAGGTCGACTTAGGTATTGGAGATGATTCGGCTATCGTTTCCCCACCCGTGGGGGAACAGCTGGTGATCTGCACCGATACACTGGTTGCAGGTCGCCACTTCCCACTTTCTACTGCTGCACATGCCATTGGCTGGAAGAGTGTTGCTGTCAACCTTTCCGATTTAGCTGCAATGGGTGCAACCCCTCACAGTATTCTCTTGGCACTCAGCTTGCCACAAGTCGATGACGCTTGGCTCGAAGGTTTTAGTCAGGGGCTATTTGACTGCTGTGCCCCTTACAACGTGCAATTGATTGGTGGAGATACCACACAAAGTCCACATTTAACCATTAGTGTCACTGCATTGGGCTGGATTCCAACGGCTCAGGGCATTACCCGTTCGGGTGCACAGGTCGGTGACTATGTCGTGGTCAGCGGACAAATCGGTGATGCTGCATTTGCTTTACAACACTTGGGGCATCCTCTACAGCAGCGGCTAGACTATCCAACACCTCGCTGTGAACTTGGACAAAGTTTACGAGGACTGGCATCAAGCATGATTGACATCTCTGATGGTCTCGCACAAGACTTGGGGCATATTTTAAAAGCCTCAGGGGTTGGTGCAACCTTGTCTCTTGATCAGCTCCCGCTTGACCCTGCTCTACAGGTCTTAGCGCCTGAACAACGTTGGCAATATGCCCTTGCAGGCGGCGATGACTATGAGTTGTGCTTTACTCTGTCTAAAGACAATTATCAGCGTTTATGTCAGTTGAACCCAACCACACCATTTACCATCATCGGGTCGATTCAGGCTGAGTTCGGTTTAAGACTGGAATACCAAGGGCAACCTCAATCCTTACCATTAAGCGGATATCAACACTTTGCATAAACCACCTATTAAATTCCAAGACATGTCTTGGTTTGATCGCTGCGTCGTGTTTTGTGGCGTCGGCTTAGGCTCAGGTCTAGCACCCAAAGCACCCGGTACATTTGGCTCAGCCTTTGCACTCTTGTTTATTCCGATCTGGATTGCCTTGGGCTTTTATGGCTCGGTATTCGCAATCATTGTGATGTCCCTTGTCGGGATCTGGATTTGCGGGCATACCGCCAAAGTGATTGGCGTACATGATGATGGACGGATTGTTTGGGATGAGTTTGCAGGACAATCAATTACTTTATTGCCTTTAATCTTTTTTAATGTAATGCATATACAATGGGCACTGATTGGCTTTGCGTTATTCCGCCTGTTTGATGTGTGGAAACCATGGCCGATTCGTATTGCTGACCAAAAGGTTGCAGGTGGCTTCGGTATTATGCTGGATGACATTATTGCAGGGATTTGGGCTGCATTATGTATTACCGTATATTTAGTACTTTCAGGGGCTTAACGCCATTTAAGTAGGTTATTATGTCAACTACCGTGATTATTCTTGCTGCTGGTAAAGGCACGCGCATGCGCTCTAAATTGCCAAAAGTGTTACAACCATTAGCAGGGCAACCTTTACTCGGTCATGTGATTCAAACTGCAAAACAACTCCAAGCTCAAAATATTATTACCATTTATGGGCATGGCGGTGATTTGGTCAAAGATGCTTTCAGCCATGAACAGATTCAATGGGTGGAACAAGCTGAACAACTCGGTACAGGTCATGCCGTACAAGTCACTTTACCTGTTTTGCCACAAGACGGGATTTCCCTGATTCTATACGGTGATGTGCCGCTTGTACGCCAGCAAACCTTAGAGCAACTGCTCGATGCCTCAAGCCAAACGGGTATTGGCATGATTACCCTCACGGTAGACAATCCAACAGGTTACGGTCGTATTGTGCGTGAAAATGGTCAAATTCAAGCCATTGTCGAGCATAAAGATGCCTCTGATGCACAGCGCCAGATTCAAGAAATTAACACAGGCATTTACTGTGTCAGCAATGCCAAATTACATGAATGGCTGCCAAAACTATCCAATAACAATGCTCAGGGCGAATATTACCTGACGGATATCGTTGAAATGGCGGTGGCTGAAGGTTTAGAAATTGCATCGATTCAACCTGAACAAGCCTTTGAAGTTGAAGGCGTGAATGACCGTATTCAACTTGCCGCTTTAGAACGTGAATTCCAAGCGCAACAAGCACTCGAGTTGATGCGTCAAGGCGTGACTTTAACCGATCCAAAACGCTTCGACTTGCGTGGTCAGCTCAAAGTTGGTCAAGACGTGCGTATTGACATCAATGTGATTATTGAAGGCGATTGCGAACTCGGTGATGGTGTGGAAATTGGTGCAGGCTGCGTATTAAAAAATACCAAAATTGCCGCAGGCACCAAAGTTCAGCCTTATAGCATTTTCGATGGTGCGGTCGTCGGTGAAGATACTCAAATCGGGCCATTTGCCCGTTTACGTCCAGGTGCAAAACTGGCCAATGACGTGCATATCGGCAACTTTGTTGAAGTGAAAAACTCAAGTATCGGCTTAGGCTCTAAAGCCAACCACTTTACCTATTTAGGTGATGCTGAAGTCGGTGCGGGCTCAAATATCGGTGCGGGCACGATTACCTGTAACTATGATGGTGCAAATAAACACAAAACCATTATTGGTGATGCCGCATTTATTGGTTCAAATAGTTCACTGGTTGCGCCAGTCAAAATTGGCAATGGTGCAACGATTGGTGCAGGCTCAGTCATTACCCGAGATGTGGTGGACAATGCACTGGCTTTTGAACGCGCTCCACAAATTGAAAAAGCAGATTATCAACGTCCCCAAAAGACTAAGAAATAAGAGGTAAATCCTATGTGTGGTATTGTTGGTGGCGTTGCCGAACGAAATATCAGTGAAATTTTAATTGAAGGTCTCAAGCGCCTTGAATACCGTGGCTATGACTCGGCTGGTCTGGCTTTAATTAATCAAGGTCAAGTGCTACGTGAACGTCGCGTGGGTAAAGTGGTTAACCTTGAAGAAGCAGTGAAATCACATCAGGTCTCTGGAAACCTAGGCATTGCACATACCCGTTGGGCAACGCATGGGAAACCAACCGAAACCAATGCGCATCCACATATTTCAGGCAAAGTTGCTGTCGTGCATAACGGCATTATTGAGAACTACGCTGAGCTGAAAGAAGACTTACAAACGCTGGGTTATATCTTCAACTCTCAAACAGACACCGAAGTGGTTGCTCATTTGGTGGCTGAAGCACTCAAAACTGCAGATTCACTTTTGGTTGCAGTACAAAGCATCGTGTCTAAACTCAAAGGTGCTTATGCACTGGGTATCGTCCATGCCGACTATCCAAATGAACTGATTACAGTCCGTGAAGGTTCTCCACTGGTGATTGGTGTGGGGATTGGTGAGAACTTTATCGGTTCTGACCAGTTGGCATTATTGCCAATCACCAACCGCTTTATCTACCTTGAAGAAGGTGATATTGCGCGTTTAACCCGTACCAGCATTGAAATTTATGCGCACGGTACACAAGCGATTCAACGCCCTGTGAAAGAGCTTGATGCAACCGTCAGCAATTCATCGAAAGGTGAATACAAGCACTACATGCTTAAAGAAATCTATGAACAGCCTGAAGCGCTGCAACAAACCATTTCTCAAGCATTGAATGGCGATGCTTTGCGTGAAGATTTCCTTGCCAATGCGGAAGTTGATTTTAACAATATCGAGCAAATTCAAATTATTGCCTGTGGTACCAGTTACCATGCAGGCATGATTGCCAAATACTGGGCAGAGCAATTGATTGATGTGCCTTGCCAAGTCGAAATTGCCAGTGAATTCCGCTACCGTTCGCCTGTGATCATCAACCGTACCTTGTATGTGTGTATTTCACAATCAGGGGAAACCGCAGATACTTTGGCAGCGCTACGCGATACACAAAAACGTGCCGCAGCAAAAGGCTTGAACATTTCAACCATGACCATCTGTAATGTAGCAACCTCATCGATGGTTCGCGAAACAGATCATCACTTGCTAACACTTGCTGGCCCTGAAATTGGCGTCGCTTCAACCAAAGCATTTACCACACAGTTGGCTGCTTTAATGTTGTTGTTACTGAAAATCGGTCAAGTCAAACAACGCCTATCTGCTGAGAAAATTGCTGAAATTACCCGTGAGTTATGGCACTGTCCAAAAGTTGTTCTCGATACTTTACAACATAATGCCGAAATTTTGCGTTTGTCTGAATTGTTTGTTGAAAAGCAACACTGCCTGTTCTTGGGTCGTGGTACGCACTTCCCGATTGCACTAGAAGGTGCATTGAAACTCAAAGAAATTTCTTACATTCATGCAGAAGGCTATGCGGCGGGTGAACTCAAGCATGGCCCATTGGCACTGGTTGACAATGACATGCCTGTGGTCATTCTTGCGCCACAAGATGACATGCTCGATAAACTCAAATCAAACATGGAAGAAGTGCAAGCGCGTGGTGGTGAATTGTTTGTTTTTGCCGATGAGCAAAGTGGCATCAATGAAAAAGACCGTCAACACGTGGTGAAAATTCCAAGCGTGAATGAATGGCTTGCGCCAATCGTCTACAGCGTACCTGTACAGTTGTTGTCTTACCATGTTGCGGTACTGCGCGGTACAGATGTGGATCAGCCACGTAACTTGGCAAAATCGGTGACGGTCGAATAATTCTGTGATCGGTGGATTAAAGGAAATGTGTTTAGACAATATAGTTTTAAACTAAACATTAAAGTTCTAAACTGTAACAATATAGTTCTAAACTAGACATTAAAGTTGTAAACTAGATAAACCCAGCTATACTGATTAAAAAGTAGGCTGGGTTTTTCTATGAGTAGAACACCAAGATTCTTCACACCAGAACAAATTCACAAAAGAATAAAAAGTGGTCGTGGACAAGGTATGGGAAAAGATTACCAACCATGGCTGACTATTCAGGATGTACCCTCTCGTGGGGTCTCTCATCGTATTTACTCTCATAAAACGCAAAGAGTTCATCATTTACTTTCTAATCTGGAACTGTATGTTTTTTTGATTTTAGATTGGTCTAGTTCTGTTCAGGATATTCGGGAACAATTTCCTTTGAATCTAGATGACACAAAAGAAATCTGTTTAGAGCATGGTTTGAGACATCCCAGCATACAAGGCTCAGAACAGGTCATGACTTCCGATTTTCTGATTGATACAAATGATAAGAAACAGCCTCAGTTTGTGATTCAGGTAAAGCCCTTAAAAGAGCTCATCAAAGAAAGAACTATCGAAAAACTCGAAATTGAACGTCGATACTGGGAGGTTAAAGAAATCCCATGGAGTATTGTGACGGAACAAAATATTCCCACAACTGCCCGAAAAAATCTTGAATGGTTGAGCCCTTTTATTACTGAACAATTAGAGCCTGATATCTGGGATAACCTACATACCATTTCTTATTATTTTTCAAAAAAACCTGGGATTTCTATCATTAAACTCTGTAAAGAGATTGATATTCAAGAAAGAACTACGGCTGGAACAACCCTACAATATTTAAGAACCCTTATAGCAAATCGTTTTATTAAATTTGATATCCAACAGCCATTCCAGAAATTAACAGGATCGGACCTGGTGTTTGATTTAGAGGTATCTTATGTGGCAAATCAATGAGGTCGTTAAATTTGATGAAAGCCACTACCGGATTTTATTCTTTCAATCTGGTGAAATCATATGGATTCATATGGAGGAAGCCAAAGGAGTTCCATCTTTAGTTCTTGAAGAACAACTTTCACAATGGATTGATGAAAAACGCTTATTTAGAAGTTCAGACCCTTTTGAATATCTTAAGTCTATAGAGCCACCCGTAAACTCAGTCGCTTTTGAAAAACGTGCTCAGGCTTACCGAATTATTGAACCAATCGTATATGACACGGGCTGTTTCAATGAAGAGATTAGAGCTAAACGGGTTCGTTTAGTAGAGCAGACAAATATCGCAACTAAGGCGACGATATACAAATACCTACGCCGCTATTGGCAAAGAGGCCAAATTCCAAATGCCTTATTGCCAGATTATAGAAATGCTGGTGCACCAGGAAAGCCAAGAACCTTGGCAGGTTCTAAAAAGTCAGGGGCAAAGCGTAAATTTGGCGATGGAACTGGTATTAAAATTACGCCAGAAATTGAAAGGCTCTTTCGGTTAATCGTTGAATCTGAATTATTAAATGACAAGAAAATTAATATCACATCGGCTCATCGACAATTTGAAGAACTTTTTGTCCAACATTACCCACATATAAAACAAGGAGATATTCCTACACGTAGACAATTTGACCATTTCTACAAACGTGAATATGAACTTCCTCAAAGGATAGAAGCCAGAACTCCTGTATTAAGTTTCCAAAAAGATGTACGTCCATTAAGTGGAACTGCTACAGCAAATACGCTTGGGCCTGGTAGTCGTTATGAAATTGATGCGACTATTGCCGATATCTATTTAGTTGCTGATGATGATCGAAGTAAGATTCTAGGTCGTCCTATCCTATATGTAGTGGTTGACGTTTTTAGCAGAATGGTTGTGGGATTCTATATCGGATTTCATAATCCATCCTATGTTGTTGCCATGCAGGCGATTGTAAATGCTTGCAGTGATAAAGTCAGTTTATGCAAATTGCTTGGAATTGATATCGAGCCAGAACAATGGCCAACCCTAGGTTTACCTGATGCCATTCTTGCTGACCGTGGTGAAATGATGAGTCATCAGGTCGAACGCTTAGTCCATGGTTATAATGTTCGTATTGAAAATGCACCTGCCTATCGAGGGGATGCAAAAGGTATTGTTGAACGCTATTTCGGAACATTACAGGCAGAATTCAAACCTTATGCTCCTGGAGTAGTCAAAGGAAATCGTATTCAAAAACATGGCGAAAGTGATTACCGTCTTGATGCGGTTTTGCCTATTTCTGCCTTTGCCAAAATGATCATAAAGACAATACTTTATCGTAATCAGTATCATGTATTGGATACTTATGACAGAGATGCAGATTTCCCTCCAGACCTACCCTCAATTCCATTACATATATGGAACTGGGGAATCCAAAACCGTACAGGCCATCTTCGTACTGTAGATCCAGATACTTTACGAATCATGATACTACCTCGTAAGAAAGTTTCCATTTCCACTTCTGGTGTCAATTTATGGGGCCTGTATTACATTGGATCAGAGATACTCAGAGAAGGCTGGCTACATCGTAGTAAAGAAGTCACTCGCCCACAGGATCTTCAAGCGGCCTACGATCCAAGCTGTGTAGATAAGATATATTTATTCCCAAAACATGATAGTACAATCTATTGGGAATGCTCTTTATCAACCAAAAGTCGTCAATTTGCGGGTATGTCTTTTTGGCAAGTGTGGGAGATACAAGATCAAGAAAAAAATCTACATGCGATTGAAAAGGATAATAGCAAAGCTGCTCGTAGAGAGCTGGATCAATTTATTCGTGACACTATTGCTGAAGCAAAAAAAATGGCGACCAACTCTGGTGTATCCAATCGCCAGCGTTTATCTGAAATAAAATCGAATAAAAAGTCTGTTCGTGAAAATGAGAAATTATCGAATACTTCCTTAAAAACTGATAAACATCCTAAAGATCAAGGAACGATTATTTCATTTAAGCCAAAACAAGATGAATCAAGCTATCCGCAGTTCGTTCCAGGTCTTTTTGATGATGAGGATGATCAATCATGACAAATCATATAATATGAAATGCAGAATATCAGGACACTGGTGTTCATGCTTATAAAGATAATCCATTCATTGAGGCTCTACCGCCTATTCAAGAACCTTTTGAAGATACAAAAAATCTTATCTCAAAAGTAACGCCTACTCTTGATGATATAAAACAGAAAAGGGTTATTCGTGCCCATAATATCCATCAGATCACAGGCTCATTTTTCCAGCCTTTGGCAATGCATATGTTACTGAGTGAACGTATTTCTCTCATGATTCGTGGAGGATATGTTGGTCGCAATCCAAATACAGGGAAATTACAACAACATCTGCAAAATGGTTATGAAAGATTGCGAACAAGTGACCTTAATGCCAAACGCTTTGATGAAACAGAGTCAACTGCTCATAGCATGGCTATCATTGGCTGTTCAGGTAGTGGTAAGACGACCTCTTTACGAAGAATACTAGGGGCATATCCTCAAGTCATTTTTCACCCCACATTAAATTGCCATCAAATCGTCTATTTAAAGATAGATTGCTCGCATGATGGTTCACTCAAAGAGCTTTGTCTCAATTTTTTTCGAGCGATTGATAAAATCATCGGTTCAAATTATGAGAAAAAGTATGGGATGAAAAGACATGGCGTAGAAACCATGCTTGCCCTCATGGCGCAAACAGCCAATATGTTTGCCTTAGGCCTGTTAGTCATTGATGAAATACAACATTTGAGTCGAGCAAAGTCTGGCGGTTCAGAGAAAATGCTGAACTTCTTTGTCACCATGACCAATACCATTGGTATTCCTGTGCTGTTCGTGGGTACACCTAAAGCTAGAGACATCTTTGATCTTGATCTACGTTCCAGTCGACGTGCTGCTGGTTTAGGGTCTATCTTTTGGAACCCAATCCCCCAATACCTACCTGATCAGAAGAGTCAAAACCCTGAGTGGATAGCATTTACCAATACGCTTTGGAAGTTGCAGTATTTGCAGAAAAGAGACCCTATCTTAAATGATGAGATTCGAGATACCTGGTTTGATTTGAGCCAAGGTATTCTCGATATTGTAGTAAAACTTTTTATTTTGGCCCAGTTACGTGCCCTCGCAACGGGAGCAGAAACGATTACTGTAGAGCTGCTGAAACGTGTTTATGAGGATGAACTGAAACTTGTACATCCTATGCTCAGCGCATTACGTTCAGGTATACCTGAACGGATAGCTCAATTCTCAGATTTGGCTGTACCCGATATGGATAAGAAAATCATCCATCTTATTCAGAAAATCTCTGCATCCACCGTTGAATCCGAAGAAGACCGAGCCTTAAAACAGTTGAGTAATGATGATCAACGACGTGTATATCTGATGCTAAAAGATGAGTTTCCATCAGACTCCATCATCTTTGCCATTCAAAAAATTGTAGCGTTAAAACCCCAAATATCCAGACAACAGCTCTTGGCTGCTATTGTTCAAGCAATGGAGACAGACAATACACCCTCACAAGCACCAGCAACCAAAAAGAAAAAACAACGGATTAGCTTAAAACAATGGAATGAGTTGGCAGATACCGATCTTCGTCATATTTTTTCGATGAATCCAACCAGTTCAGAAAGTATTTATACCCAATTAGACCGTCAAGGTTTAATTCTGCAAATGTCAGACCTGTTGTCATAGTATGGGGTAAGAATCATGTGGAATTTTCCAACACCACTTCCTGATGAGCTGATTTACAGTACCATCGCCCGTGCTGGATTACATCATGGCATTCAAAGTCCTAAACAGTTACTTGATGAGGTTTACCAAGATAGAAAAGTCGTTGCTACCATAGACTTACCCAGTCATTTAAATGCTGTCGTACATTTATTAGAGCGAACTGGCTGTTTTAGTTTAATAGACCTGATTTATAAACATACCATTTTTGGTTTATATGCACCTTTTGTTCAGGAATCTCATCGACAAAAAGCAATCACCTTAATGGCTGAGCAGGCATCTGGCTCTGTTCATCTTATGCTTGGTCTGAATGCTTCTAGGGTCCCCAACAACACCAAATTTCGTTACTGTCCAATCTGTATACAGCAGCAACGAGAAATTTATGGAGAGTATTTCTGGAATAGAGCTTGGTTTCTACCCAACCTTTCAATCTGCCTGAAACACAATTGTTCACTTCTGTCTCAAGATTATATTCAACAACAGCATCGGCATCTTTTCTTGCCCTTATTACCAAATCAAACTCAGGACATACCTAATCCCTACTTCAAGGAAGACTTCATATTAGGGAAAATGGCTGTAGAGTTATTGCAACTTGAACCTCAACCATCGCCAAGCTATGAACAATGGACTAGGTTTTATTTGGAAATTGCTGATGCAAAAAATTTCCGTAGAGGGAATCATGTATGTCATGAGCAAACTTATGAGCAGGTGATTAAAAATTTTAATATTGGTTATCTTCGTTCTAAGAATTTAGGGATTGATCCTGATCAAGATACATCTTGGTTTAGATCGATTTTCAGAAAGCATCGCAAAGCCTTTAGTTTCTTGGAACATTGTATTGTCTGGTCTTCATTTATACCCGAAATATCACCTAAAGAAATTATGCAATATGTCAGCTCTATTTGACAGTGTTGCATAAACACCAATATTATAGCCATCTACAGTTCCTGTAGATTGATAACCACTTATAGATGAATGACTATCACTGGTTGCTTTACCATAACCTGTCATTAAACCTGCTGCAAAATGTTGATCTTGACTGTTGTCCAACTGGACTAGATCAACACCCAACTGAACTGTAGATTGGTTTGTTTGAGTTGAAATTTGCCCTGTTGTATCTTTAAATTTGGTACGGTCTGTAGTGCCTTTGATCCACACTGTTTGCGAATTTGTTTTGCCGGCGGCAAAACGATCTTGTAGATTGATCTCAAATAATGTATTTGCAGCAGCTAGATTTGCTAAATAAGATCCGGCCTCAGGGCGTAATGTTTGTGTTGCAGATGTATTTTTACTGCTGAGAGGCTTTGTTGCACAAACCTATCTGTAAAGGCTTTTTCAGCGATATAATTTTCAAATGAAGAAGCCTACACACAAAATCTACCGTACAACCAATTGGCCCGCATATAACCGAGCACTCATGAGTCGCG
>NZ_BKNN01000034.1 GCF_008993995.1 Acinetobacter brisouii
ACCATTTTTAAGAATAATGGACGAGGAATTCCAACAAGTCGTTTAAATTCCCCATCATTAAATCTAGTTAAATTTTCATATTTCATGGGACTAGTATAAACAATTTTTTACTTTCGCAAGAGGTCTAATGATAGCCCGCAAGAGAACAGCAGCGATATCGTTCAACTGCCACGTATTTTTGCATCTGGACAAAATCAGCAAAAAGATCATGGTTCTCAGACCATTATCTCTCAGGATCAACTGGAAAAGTCAGGTGCAACAGACATGGCAAGTATCGTAAAAGATCAGCCTTTGGTCAGTGCACCGGGTGTCTTGGCGGGAAGTAGCGGGTCAAGTATTTGGCACAGTTCTGGCACAACCAGTTACAACATCCGTGGTGTTGATGGTAACCGTGTCGGTCTGGATGTCGATGGTGTCGATATTGCCGAAGCAACTCCAAGCCCCGATAGCTCAAAAGCACAAAGTTTTGGTTTTGGTCGTGATTATATTGACCCAGAAATGTTTCGCACTGTTCATATCAGTGAAGGTGCAACCGATGTTGACAGCAATGGTCTAGGTGGTCGTGTTTCCTTTAGAACCAAAAGCCCTGAAGATTATTTAAAAGATGGCAAGAACTATTATGTCGGGCTAAAACGTGGCTATAGTTCAGCAGACTCGGCCTATCAATATGCAGTGACTGCTGCTGCTGGAAATGATGTGGTCAAAGGTTTGGTGGTCTACTCGCATCGTGATGGTGAACAGACCAAAACCAAAGGAAATCTTGCTGCCAATTCTGACGACTGGCGTTCTGATGCAGTACTTAGCAAGTTACTCTGGAATACCTCTGAAAATAATCAACTTACATTTACTTTTGATTATTATCAGAAAGAAGATACCCAGTTTATTGACTATGACACTTTAAAGTCGGGTGGTACATCCAGCTATACCTCTGGTCTGTATCAAAAAGCAACGGCTAAACGCACCCGATTCAGTCTGGATGATATCTGGCATGCCAATAACAGCCTGTTTGATGTCTTGAAAACCTCAATCTATTATCAAAACAGTGAAAGTCTCACGCATACTTATGGTCAATATTCGACTCGTGGGCTACGCAATGTTTGGTTTGGCTTCTATAACTCCGATTATGGCATCAAACTTCAGGCAGATAAGAATATTGGACGTCATGCAATTACCTATGGTGTGACTTACAGTGAACTTGACCAAAAAATGCCATGGACCAGTAATTATGGCACAACAACATCTTTGGCAAATTACATGCCAAAAACCAACACGCAAAAAGCAACAGCTTATATCTCGGATGCCATCAAGTTCGATGTTAACGGGCATTTGTTAACGATTACTCCAGGCGTCCGTGCAGAATATCAACAGGCCAACCCAAAAGATACCGACAATTATCTGACCGATTCTGCTTATGCAAGTTTAAAAAGCTCTCAGCTAGAAACAACGCATGACCATGCCATTTCGCCACAAATCGCGATGTCATATCAGCTTGCACCAAATTATCTGACCTATGTTCAGTATAATAACGGTCATCGTCTGCCGACTGCGATGGAACGTACTGGGGTATATGGTGCCTCTAGTTATGGATATACCTATGCAATTGCAGGTAATCCAAACTTAAAAACTGAAACCAGTCACGGTGTAGAATGGGGTCTAAAATCCAAACCTGCCCAAGGGTTAACCCTGAATGCCAGTGTGTTCTATACCCACTATAAAAACTTCATTGACTACGTTTCTACAACCCCACCCTCTTCTAATTATAGTCTCTACTATGAAATGGAGAACCTTGCTCAAGCCAACATTTGGGGCGGAGAACTTTCGACTCGCCTAGATTTAGGTGCATATGTGGATCAAGCGCAAGGCTACAGCATTGCATTGGCGGCTGGTAAATCTAAAGGAAATGCCAAAGATCAGGATGGTTCAAAAGGTTCTATCAACTCTATCCAGCCAGGTAAAGCCAGCTTAACGTTGGCATATGACAATCCCAATAAACTCTTTGGCTTAAATGTCACCACAACAACTGTTGAAAGCAAACAAGCCAGCAGCAACGATACATCATCACAAACATATTCTTCATCATCAACTTATTACAAAGCACCTGCTTATACCGTACTGGATTTAGGTGGTTACTGGAATGTGAACCAGTATCTGAAATTGAATCTGGCACTGAACAATGTCTTCGACAAGAAATATTGGGATTACTCCACTGTTTCAGCCTTCACAACCAGCCAGACAACATTGATTGACCGTGCAACAGCAACGGGGCGCAATGTGGTCTTGAGTGCTGAATTCAAATTCTAAATTGCATTGATCTCTTTCGAGAGATCATTCCCCCCCTTGTTATATAGCTGTTTTCTTGATTGACAGGAAATTTGCCACAAACAAGATCGTTCTATTTATTTAAGGAGATCAACTTGAATAGCTCAATCTTAAATCAAAATGTCACCACACTATCTCAACGCCTCAAGACAGAAACGGCATCTGAACACGAACGTATGCATCAGTTAATGGGGCAAGCCGATGTTTTTGCCACTCCAGAAAAATATGCACAATTCACGCTATCGCAATATTACTTTCAACAGGAAATCGAGAGTCTTTTTGACAAAGATGATGTTGCAGACCTGATTCCGGACTTGGAAATTCGTGGTCGTTCACAACAGGCGCTACTGGACTTGCAGGACTTAAGCGTTGAACCACAAGGCTCTGAGTTACAGAGCAAAAATGTAACGCTTCCTGCGGCATTAGGCTGGATTTATGTTTCCGAAGGCTCAACATTAGGAGCGGCATTTCTGTTTAAAGAAGCTCAAAATCGTCTGGGTTTTTCTACTGAATTTGCTGCACGTAATTTGGCAGCCTATCCTGAAGGTCGCGCCAAAGTCTGGAAACGTTTTGTACAAGCGCTTGATGATGCTCAATACAGCAAAGAACAGCAAGATCAGGTTATTCAGGGTGCATTAGATGCTTTTGCCTATTTTGGCGATGCACTTGAACAACTGGATCAGTTGAAATAATTACACATGCAAAGAATTGATGCCCATCGATCTGACAAAAGCAGACTGGGCATCAAGCCATTTTTGTAGATTTCAATCTGTGTAAAAGGAATATTCAAATGGAAAATCCTAAAACGATTCCAGAAAATCAATCTGTTTTCGCTTCCCCACACATAGCATCTACATCGGCTCGTTTAGCACAGCGTATCTGGGTTCAATGGCTGTGTATTCTGATCGCATGGCTCTGTATCGCACTCGGTATTCTGGGTATTTTTATTCCTGGATTGCCAACTTTTGATTTCTTTATGCTGGCTGCTTTTTTTGCAGCAAGAGGCTCACAGCGCCTTTATCACTGGTTATATCACAACCGTTTGATTGGTCCAATTCTGCAACAATGGCATCAACATCGAAGTATTCCGCGCAGGGCAAAATATTTATCGACCATGAGTATGAGCCTTGCAGCCCTTCTGATGATCTGGAAAATACCGCATCCATGGTTTGTTTACCCCATGATTTTATGCATGTTCTGTGCTTTGATCTGGCTATGGAAACGTCCAGAATGATTAAAATAAATGAGAAATAGCAAATCTGAGGCTTATCTTGCTCCAATAAAAAAGCCAATGATTTGAATCATTGGCTTTTTTTAATCTACTTGACCGCAATTATTTCGCAGCATCTGCCCAAGCAGGAACAACCGCTTGCATCAATGGTTTCAACATTTTCATTGAACATGCCAACACTTGACCATTGTCCATAGATTCTGTGCCACCACGAGCATCAACCACTGTACCACCCGCTTCTTTCACAATCAGTTCGCCCGCAGCGATATCCCATGGTTTTAAACCAAGTTCAAAGAAACCATCAAAACGACCTGCGGCAACATAAGCCAAGTCAAGTGCAGCCGAACCTGTACGGCGGAATTGAGCGCCTGCTTCAGTCACTGCAAGCAAAGCATCAAAGTGTTGTTTTGCATAAGAAATAACTTGACCGTTACGTTTTGCACGGTAAGCATGACCAACTGAAATAAAAGTATTTTCAAGGCTATCGCGAACATTCACACGAATACGGCGTTGGTTCATCATTGCACCACGACCACGGCTTGCAGAGAATAATTCATCACGCACTGGATCGTAAATTACACCGTGTTGAGTTACACCTTTGTGCTGTACTGCAATCGAAATACAGAAATGCGGAACGCCATTAACGAAGTTGAGTGTGCCATCGAGGGGATCAATCACCCAACACCAGTCAGCATCGTGGCCTTTGCCTTCTTGCATGCCAAACTCTTCACCAAGGAAGCTGTGATTTTTATAGCTTTTACGCAGGGTATCAATCGTGAGTTGTTCGAGGTAACGGTCAACACGTGTTACAGGGCCGTCGATGCCTTTTTCTTCAACTTGTAAATCGAGTTTATGACGATTTTGATGCGCTTTTAAAAGCTCTTGACCAACTGTTTGAGCCGCACGCGCAGCCATCACCACCATAGGTTCCATTGAACACCCACTACAAATACAAATTAAAGATTTTGACAAAGAATAATGCATAAAAGCGCGAGCATTTTAACAAATCTCTGCGCTTTTTGCTAAAAAATATTTCGAAATGTGTAACCAGACAAAACTATGCGATTTGCAAAGCTTTTTTCCATGCTTGTACAATCGACTGCTCAATACCTTCTGTATCGAGCCCACAATCATGCAACATTTGTGCGTGATCTGCCTGATGCAAGAAGCTGTCTGGCAAACCTAAATTGAGTACAGGTTTCACGATCTGTGCTTGCGCCAAATATTCATTGACTGCACTCCCCGCACCCGCCATCACCGCATGTTCTTCCACAGTCACGAACAAGCTGGTCGTTGCTGCTAACTGCTGAATGATATTTTCATCAAGCGGTTTAACAAAGCGCATGTTGACCACAGTCACAGCAACTTCAAGCTGTTTGGCTAGACTTTCAGCGACCTGCAACGCAGGCATGACACGGCTGCCAAATGCCAAAATACTGATTTTATCTTCAAACTGACTATTGAGTTCCGCCACAATTTCCGCCTGACCCATCGGTAAAGCTGTAAATTGTTGTTCGATTTCAACGCCCACACCCGCGCCACGTGGATAACGTACCGCAGCAGGCCCGTTATAAGCATAAGCTGTGTGCAACATTTGACGGCATTCATTTTCGTCTTTTGGCGCCATAATCACCAAATTCGGAATGGTTCGCATATAGGCATAATCGTATGCGCCCGCATGGGTTGGGCCATCTTCACCCACCAAACCTGCACGGTCGATGCCAAAAGTCACATCTAGATTTTGCAAAGCGACGTCATGAATCAACTGGTCATAACCCCGTTGCAAGAATGTCGAGTAAATCGCAACCACAGGTTTCAAACCTTCACAGGCCATACCTGCGGCAAGGGTCACCGCATGTTGTTCAGCAATGGCAACATCAAAGAAACGCTCAGGATACTGTTTGGCAAATTTCACCATGCCTGAGCCTTCGCACATCGCTGGGGTAATCGCAAGCAAACGCGAATCTTGTGCCGCTTGGTCACAGAGCCATTGACCAAAAACATCGGAATATTTCAGTGCTGATTTTTTCTTGACTGGTGCAGGTGCAACCATCACGGCTTGTTTTGCAATTGCATGATAGCCAATCGGATCGGCTTCCGCAGGTTTAAAACCTTTGCCCTTTTTGGTATAGACATGAATCAGACGCGGCCCTTTGCGCTGTTTGATCGCATTCAGCACATGAACGAGCTGTTTAACATCATGTCCATCGAATGGACCGAAGTATTCAAACCCAATGGCTTTAAATAGGTTGTCTGCTTCTTGAGTCGCTGACTGGTGCAAGCGTGAGGTATATGCCCACTCAGGATGCGGTTCAATCACGGCATCGCCATCTGCATTAATATTGACAGACTGCCCTTGCTCCCAAATCGCTGCCAAATGTTTAGCAAAACCACCTGTACTACAAGAAATCGACATGTCATTGTCATTTAAAATGACGATTAAATCGGCCTGATGTGCCACCGCATCATTCATGGCTTCAAAAGCCATTCCTGCAGTCATTGCACCATCACCAACAATCGCTACGACATCACACGGATCATTTTGATAGCGACGTGCCAAAGACATGCCTAAGCCCGCAGAAATCGCAGTCGATGAATGTCCCACACCAAAGGTATCAAACTCTGATTCTTCACGTGTCGGGAATGCTGCTAAACCATCTTTAGAGCGAATAGTGGTCAACTGTTCACGACGACCTGTTAAGGCTTTATGCGGATAAGCCTGATGACCTACATCCCAAATCAGGCGGTCACGAGGTGTATTAAAGCAATAATGTAGTGCAACGGTGAGTTCAATCACCCCAAGATTTGCACCAAAATGTCCACCACTTTGTCCTGCGGCATACAAGATATATTGACGTAACTCATCCGCCACTTGTTCGAGCTGGCTTTGATCTAGCTGACGTAATTGCTGTGGATGGTCAATCGCATCCAACAATGGCGTAACAGGACGCTGAGTTGGTATTTCTGTATACAACATATGTGGCAAAGCCTTCTAGAGCCTGGCAAATCCTAAGCTAGGTATATTGCGTTAAATCGATAATTCTACCTTATCGAACGTTGTTTTCAATGAGCCACATATCTTTTGATGTAGTCTTGCACATTGCTTTTGTCCTAGACAAGGCTGTGATTATCCTGAAAAATGATAGCGATATTCAACTATTATTATTTGCTTTCTACAAAAAAATAAATTGATTGGCGTAATTTTTGTATGCGCAAGCTATCAATAGTTGAGCATTGCGCTATACTTTGGTCGACTATTCATAACGAAAGAGCTGAACTGTGCCGATTGCTTTTGTTGCTACCTCCAAACTTCCGACCGCCTTTGGCGATTTTCATCTTAGTGTTTTTCAAGATCCTGAAACAGGTGAAGAACATGTGGCCTTATGGAAAGGTTTGGACATGCCAGCAGCTGCACCCGTTTTAGTACGCATTCACTCTGAGTGCCTCACTGGTGATGCATTTTCATCCTTAAAATGTGATTGTGGCCCGCAGCTTAAAGCCACTCAAAAAATGATTAATGATGCAGGTCAAGGCGTGATTTTATACTTACGCCAAGAAGGTCGCGGCATTGGTTTAACCAATAAAATCCGTGCATATGCCTTACAAGATCAAGGACATGATACGGTCGATGCCAATTTAATGCTCAACTTGCCTGCCGATGCACGTCGCTATGACATGTGTAAAATCATGCTCGATCATTTACAAGTTCATCAAGTTAAACTGATCACCAACAATCCACTTAAGCTGATTGCCCTGCGTGATTTAGGCATTGATGTGGTGGATCGTGTTCCTTTGACCGTCGGATTAAATCCATTTAATCAACAATACCTCAAAACCAAACATGACCGTATGTCGCACATGTATAAAGAAGATGATTTTTAAATCATCGTCTTCTCAATCAGCCAGTTCAGGCAAATAAAAGGGCATTTTAAAATGCCCTTTTTCGTTTTTTAGCAAATTAAATGTTAAATGGTCATTGAGAAAATTCGGGTTTGAGGCATTTTCCGTTTTAGATGCAAATCAAAGGCCATACAGATATTGCGAATAAATGGCTTGCCCTGTTCAGTAATTTGAATGCCTTGTGGCTGAAGCATGAGTAACCCATCTTGCTGCATTTCCTCTAACTGACTCAGTACTTCAGGCAACTCAGGAAATGCCATGCTTGGCTCTGCCCATGAAGTTTTAAAGGTACACATTAAGTTCAAAATATGCTGACGAATGATTAAATCTTCCTGTGACAGGATATGCCCTTTAAACACAGGAATTTCATTTTGCTCTAAGCGTGCGTAGTAATCTTCGAGCGTTTTTTCATTTTGAGCAAAACTGTACCAACTGTCACTAATGGAAGAGAGTCCCAAACCAATCATCACTTTGGTTTTAGATGAGGTATAACCCATAAAGTTACGGTGCAAACTACCCTGCTGAAAGGACTGATACATACTGTCATGCTCGAGCGCAAAATGATCCATGCCAATTTCATGATAACCATGTGCCAACAAACGCTTTTTACCTTCTTCATACAGGGTGCGCTTCACATCATCTTTCGGTACATCCTGATCTTTAAAACCACGCTGACCATTGCCCTTAATCCAAGGTACATGCGCATAACTATAAAATGCCAAGCGGTCAGGACTGAGGCTGTTGGTTTTTTCAATCGTGTTCAGCACATCTTCCAGACTTTGAAATGGCAGACCAAACACCAAATCATGCGAAATTGATTCATAGCCAATTTCACGCGCCCAACGTGTCACCTGTTCAACATGCTCAAAGGGTTGAATACGGTGAATGGCTTTCTGCACATTTAAATTATAATCCTGCACCCCATAGCTGACACGGCGAAAGCCCACATCATACAACGCTTGTAACTGCTCACGCGTGGTGTTGTTCGGATGTCCTTCAAAACTAAATTCGTGCTGTGGTGCAATCTCGGCTTTGGCTAAAATGCCCTGAATCAACTCTACCAAATGTTCTGCCGAGAAAAAAGTTGGCGTCCCGCCACCCAAATGAATTTCTTTAATCATCGGGCGGTCTTGCAAAAGCTGACAATACAATGCCCATTCTTTCAGAACCGCCTGAATATAAGGCTGCTCCATCTCATGGCGTTTGGTCACGCGTTTATGGCAACCGCAAAACGTACATAAACTTTCACAAAACGGTAGATGAATATATAAGCTAATCCCTTCACTGTGATTTGATTCATCAAAAGCACGTTTTAAAGTCTGCTGCCAAAGCTCAACTGAAAAATGCTGACTTTCCCAATACGGTACCGTTGGATAACTGGTATAGCGTGGTCCTGGAACATTATATTTTTGAATTAGCGAGGTTATACGCATAGTGACTCAACTCTGGATGATGTTGCTGACCACAACAGGCAAAACCTGTAAAGATTGATCTCAAATACAGCTTCATTTTGATGGGCGATGCAGAATATTTCAAGCCATAAACGCCCCATAGTTATGTAATTTCCTCAAGAAAACGCCCAAATTATCCCGAGTAAAAAGCTTTGATTTTTATCAATAAAATTAAAAACTCTTAATTTTTCAAGATTTCTATGTTTTGATGTAGCCCATCTTTGCTTTTTGATCTGAGTCAATCCATGCAACACCCAACCTCTGCCGACATCCAACGCGTCCGAGAATTCCTCCTCGACTTGCAAGCCAGAATCTGTGAACGTCTTGAGCAACAGGAACGTGCAGGTGGTGGAACTGCCGAGTTTGTGATTGATGACTGGCAACGCCCCGAAGGTGGTGGTGGGCGCTCTCGTGTCTTGCAAAACGGCACAGTGATTGAAAAAGGTGGGGTGATGTTCTCCCACATCAATATCAGCAAATTGCCCGAATCTGCCACAGCACGCCATCCCGAAATTGCAGGGGCAAAAGCGCAAGCACTGGGTGTTTCACTGGTGATTCATCCCAAAAATCCACACATTCCCACTTCACATGCCAATGTTCGCCTGTTTGTGGCAGAACCTGAAGGTCGTGATCCTGTGTGGTGGTTTGGTGGCGGCTATGACCTGACGCCATTTTACCCAGATGATGCTGACATTAAAGCATGGCATCAGGCTGCACATGACCTGTGTCAGCCTTTTGGTGAAGATGTCTATGCCAAGCACAAACAATGGTGCGATGACTATTTCTATTTAAAACATCGTGATGAACAGCGCGGTGTCGGTGGTTTATTTTTTGATGATCTGAATTGCTGGGACTTTGAAACCTGCTTTGCATATATGCAGGCGGTGGGCAATGGCTACCTAAATGCGATTTTACCGATGTTTGAAAAGCATCGTGAGCAGCCCTATAGCGAAGCTCAGCGTGAATTCCAACTCTACCGTCGTGGGCGTTATGTCGAATTTAATCTGGTTTATGATCGCGGTACGCTATTCGGTTTACAAACAGGCGGACGGATTGAATCAATTTTGGTTAGCCTACCCAATTTGGTGGCGTGGTCATATCGCCCAGAATGGGAGCAAGACTCTCCTGAACGGCGTTTAACAGAGTATTACTTAAAACCGCATGACTGGCTGAATGAGCTTTAACCCAAATATTGACAGCTTTTTTTGAATCTTTAGGTCTGCGTGAATATATCTCAAGTGAAGATCAAAAGAAAAAATAATGCGTTATCAATATGCTAGTCGTCAACAATCGCGACTGGCATAAATGATAATTAGTCTTACAAAACATATCAGACTTTTCTGTCATATCGGTTTAAAATTTTGCTGTTGTAATACACGCTCATCGAGGAATGAGATCACTCATGTTTAATTTACTCCACAATCATAAAGGCAGTTTTTTCGCGCTGACTTGTGCGCTACTGATTTGCTCAGTCAGCACTACTTTAGCCTTTAACAACAATATCTCCGACAGTATTTCAATTGTATTTAGTATTTTGCTGAGCTTGGTTTTATTCGGCTTAGTGCTCGCGTTGTTATGGGAAAAAATTGAGGATATCTGTAATCCTTAAGCGCAGTGTACTGGTTTTTTCAGACAGAAATTTCACGTATATTGAGGGCAATTTTTTCACCGCATAGACACACGACATGAGCAAACAATTTGCTGTGGTTGGCAATCCAATAGAACACTCTCGCTCTCCTGAATTACATCATGCATTCGCACAAAAACTCGGTATCGATTTAACCTATAGCAAACGTCTTGCCCCTCTCGATGGTTTTGAAGCCAATATTGAAGAATTTTTCCAAGCAGGTGGTATTGGACTCAACGTCACTGTTCCCTTTAAAGAACAAGCTTTTGCTCGCTGCAACCAATTGACTGAACGTGCCAAAATTGCCAAATCTGTCAATACGTTATGGATGCAAGATGGACAACTGTTTGGCGATAACACCGATGGTCAAGGTCTTGTAAATGCGATTTTGGCACTCGGATGGTCACTCGAAAAAAGTAAAATTCTGATCTTAGGTGCAGGTGGAGCAACGCGTGGCGTGATTTATCCATTGGCTCAGGCAGGCGCAAAACACATCGTGATTGCCAACCGTACCCTCGCTCGTGCGGAACAATTGGTTGCCGATTTAAAACAAGCTGTGCCTGACACCGAACTTTCTGCAACAGGTCTGGATAACTTAAGTGGTGAATTTGATTTAGTCATCAATGCCACATCGGCAAGCTTATCAGGCGATGCCTTGCAACTTCCTGAACAGCTTCAATTCAGCCATGCCTATGAAATGGCTTATGGTAAACCATCGAGTTTTCTTGATCAGGCTGCACAGCGCCAAGTACCCTATAGCGATGGTTTTGGCATGTTGGTTGGTCAAGCTGTGGAGGCCTTTGAAATTTGGAATGGCGTAAAACCTGAACTCCGTGATTTTCTATAAAATAATCACCTGATGAAAGCAGTCTAATAAAAACAGGCAACCCGAAAGTTGCCTGTTCATTTTTAGATTTGAAAAACTACACTATTTCGCTTGAGTGCTTTTTAGCATCTGTAAATATGTCGATTTAAAGGTATCTGCATCAAGATATTCATGTTCAGGTGAGCTAGCCTGTTCAATCACTTTCAAATTTGGCGATTTTTTGCGAGATTCAACATAGAACTGCCCCAAACGATTGGACAAATGGGTTAAATCAGAATTTGCCTGATCATTATGATGCTCAGCCAAATACGTGACTTCATACAAACGTGCAAAACGTGTCGCTGGGTTGGTCGAGGATTTCTGAATCGCAGCCCATTGGGTTTGGGTGCTGACATGTGCTTGGGCTTTTTTCACCACGGATGCCGCATCTACTTGATAAAACATCGATGAACTCAATTGATGCTTCTCAATCAATTGTTTGATTTTTACCAATTGCTGCCCTTTCGGCACAAAACTCTGATCATCACGCCCATCATAATATGCCATGACCAAGGCAATCTCTTGAATGTCCTGTGCCGAGTAATGCTGCATAATTTGTGGATAATTCAATGACAGTAATAAACCATAAACCAACTGATAAGTTTTTAGATAAGAATGGTTTTGGGCATAGGACTGATTCGCCAGTTCCTGAATCTGCTCGTCCCAATTCGCCTGCCCCAATAGGCGCTTAAACTTCTGCACTTTGTCTTGTAGCACTGTTCCTTGAGCAGCTTCATCAAAAGATTTAGCTTTACGCATACCTTCACGGTCAATATTTTTGGGATGACCGTAGTTATTCCACTGGTTATCTGAATGGATCACCAATTTCTTCGCGGTTAAATCCTCTGTGAGTTCCAACTGATAATTGGTCGTGATCGCACGTCCCTGACGGTCAATGCCAATTTCAACAATCAATGGATTACGCTCGGCAGGTTTGGCTAACAATTGCTGAACTTGAGGCTGTTTGGCTTGCCAAAGTGTTTTAAATTCATCGGCTGTTTTAAATTGTGGACTCGAATCTGCTTTAAATAGCTCGACGACTTTAAAAATCCCTTGGGATTTCTCAACCATCTGCTTTTCAAGTTGAGCATTACCACCTTGAGATTGCACTGCGAATAGATCAACCTTTTCATCTAAACACGCTTTATATTGCCCAATACTGGCCGTTTTCAGCTGTTTTTGCAGGTCTTGGCATTGCGCTTCTGATAGCTCAGGGGCACTTGGACTCAATAATTCGTCCTGCTCAGAACTTTCTTCATCATCTTCAGAATTTGCCGCTGACAACACATCGCTATCTTCAGCAGATTCAGTATTTTCATCTTCAGATGCAGCCAGTTCATCTTCTGCACTCACTTCTGTTACATCCGCTTTCACTGTATCTTCTGGGTCTGCAGCTTCTTGCTCTTCATCCTCAATCGTATCGGATGCAATATGGTCTTTGACCAGATCATAAGCCCAGTCTGCTTGCTGTTCAGGGCTCATACTTTTCAAATCGACCGTTTCAGTTTTGGCTTGCTCTGCTTTTTTCATGTGCTCAGCCAAATACGGCAGGTTTACTGTGTTATAGCTAAAACTTTGAGCCAGATATTCCTCAAGAGAGGTTTTTAACTGAATCTTTTCAACAATACCCTGCTGACGATCTGCTGCGGTGAGGCTGACATGGGTTAACTGTTCAGGTGTCGCCAAAATATAAGGTAAGGCATTATTTTGCTTGATATAAGCGATGAGTGTCTTGATGTCTAATTCACCCAGCTGTTTTTTATATTTGGAAAAATCAAGATACATCAACTGATCACGCTGCTCAGTCGGGGCAAGAAATGGAAACAAGGCAAAGCCGTTGCTATAAAATTTGGCTTGCTTCAAGTCGACCAACATCGGGTAGGTCATTTGCATTTGCAATGTTGGAGTATGGTATGCGGCTGTTAGATTGATCGCTCCCACCTGATCACGATAATCCACCCCGCCCTGATATTTCACCTGAAAATCTTGTAAGAAATTGAAACCTGTTGTAAGCATACGTGACCATTTTTGCTCACCATTTTCAACCTGTTGTTGCAATAAAGCCTGTTCAAGTTGCTGACGTTGCTCAGTCGACAAGCTGATTTTCTGTGAACTGAGGTAACGATTGAGTTTATCTTTTAGATCTTGATTTAATTCAGGATTTTTCTTACTGAGCTGATGCTGCTTCTGTACATCAAATTTGATATTTCCTTGAAAGTCAAAACCCGTATTTTCATAGATTGCATTGACTGCATGTACGGTACGCTGCTGTATTTGTTCTAATTTTTGAGGAGACTGAACAAAATGTTGTGAACAACCTGCTGCGCTTAACCCCAACAAACAACAGGTTAAATAGTGTAATTTCATTATCATGTTTTCCGTTTTGTTATTTCAATTTATCGCTATAGTGCGATTTAGTGGGCTAACCTTAACAAAAAAAATAATATACAAATAATCAATTTATGTAATTTAAACCGACGGATTGACCTTATTGACAGCACTTGCAAGTCACGTTATCAATGTAATTCGTACACGGTTATGAATAATGAAATCCATCAGAACGCAATAAAAATTAGGATATTTGCCTTATGACCACTTATAAAGCGCCCCTACGTGACATACGTTTCCTCATGAACGAGGTGTTTAACTATCCTGAGCACTATAAAACCCTCTCCAACGCTGAAAATATTGACCAAGACACGGTCGATATGATTTTGGAAGGGGCAGCAGATTATTGTGAAAATGTCCTCGCGCCACTGTATCAAAGTGGTGATGATGAAGGCTGTCATTTTAAAGATGGTGTCGTCACCACGCCTAAAGGTTATAAAGAAGCTTACGATCAGTTTGTGCAAGGTGGCTGGCAAGGTCTGTCTTATCCAGAAGAATTTGGCGGACAAGATCTGCCGATGTCACTCAACCTGATTAAATCGGAAATGATGGGAACCGCTAACTGGTCATTTACCATGTATCCCGGTTTAAGTATGGGCTGTATGAATACCATTATGCAGTTTGGTACACCTGAACAAAAAAATAGTTATATGCCCCATCTGGTTGCAGGCACATGGAGTGGCACGATGTGTCTCACCGAACCGCAATGTGGTACCGACTTGGGGCAGGTTAAAACCAAAGCTGAACCCAATGCTGATGGCAGCTATGACATTACAGGCACCAAAATTTTTATTTCGGCAGGTGAACATGACCTGACTGAAAACATTGTTCATATTGTCTTGGCACGTCTGCCAAACGCCCCGATTGGTACCAAAGGCATTTCACTGTTTATCGTGCCGAAATTCCTGCCTACTGAGGATGGTGGCATTGGTGAACGCAATGCGGTGAACTGTGGCTCGATTGAACACAAAATGGGGATTAAATCCTCGGCTACAGCCGTGCTGAATTTTGACCAAGCCAAAGGTTTCTTGATCGGTGAGCCGAATAAAGGTTTACACGCCATGTTTACCTTTATGAACACGGCACGTATTGGTACAGCGGTACAAGGCATTGCCCATGCAGAATTGTCTTATCAAGGTTCACTGCCTTATGCCAAACAACGTATGTCGATGCGTGCGCTGTCAGGTAAAAAAGACCCCGATAAACCAGCCGATGCGATTATTCACCATGCCGATGTCCGTCGCATGTTGCTGACTCAAAAAGCCATTGCTGAAGGGGGTCGTGCCATGATTTATCATGCAGCACAACTTGCCGATAAAATGAATGATGCCTTGAAACGTGGCGATCAGGCAGAGTTTGAAGCTTATGATGACAAACTGGGTTTTTACACCCCGATTCTCAAAGGGTTCTTGACTGAACTCGGCTTTGAAGCCGCCAACCACGGGATGCAAGTCTTTGGTGGACATGGCTATATTAAAGAATGGGGTATGGAACAAATCGTGCGTGATGCGCGTATTGCGACTTTGTACGAAGGTACGACAGGCGTTCAAGCTCTCGACTTGATTGGTCGTAAAGTCTTGCTCTCTTCCAAAGGTAAAGTCATTCGGGATTACACTGCGGAAATTTTAAAATTCTGTGGTCGTCATGCGCGTAATAGATACTTGCGTCGCTTTGTTTGGGACTTAACCAAACTTTGCGCTCAATGGAATGCAATTACGGTACGGATTTTCTTGGCAGCACGTAAAGACCGTGACGTGGTTTCCTCCGCTTCCGTCGATTTCTTGATGTTCTCAGGTTATGTGATGATGGCGTATTTCTGGGCACAACAGGCAGCAATCGCTTCTGAGAAAATTGAAGCAGGCGATGGCAAAGAAACCATTGAGTTTTATAAAGCAAAAATCAAAGTCGCAGATTTCTACTTTGACCGTATTTTGCCGCGTACTCAAGGACATGCCGAATCAGCAGTCACGCCATCTAAAACCCTGATTGGCTTACCTGCGGAGCACTTTAGTTTCGATTACTAATACATTTTCTAGCATAAAAAAGAGCGCATGATGCGCTCTTTTTGATTGGACTAAAGCAATACGCTTAATCATCAAGATCAAGGACTTGTTCAAGTAGCTGTTCTGACGGTGCAAAATAATACGCGCCATCCACCGCAGTCACGAAGTGCAGTAAACGGTCATGAATCCCGTCACCACTGGTGCCAAACATGCGTTGTAACATACGGTCAATACGGGTCAAATCTTTGGTGTACGCAATAAAGAATAGCCCTTGATCGCCATGCCCATCGCCATAAGGCAGGCTGTGACGCAAGATTTCGAGTTCTTCACCTTCTTCGTCTTCAACTACCGTACGGGCAATATGGGCATTTTCAGGTTTGACATCATCATCGAGTTCAATCGACTCAAGTTTGGTACGTCCGATGACATGCTCTTGAGCATCGACTTTTAAACGACGCCATTTATTCAGATCATGCACATAACGCTGTGCAAAGACAAAACTCCCCCCTGCAAACTCGCCTGCTTCAGCACCTAGAAGTGCAGTTTCTTCACGATCATCTTTAAATTGCGGATTTTCCGTGCCATCAATAAACCCCGTGAGATCTCGCCCATCCAAATAACGGAAGCATGCGCGTTCATCAAGAACTTCAACTTTGTCCTGAATGCCGTTAAAGAAGGTCTGACTGAGTGCAAAGCAAATGTCGGTACGCTGGCTGGCAATATGAATCAAGACATCGGCAGGCTGTACAGGCATGTCAAATGCCCCTGCTTGTGGATCGAGTTGCTTAAATCCTGCTGGCGTTTTGCTATGCAGTTGACTCCACAAATCGGGACCAAAAGCCACTGCGGTTTTGATTTGTTCATTGGGATGCTGAGTGATTAGACGGTCTCGTTCCGAAAAAAACTTCTCAAGCTGTTTTTTTAAATCATCAAGACTGAGCTGATTTAAACGAACCACAAGAAAACGCGCATGATCTGAGGGTAATGGCAAAATCACGGATTGAGCAATCATGAAAAGCTCCTACAAGGTTGTTATCATTTATCGCTCGAACTATTCTGCCTCAAGCCTCCCCTGCTTAATAGCCTATTTTTGATAATATTTTTGTTTTAGTTTGATGATTTTGCAAATCATATAAACTGATTGTGATTTATCCACTTCAAGTTAAAATCAAAGCATCTGCGACTTTTTATCTAAAGGATAAAGCCTTGTGACAACTCTCATGATTTCCTATCTGATTGCAATTGCTTTACTGACCATTACACCCGGCTTAGATACCACGCTGATTTTACGAACAGCGACAGTCGAAGGTCGTCAAAAAGCTTTACAAGCAGCTATTGGAATTAATTTGGGGTGTCTGGTTTGGGGAATGATTGTAGCCTGTGGACTCGGAGCATTACTGAGTAGTTCGGTGTTTGCCTTTACTCTACTAAAATGGACAGGCGCAATCTATCTAGCTTGGCTCGGTCTGCAAATGCTACGTCATCCACGTCAGCACTTGGGCAATTTAGAGCAAGACACAACCACTCAGCAGAACTGGTTATTGAAAGGCTGTTTGAGTAATTTGCTCAATCCCAAAGTCGGGATTTTCTATATTTCATTTTTGCCGCAGTTTGTCCCTGATCAACAGGCGGCAACCGCTTGGATTATGTTGCTGGTGCTGATTCATATTGTACTGACACTGATCTGGTCAGCTTTCCTGATTATCGGTTCACAGCCGTTTGCCAAATATCTAAAACAGCCGAAAATCGTGCAAAGTATCGACCGTATTACAGGTGCTGTTTTTGTGTTGTTTGCACTGAAATTGGCATTCAGTAAACGCTAAAATACAGACATGATAAAGGGGCATTTTGCCCCTGTATTGATTTCCAAATCTATAAAAACTCTTCCAACACACTATTTAAAAATAAATGCCCTTTCTCGGTACACGCCAGTCGCTCAGGATCTTCGATCAAAAGTTGCTGTTGCTGTAACTTTTCAACTGTTGCTGCAATACTGGACAATGGCAAGCCTGTACGCTGCTGATAAAACTCACTTGGTACGCCTTCATTTAAACGCAGTGCATTCATCATAAATTCAAAAGGCATATCTTCATCATCTATCCGTTGCCACTGCAAGGCAGGCGCAGGCACTTTGGCGAGATAATCCTTCGGCATACGGCTTTTCTGGAAACGATAAATACCATCAGGCTGGCTGACTTTACCGTGTGCTCCTGCTCCAATCGCCAAATAATCACCAAACTGCCAGTAATTCAGGTTATGTCGTGAAGGTAATTCTTTACGCCATGCCGACACTTCGTAATTGATAAAGCCTTGTGCTTTTAAATACTGCTCACCTTGTTGCTGAATCTCAAGCAGCAAATCTTCTTCAGGTAAAATCGGCTGAGTACGGAAAAATACTGTATTTGGCTCAATGGTGAGCTGATACCAAGACACATGCGTTGCGCCACATTCCACCGCCAAACGCAAATCCAGTAAAGCTTGTTCAAGGGTTTGCTGTGGCAAGCCATGCATCAGATCGACATTGACCCGTTCAAAACCTGCCTGCCGTGCCTGTTGAATGGCTTTTTGAGCATTGTCACTGCTATGAATCCTCCCTAAACGCTGCAAATGTTCGTTGTCAAAACTCTGTACACCAATCGACAGACGGTTAATTCCTGCCCGTAAATAATCGGCAAATGGCTGATGTTCCAGTGTGCCGGGATTGGCTTCCAAGGTAATTTCACAATCCGCAGCAAAATTTAGACGCTGTTTTAATTCAGTAAATAACCACTGATAGCCTGCTGCCGAAATCAGGGACGGCGTTCCGCCACCAATAAACACACTCTGAATTTCACGCCCCTGCGCCCATTCAATCTGCGTATCAAAATCTGCAACCAGCGCCTGTAAATATTCCTGTTCCAAATCTAGTGACAATTTGCCATCGGGGACAGCATGCGAATTGAAGTCACAATATGGACATTTACGCACACACCACGGCATATGAATGTAAAGCGACAACGGAATATTTTGCGGATTAAACAAGCTCAAGAACTCAGCCTAAAATGAGAAAAAACCATCGCGGATTTTAGCATGTCTGACGCATAAAAGCCGCTCGGCAATGCTACACTGAACTGAAAATAACAACAGCAAGGAGCAACCATGAAACTTACAGTCCATCTGTTATGGTTGTGCCCACTTGCCTTTGGCATTGGCATTGCCATGACCTTTCAAACGGCGATTAACAGCGCCTTACGCGAATACTTGGAGTCGGCGCTACATGCTGCACTAATTTCGTTTAGTGTTGGTACACTAACGTTATTGCTGCTGGTTCTATTTTTTACCAAAAGTTTTCCGCACTGGCAGACCTTGAGCCTGTTGCCGTGGTATTTGTGGTTTGGTGGCTGTTTGGGGGTTTATGCGATCAGCATGAGCATTTATACTGCCCCCAAACTGGGATTTTTGACCTTTTCGGGTTTGGTACTGTTTGGTCAAATCAGTATGTCGATCTTACTGGATCACTTTGCATGGTTCGGTAATGAACGTGTCCCAATCTCTTGGCAACGTGTTTGCGGAGCCGTCGCAATTTTTGTCGGTGTATTACTTACTCTACAACGCTAATTTATTTGAGTATTTTCAGTGCTAAAAACCCCATCAACAGGCGTGGAACTCAAACGCCTGTTTAGTCTTATGATCCCGATTCTGATTACCCAGTTTGCCCAAGCAGGTTTAGGGCTAATTGACACCATTATGGCGGGGCATTTATCCGCCAGTGATTTGGCTGCAATTGCGGTCGGTGTTGGAATCTGGATTCCTGTGATGCTGATGTTTACAGGCATTGTACTGGCAACCACGCCATTGGTGGCTGAAGCACTGGGCGCGCGTCAAGAGAAGCAAATTCCGCATATTGTGCGTCAATCGTTATGGGTCGCAGGATTGCTTGGCATTTTAGCGTTGCTACTGCTCCAGTTTATGCCACTGCTATTACCGTTATTTAAAGTGCCCACAGATTTGATGCCTAAAGCCAGTCTGTTTTTGCATGCAGTGGGTTTTGGTATGCCTGCAATCACCTTATATACGGCACTGCGTTGCTATTCGGAAGCGTTGGGTTATCCGCGCCCTGTCACGGTGATTAGTTTATTGTCTTTGGTGGTTCTGGTTCCTCTCGACTATATTTTTATGTACGGCATTGGCCCAATTCCACATTTAGGTAGCGCAGGCTGTGGTTTCGCGACTGCAATTTTACAGTGGCTGATGCTCGCCACTTTGGCAGTCTATATTTGGAAAGCCAAAAAATATCAAACACATAAAATTTTCAGTCATTGGGAAGCATTTGACAAAGCCGTTGCCAAACGAATTTGGAATTTGGGTCTTCCGATTGGTTTAGCCGTGTTTTTTGAAGTCAGTATTTTCTCAACAGGCGCGATTATTCTCAGCCCTCTGGGCGATACTATTATTGCCGCACATCAAATTGCCATCTCGGTCACTTCACAACTGTTTATGATTCCGATGTCACTGGCGATTGCCCTAACCATTCGGGTGGGGACGTACTATGGAGAAAAAAACTGGGAAGGTCTGCGTAAGGTGCAAAAACTGGGTTTAATGACAGCGACGGGAACAGCATGTCTGACCATGAGTTTTATTGCGCTATTTCACAACCAAATTGCTGCGTTATATACCAGTGACCCTGCCGTGACTCAAGTGACGGTGTATTTACTGTTTTTCTGTATTGCCTACCAAATGATGGACGCATGGCAAGTCAGTGCCGCAGGCTGTTTGCGAGGGATGCAGGACACACAAGCACCGATGTGGATTACTTTACTGGCGTATTGGGTGGTGGCGCTGCCGCTAAGCATTTACTGGATTCGTTATCAACAGATGGGGCCGCAAGGAATTTGGATTGGTCTGATTGTCGGACTAAGTGTGGCGTGTGTGCTGCTTCTTGGGCGTTTGTATCGCATGAATCAGCGATTAAAACGACAAGCTTAAATTATTGTGCTGCCATAAAATAAAAAACCGCATCCATTTCAGATGCGGTTTTTTTAGTTTACGTATTCAATCAAGACTTAACGATGCAGCGCATCCGCAATCGCTTCAACCAACTGTTGGGCAATTTCCTGCTTACTGGCTTTAGCGAGGTCACGTTTTGGTAAGGCGTGATTTTGTGCAAAAAACACGGTCATGGCATTTTCATCGGACGCAAAACCAATGTCGCTACGTGACACGTCATTACAAGCGATCATATCCAGCTTTTTCGCCACCAGTTTACCTGCCGCATATTCTTCGACATTACGGGTTTCTGCGGCAAAACCGACCATAAATGGGCGTTTCTGCTGCTGAGCAATCGTCGCGACAATATCTGGGTTTTTAACCAGTGAAACATCCAGTTCATCGCCCGATTTTTTAATTTTATGCTCGGCCACTTGCGCCACACGGTAATCTGCCACCGCAGCTGTCGCAATAAAAATATCACAGCCATATTCAAGCTGTTGCATGCTTTGATCCAGCATTTCTAAAGCTGAATGCACATTCACCCGATCCACACCGTTGGGTGTATCGAGGCTGACAGGGCCTGCGATTAATGTGACTTTTGCACCCGCCGCATAGCAGGCACTGGCTAAGGCAAAGCCCATTTTCCCTGTACTGTGGTTAGAAATATAACGCACAGGATCAATCGCTTCACGGGTCGGCCCTGCGGTAATCACCACACGTTTACCTGCCAGCAAACCAAATTTTTCAGCAATCGCACGCTGGGTCTGATGGAAATACAGTTTGACCTGTTCTGCCAAATGCTCAGGCTCAGGCATACGCCCTAAACCGACATCACCACAGGCTTGCGAACCTGCTTCTGGCATCACCACATGCACACCATCTTCAACCAAAATCTGTAAATTGCGCTGCGTGGCTTTGGCTGCCCACATTTGCTGATTCATGGCAGGAGCCACCCAAACAGGCGCTTTAGTTGCCAAATATAAGGTACTCAACAAGTCATCTGCCAAACCATGTGCAAACTTGGCCAGCGTGTCACAACTGGCAGGTGCAACCAGTAACAGGTCTGCCCAACGCGCCAGTTCAATGTGCCCCATGCCCGCTTCTGCTTCAGGATTCAGCAATTCGGTATGCACAGGATTGCCTGAAAGTGCCTGAAAAGTGAGTGGGGTAATAAATGCCTGTGCACCATGCGTCATCACCACACGGACATTAAAACCGTAGTCTTTTAGACGGCGAACCAGAATGGCACTTTTGTACGCAGCGATACCGCCAGTCACAGCCAACAGAATGTTTTTGCTTGAAATTACGCTTACATCAAAGCTCACGAGGGGCTACCTTTGTGTTGCAGTGGCGCTCACAATAGCATTAAATATAGCGAATCCCAAGTCATGGGAAAAACAACAACGATTTATTTAGAATTAGAAAATATGAGTTTATCTAGCATTAAATCGTGGCCCGAACAGGAACGTCCACGCGAACGATTATTAAACCAAGGCGCAAGCAGTTTATCCGATGCCGAATTACTAGCGATTTTCCTGCGTTCAGGTTCACAGCAATATTCTGCGGTTGAACTTGCCCGAGTACTGATTCAGCATTTTCAAGGGCTTGCGCCTGTATTTGATGCCTCTCTGGATGATTTATCCAATTTTCATGGCATTGGCCCAAGCAAATACGCCCAACTGATGGCAGTCAAAGAACTGGGACGGCGCTATTTAAGCCAAAGTTACACATCACTGCGCCAAGCGCTCGATTCTTCCAGTCTGGTCATGGACTATTTGCGTTATGAACTGCAAGGCGAAAAACAGGAAGTCTTTGCTGTGCTCTGCCTAGATGCCGAGCTGCACAAACTCGACTTTAAAAAATTATTCTTTGGTTCACTGCAACACTGTGCCATTTCTATCAATCAACTGCTGCGTTATGCCATTTCCCAACATGCCGTACATATCGTGATTGCCCACACCCATCCGTTTGGTATGGCACAGCCCTCCGCTGCCGATATTGAACTGACAAAACAGATTGATGCTGCGTGCCAACTGCTTGAAATCAAATTACTTGACCATTGCATTATTTCACCAACAGGTTCATTCTCTTTCGCGGAGCAACAGCGCTTGCCCTCTCCTTCAGATCTGAACAAGTGATAGAAGCCTTATGATTGTCCGCGATAAAAGTAATATTTTTAATCTGTTATTTTCTTGGAGAGGCACGATTTTACCCAAAGTCCTGCCATCTTTGGCGGTGGTGATGTTAACTTCCGCAGCGATTGCGACATTGACCTTTTATGGCGTTTTGCATGTGCCTCAAGTTCCTGCGATTGGCTTCACGATTTTCGGGGTGATTCTGTCGATTTTCTTGGGTTTTCGTAACAATGCCTGTTATGACCGTTGGTGGGAAGGTCGCAAACTTTGGGGCGCACTGATTGCCAATGCTCGACATATGGATCGCGATACACGCGTCTTATCTCATGCGCGCCGCGAACGGGTCATTCACCATGTGATTGTCTTTTCCAACATGCTGCGCGACCGCCTTCGCCACCAAACTGCCAATCCGACCCAACTGCTGGAAACAGGTCGTTTAAATGAACATGCGGTAGAAAAACTCAACCATCATCTGAATGCGCCACAATATACTTTAGGGCTGATTCAATGGGAATTGATGCAAGCGCTCAAAGAGGGTGAAATTAGCGATATTTTGTATCAACAGGTCAACCAACATGTCGTGGAAATGGGCAATGTCCAAGCAGGTTGTGACCGTATTGCCAGCACACCGCTACCTTTTTCTTATTCTGTATTGCTGAATCGTACTGTGTACTGTTTCTGCTTCTTGCTGCCTTTTAGTCTGGAATCGATTTTAGGCTTGTGGACACCGCTATTTGTCGGGATTTTGGCATATTTGTTTTTGGGTCTAGACATGCTCAGTGCCGAACTTGAAGAACCTTTTGGCACACAAGACAATGACTTGCCATTGGATTCAATTGTCCGTCTGATTGAACGTGAATTGCTGAGTTCACTCGGTAAACCTGTTCCTGCACCGATTCAGGTCGATAATCATAATTTGCTATAAAAATAAAAAATGCTCATCTCACATTATTGAGCATTTTTTTATTTCCATCATCCAATCTAGGATAGATGGTGTGCTCAAAAATTTACTCGGATAAATTGCATTCATGTGAGCAAGGCATTTTTCAAAATTTGTACCCAAAGATCTCTAAGCATCGCTCTCAGATTTAAGCAAAACTCTCCCAAATCCCCACCTGTTCGGGACGTGGACGTGGCGCTTGCCCAAGCTTGAGCCACGGCATATGTTCTCCATGAAAATCACTACCGATCGACACTTTTAAATTGTTTTGGGCAATCATCCGATCCACCATCTGTCGTGTCGAAAGCGGATCACTTTCAGGTGCAAGCTCCACTGCATCGCCGCCACTTTGGGCAAACAACTCAATCAAATAACGAGTATTGGTTGCAGACAAATCATAACGGGTCGGATGCGCCAAGACTGCAAAACCTTGTGCTTCATGAATTGCCTGTACGGTATCCTCCAAACTCAGCCCGTCAAATTTGACATAAGCAGGTTTACCTTCTTTGAGGAATCGGTCAAAGGCTTGCTGTAAACGGCTGACAATGCCATTCTTCAGTAAGGCTTTGGCAATATGACTGCGAGTAATCCGATCGGGTTGCTGTTCAACTTCAAGTAAAATTTCAGGATAAAGATCAACTTTTACCAATTGCTGCAACTTCTGACAAATCCGCTCGGCACGTTCCGCACGAATCTGTTGCTGCTGTTCGAGAACGATTTGTAAAGCTTCAGGATTTTGCATATTCAGTGCCACAATATGCACGCTATAACTTTTTTTAGTGGCAGGTCGTGACCATTGACTGGAAATCTCAACTCCTGAAATCAATGTGATGCCATGTTGTTCCGCAGCCTGTCTTGCCCGCTCTATCCCTTGCATCGAGTCATGGTCAGTCAACGCCAATACATCCACACTGCGCTCGGCAGCCAACGCCAAAAGTGCCTCTGGTGACAAAGTCCCATCAGAAATGTTGCTATGTGTATGTAAATCTATGACCTGCATCTTTTATACTATGCCATTCTCGAAACTGGATTAGATACTCTAACATGAAAGCACTTTTAGACTTTGTGCCGCTCATTATTTTCTTTTATTTATATAAAACTGTTGATCCGACCGATAAACATCACCCGCTACTGATGCTGATTGGTTCACCAGGTGGGATCGACAACAATAATATTTTGGCAGCAACCACAGGTCTAATCATTTCCATGTTAGTGGTTTACGGTGTCTTGTTTATTTTCCAGAAATTTCGTTTAGAAAAACAGCAGTGGATTGTGCTGTTTATGACCGTGATTTTTGGGGGTGTCACCCTCATGCTCAGTGATGACTTTTACATCCGTTTAAAAGCGGCTTTATTGAATTTAGTCTTTGCAGGTGCATTTGCACTTTCTCCATTTTTCACCAAAGACCGTAGTCCACTGATTAAACGCATGTTCGGCCCAATCCTAGAACTCAGTGCTGCGGGGTGGAAAAAACTCAACTACGCATGGGCTATAATGTTTGTGGTGATGTCAGGTTTGCATGTTTTCTTCGCATTTTTATTTGCTCACGGCAAATATTGGGGAGAATTTACTGCATTTGGTGACATGATCGTGATGTTTTCTTTTATCATTATCCAGTTTGTCGTATTACGAAAACATTTCAAATCTCCAGAAGAGTAAATCAGAGAAGATTATGGCTTTATTTGTAGTATCCTGTACCGATCAAGAAGGTACGCTTGAACAACGTATTGCATCCCGTCCTGCACATCTGGCTCGCCTTGAACAGCTCAATGCTGAAGGTCGCCTGATTGTTGCAGGCCCTATGCCAAAACAGCCAGGTAATCCACAAGCGGGATTTTATGGCAGCACCCTGATCGTTGATTTTGATTCTCGTGAAGATCTCGACGACTGGCTGAAAGAAGAACCTTATCTCAAAGCAGGGGTTTATAGTCAGGTTGACGTTAAACCTTTCATTCAAGTTTTCCCAAAAGGATAAAATCATGCGTGTTGTTGTACCAAGCTTACTCAGCTTGTTTTTGCTGAGTTCTTCAGCATGGGCTGTTGAAAACACAGCAACTCAGCCGCAAGCTGCTGCACCCACGGGTACAACAGCACCAGCGACAACACAAAAACCCACGACTTCACAACCTGCTGCAAAACCTGCACCTGTAAACCTCAACCAACCTGCCCCGATTATGGAGCTGACACCTGCGCAAATTGCACAGAAGAAAGCTGAAGAAGATGCTCGTATTAAAGCATTAGTCAAAAACCAATTGACGCGTATGCAGCAATTGGAAAAAGCTAATCTGGATGCGTTAGCACAAAACCAAGCTCTCCAGCTTAAAAATGACAATTTGAATGTACAGGTTCAGGTCTTACAAAGTGAACGTAGCGCTCAAATCTTTATGTATGGCGCAGCGACCATGGGCGTTGGGGTGTTAATCGGCTTTCTACTCGCAGGTTATATTTATACTAAACGTCGTCGTCAGTGGTAAATCTGAGGTAATTTTGCATGTTTAGTGCAATTGAAACGGCTGAGCTGGATTGGCAACAGGTCGATGGCATTGATGTGCCTATTTCCAAACAATTTGGCGATGTATATTTTTCCAAAGACAATGGCTTACTCGAAACTCGCCACGTGTTTCTCAATGGCAATGATTTAACTGAACGTCTGGCACAGCTTGATGACTATGCCTATTTTTGTGTCGGTGAAACAGGCTTTGGTACAGGTCTGAATATTCTGGCCTTGTGGCAATTGTGGCAACAGGTTCGCCCTGACAATCATAGCCATTTGCATGCCATCAGTGTCGAAAAATTTCCACTGTCTAAACCTGACTTGATTCGAGCGCTCAATGCATGGGAAGAGCTGCGTCCTTTGGCTGAGCAGCTACTTGCCCAATATCCCCTACCGATTTCGGGCTGTCATCGCCTTAATTTTCCAGAAGAACGCTTTAGCCTAGATTTATGGCTAGGCGATGCAGAAGACGTGTTTCCGATTATGCCGAAAACCCGTCAGGTCAATGCTTGGTTTTTAGATGGCTTTGCACCTTCGTGTAATCCTGAACTGTGGCAACAAAACGTATTAGATCAAATTATCCGACTGTCAGATGTCGGTACAACTTTTTCCTCGTTTAGTGTCGCAGGCATTCTCAAACGTGGCTTAAAACAGCACGGCATACAGATTTCTCGTCCACGCGGTTTTATGCATAAACGGGAAATGCTCAAAGGCATTTGGGCAGCCGAAGAACAGACTTCTCAACAGTCACAACCCAAACCAACTCAAACAACCATTGCGGTCTTAGGCGCAGGGATTGCAGGCTTATCTACGGCATGGGCTTTTGCCCAACGTGGACACCATGTGCATGTGTTTGATGGCAATGGCGCGCTCTCAGGCGGCTCAGGCAATCCTTTAGCCTTGCTCAATCCGAAGCTTTGTCCAATTCAACAAAGCCATGAACATCTGATGTTGGTGAGCTGGCAATATGCCCTGCGGCATTATGCACAATTTAAAGCATTTCGCCCGTTACAGGTCAGCCAGTTTGATTTAAAAAATAATGGCGAACTCACTAAATTGCCTGATCAATATCCTAAAGGTTTGCTTGTCGCAGAAGCGAATGCTGATTTTACTGCAACACTACAAGGGATCTGTTTAACGCAAGCAGGGGCTGTTTCCCCTCATCAATTACGTGATGAAATTTTGGCACATCCACAGATTGCATTTCATCAGCAACATGTCACCCAACTCAGTGATACGTCCCCGATTCAACTATTTGATCCGGAGCAAGCTGTTTTACTTGAAGCAGATCATGTCATTGTCTGCTGTGCGCTCAACAGTGCAGCATTTTTTGAAAACTATCCTGTCCTCAAACCGATTCGCGGGCAAGTCAGTTGGGTGGACAATTCAGGTCAGCCATTGTCAGCCGAACATGCTTATAGTTATGGTGGCTACTGCATGCAGCTCAATGCGCAACAACTGATTTTAGGTGCATCATTCCACCCCAATCGGGATGATATTGAGGTATTGGAAGCAGACCATCAACATAATTTGGAACTACTACAGCAACTCAGCCCTGACTATGCCGCAACACTGCCAAATATTACCAATTGGCAAGGTCGTGCCTCATTACGTGCACAAAGTCAGGATTATTTTCCATTACTCGGTCAAGCCAATGCAGAACGTGAAGTATATAGCTTTGCAGGCTTAGGCTCGAAAGGCTTTTTGTTTGCACCGCTATGTAGTGAAATTTTAGCTGCGGAGATTTTGGGAGAGGCTTGTCCTGTGCCCATCAGTCTACGGCAAAAATTACAGATGCAACGCTTTAACAAAAAGCAGAAAGTGAAGAAGCCATATTTTATAAAAGAAGTGAAGTTTGAACAGATACAGAATAATTAGAATTTATTTTGATTATTTTTTTAAACCGCACCTTTTTTATAAGGTGCGGTTTTTATTTGCTTTAATTTTGTTCGATTGGTAAGCCCGCCTCTTTTGCAGCACGAGTTCCACCCATCAACACAACATATTCACGAGAACTGTCAAAATCTTCCAGTTTTTCAGCCGCACGCGAAGCTTTACTGCCGCCACCACATAGAATATAAATTGGCTGATCCGTATTCACCTGAGTTAATACATTGATATCTAAGTCATTAATAGGCTGATTAATCGCACCTTTGAGATGACCCTCTGCATATGCAGCAGCATCACGAACATCCCAAATAACCGCATTATCTGGGAACTCAAATGTTGTAATTTCTTGTTTACGGATCATTGCGCACTCCTTTGATATAAACAACACTTGGCAAATGAAGAAAACCCTCTTAGCATCTCAAATATTTCATCTATTTGTAAAGGTCTCAACATGCCATCATTTGATATTGTATCTGAACTTGAGCTATTTGAAGTCAATCACGCGGTACAAAATACACAAAAAGAGATTGCAACACGCTTCGACTTTCGTGGTCAGGATGTTTCAATTGAAATCAATGAAAAAGCGAAAGAAATTAAAATTTCAACTGAAAGTGATTTCCAGTGTGAGCAGGTTTATAACATGCTCGAAAATCATTTTTACAAACGTAAAATTGATACCCAAGCGCTAGACCCACAAAAAGCCACTGCTTCTGGAAAAAATGTCATTCAAGTCATTAAACTCAAAGATGGCTTAGATTCAGATACCGCGAAAAAAATTAATAAATCGATTAAAGAAAGTGGCATCAAAGCCCAGTCCTCTATTCAAGGCGACAAAATCCGCGTAACAGACAAAAAACGCGATACATTACAACAAGTAATGAATCACTTACGTGAGCAGCAATTTGGTGTTCCTTTGCAGTTTAATAACTTTAAAGACTAAATCCGAATAAAAAAAATCCCCGTTCAATACGGGGATTTTTTGCAACAAAATTTAAGCAGATACTTGGCTCAAGAACTTTTGCTTGGCTTCTTCAGGAATTTGACGTTTATGCCCTTCAGCATCAACGGCAACAAAAGTGAAAATCCCTTGAGTAATGCGCTTAGCTTTCCGTGAAGTATCGTGGCTGTCCCACACTTCAATTTGCATTTGAATTGAAGTATTCCCCACTTTCAGAATTTTGGTATAACAACTCACCACATCGCCCACTTTCACAGGGACAAGAAAGGTCATTTCATGAATCGAAATGGTTGCACAGCGCCCTTTACTAAAACGCTCCGCATGGATTGCACCAGCCAAATCCATCTGTGACACAATCCAGCCACCAAAGACATCGCCACTCCAGTTGGTATCTGCTGGCATCGCGATGGTTTGTAAAGATAAGATTCCTTCAGGTATTTTGCTTGATTCAGTCACGTCAGTTCCCTATTTGATCAGTTGTTGGTCTAGCCATTGTTTTAATTCGCTAGCGCGTAATGCACCGCTTATTCTAGCAATTTCGTTGGTTTTATTCATCAACACTAAGGTTGGAATACTTCGTACATGAAATGCCTGACTTAAACGAGGGTTTTCTTCCGTGTTAATTTTGGCAAAAATAACCTGAGGATATTGTTTCGCCACTTCTGCAAAATGTGGAGCCATCATCTTACAAGGGCCACACCAATCCGCCCATAAATCAACAAAAATAGGCAAATCACTATGCTGCACAATCGCGGCAAAATTTTGCTCATTTAACTCAATCGGAGCCAACGGCAACAAAACCTGATGACACTGACCACAGTGTGGTTGTGCTGCCAGTTTTTCTTTAGGTACGCGATTTTTAGCTAAACAGTTCGGACAAACGACGATCATTGGTCATCTACTCAATCATTTTATGATGATAACAATGAGGGTAAAACCAAAAAAATAAAGCATTTATTCTTAGAAAAATCATCCCATTTGCAACACACTTTACGCTTTCACTATGAAATTCAAATCAGAGTGTGCGCTTTGACAATCAGGTTAATGCTATGATAAGCCTATCAAAATCATATCTTGCTGGAGTTAAGCATGTCTGAGAATGTCGGTTTTGCAGGTCAGATCGCCCCTGAACATGTTGCGCAAATTGTAGAAAAAGGCTTTAAATCTATCGTCAATAACCGTCCAGATTTAGAAGGTGGCGCTGAGCAACCCACTAGCGCTCAAATTGAAGAAGCTGCACGTCAGGCAGGCTTAGACTATGTCTATCAGCCTGTTGTTCCAGGACAAATCACAGAACTTGATGTTCGTGCTTTTGCCAATCATTACAATGAATTGCCAAAACCAATTCTCATGTTCTGCCGTACAGGTAACCGTTCAAATAACTTGTATCAACTGGCAAAACAAATGGATTTATTGGACGACTAACTCATGCCGACCTGTATCAGTCTCACTGATACAGGTTATATTGATATATTTGGGGAAATAAATCATGAAATTCATCATTTTAAGCTTAAGTTGTCTGATTGTTTTAAATGCCTGTAGCACTATGGATATCAAACCACGAGCAAGTAGTAGCGTAGGAACAACACTTTAATTTTTTTGATTGTTACAAAATGCGATCAAATGCAAAGAATCGCAGAATATCCTTTATAGTTTGGATAGGTCATTTTTCGTAAAGAACAAGAATATGTACGATATTATTATTATTGGTGCTGGAACAGCAGGCATCAGTGCTTATAAAGAAGCCCTTAAATTTACAAAAAATATCTTAATTATCAATGCTGGACCATGGGATACCACTTGTGCAAGAGTGGGTTGTATGCCTAGTAAAGCTCTCATTTCTGCTGCAAATCAACTCTATGCTGCACAGCATCTTGAGCGGTTTTCAATCCAAGCAACATTAAAAGCTCAAACGGAACAGGTCATGACCCATGTCAGACAACTACGTGACCGTTTCAGTCAGGCAACTTTAAAAGATGTCGAGCAATGGAACTCTGAGCACAAAATATCAGGCGAAGCACATTTTGTAGATGAACAAACCATTAGCGTTCATGGCGAATATTATCAGGCAAAAAGCTTCATTCTCGCTGTGGGTTCAAGCCCCAACATCAATGCAACATGGCAAGCCACCTTAGGCAGTCGTTATCTAAGCTCAGATCAATTTTTTGAGTTAGAACAGTTGCCAAAGTCAATTGCTGTGATCGGTAGTGGGGTGATTGCGATTGAACTGGCACAAGCACTGCATCGTTTAGGTGTCAAGACAACCATTTTTGCACGAAGCCGACGAATTGGTCAATTAACAAGTACAGCACTACAAAATCTTGCACAACAACAGCTTAGCCAAGAATTAAATATTTTATTTGAAACATTACCTGATGAAATTACACTTACTCAAGATCATCAAGTTGAAATTCATTATACGCAACAACAGCAGCCCCAAATACTGCATGTCGAGTACTTACTCAATGCAACAGGTCGACATTCTCTTTTGCCTAGCTTGCAGTTACAGAACCTAGAACCACATTTCCAAGATAATCAAAATCTTCCAATTAATCCACAAACGCGTCAACTCGGACATTATCCTATTTTTATTGTTGGAGATGCAGCAACGGCAACACCCGTACAACATGAAGCTGCACATGAAGGGAAATTGGCTGTACATAACTGCCTGAATTATCCACATGTACAACCAATTAAGCACACCGCAGCTTTATCAATTGTATTTTCAAGCCCTGAAATGGCCACTGTTGGTCAAAACTACCAACAATTAATCACACAACATATCCCATTTATTATTGGTACCGCATCTTATCAAAAACAAGGTCGTGCAATTGTGCTCGCCCAAAACCATGGTGCAATAGAAGTATATGTTCATCCACATACACGTCAGCTACTTGGAGCCGAATTATTTGTTGAAGAAGCTGAGCATTTAGCACATTTAATTAATTGGATGATCTCAGGCGAGCTTATGATTGATGAGATTTTAGAGAAACCCTTCTATCATCCAACATTAGAAGAAGGTTTAAGAACTGCTTTAAAGCATGCACGTCGGCAACTTGTCCCATAAACATACAGAACAATCAAAACTATAATCATGCACTGCTATTTTTTTGGAATGCATATTCAGATTAAACGAATAACGTCTAGAGCTTAAACTTAATTATCCCCGCAAAGAAAAGCCCCCCGACCTCTTTAGAGATTGGGGGGCTTCGAATAATGAGCTGGCGATGACTTACTCTCACATGGGTAACCCCACACTACCATCAGCGCTAAGAGGTTTCACTTCTGAGTTCGGGAAGGGATCAGGTGGTTCACTCTTGCTATTGTCGCCAGCACAACTGTTTATGGACTTGTTCAGGTTTTATGCTCAGATCATTTGATCTTGTTGCTACCCTACTTGGTACCAAATGAGTTATTAACGGATTGGTTAACTGAGTCTAATATAACATAAAGCACAGCTTTATGTCTTGCACTCGGGCAAACATTATCAATGTTTGCTCAATCCTCGTTCATATTCTAGCATTGACTAAATCAAGTTCTTTGTTTCAGATCAGGTTTAACTGATCTTTTATGAATCGATTTAAGCTTTATATACAACTGCTTGGGTGTTGTATAGTCAAGCCTCACGAGCAATTAGTATTGGTCAGCTTCATACGTCACCGTACTTCCACACCCAACCTATCAACGTCCTAGTCTCGAACGGCTCTTTAGAGGA
>NZ_BKNN01000035.1 GCF_008993995.1 Acinetobacter brisouii
AATCTTTCGCTTCACCGCCGTAAGTTTTCGCACAGATTGTTGCGATCGCAGCAGTAAGAGTTGTTTTACCATGGTCAACGTGACCGATTGTGCCCACGTTTACGTGTGGCTTATTACGTTCAAACTTAGCCTTAGCCATTTGATTTTCCTTTTTAAACTACTCATGCAGGGTCACTGCATGAGCAACTGGTTATTAACTAAAAAATTAGTTTGGGCTTATAGTAATCGAAAGATTACTCGTCGTCACCTTTTTTACCGCCAGATTGGAATTTAGAAATAATGCCTTCCGCCACGTTACGTGGAGTTTCAGCATATTTAGCAAATTCCATAGAGTAAGTTGCACGACCTTGAGACATAGAACGCATTTGAGTTGCGTAACCAAACATCTCAGCAAGTGGAACTTCTGCGCGGATTGCTTTAGTTCCGCCAGGTAAATCGTCCATACCTTGAACCATACCACGACGACGGTTTAAGTCACCCATGATATCGCCCATGTAGTCTTCTGGAGTTTCTACTTCAACTTTCATGATCGGTTCAAGCAAGATCGGATCTGCTTTCATGAAACCGTCACGGAACGCATAAGAACCTGCCATTTTGAACGACAATTCATCAGAGTCGACATCGTGGTAAGAACCGTCGAATAATGTCGCTTTAATACCCACAACAGGGTAACCAGCCAAGACACCATTCTTCATACGTTCTTGAATACCTTTATCAACCGCACCGAAGAATTCTTTAGGTACTACACCACCAACAACTTCTTCAGCGAATTCGTATTCTTTACCAGCAGTTTCAACGTCAAGCGGTTCTAAACGGACATATACGTGACCGAATTTACCTTTACCACCTGTTTGACGTACGAATTTACCTTCTTGTTCAACCGATTTTTTGATCGTTTCACGGTAAGCTACCATTGGTTTACCAATGTTCGCTTCAACACCGAATTCACGCTTCATACGGTCAACAATAATGTCAAGGTGAAGCTCACCCATACCCGCAATAATCGTTTGACCAGATTCTTCATCTGTACGAACGCGGAACGATGGATCTTCTTTCGCCAAACGACCTAAAGCGATTGACATTTTTTCTTGGTCAGCTTTAGTTTTTGGTTCAACAGCCAATGAAATTACTGGCTCTGGGAATTCCATACGTTCAAGTGTAATGATGTTTTTCTCATCACATAGCGTATCACCAGTCGTTACGTCTTTAAGACCTACACACGCAGCGATATCGCCCGCACGGATTTCGTCAAGATCTTGACGTTCGTTTGCGTGCATTTGCACGATACGACCGATACGTTCACGTTTAGATTTAACTGGGTTGTATACTGGGTCGCCTTGTTTAAGAACGCCAGAGTAAACACGTACGAATGTCAAGTTACCTACGAATTTGTCGTTCATGATTTTGAACGCAAGCGCAGAGAACGGAGCTTCGTCAGATGCTTCACGAGATGCTTTAGTTTCAGCTTTATCGTCAAGGATACCTTCGATCGCTTTAACTTCTGTTGGAGATGGCAAGAATTCAATTACAGCATCCAACATACGTTGAACACCTTTGTTCTTGAACGCAGAACCACAAAGCATTACTTGGATTTCAGAAGCCAATGTACGAGCACGCAAACCTGCGATGATGTCTTCTTTAGAAAGATCACCTTCTTCTAGGTATTTGTCCATCAACTCTTCAGAAGCTTCAGCTGCTGCTTCAACCATGTTAGTACGCCATTCGTTAGCAGTATCAACTAGGTCAGCAGGAATCTCGCCGTATTCAAACTTCATACCTTGAGATGCTTCATCCCAAATGATCGCTTTCATTTCGATCAGGTCAACAACACCTGCGAAAGTATCTTCTGCACCGATTGGCACAACGATAGGCACAGGGTTCGCGCCAAGGCGAGTTTTCATTTGTTCAACAACACGGAAGAAGTTTGCACCAGTACGGTCCATCTTGTTCACGAATGCCAAACGAGGTACTTGGTATTTGTTTGCCTGACGCCATACAGTTTCAGACTGTGGCTGAACACCACCAACTGCACAGTAAACCATGCACGCACCGTCAAGAACACGCATAGAACGTTCAACTTCGATTGTGAAGTCTACGTGTCCCGGGGTGTCAATTACGTTGATACGGTGTTGTTGGAATTGGTTACCCATACCAGACCAGAAACAAGTTGTTGCAGCAGAAGTAATGGTAATACCACGTTCTTGCTCTTGTTCCATCCAGTCCATTGTAGCTGCACCGTCATGTACCTCACCAATTTTGTGAGAAACACCTGTGTAGTACAAAATACGTTCTGTAGTAGTTGTTTTACCTGCGTCAATGTGCGCAGAAATACCGATGTTACGGTAACGAGAAATCGGAGTTTGACGAGCCATGATGTCTGACATTCCTAAATGTGATCTTTAAAACAGGACGCACCAATAAAAATTGATGCGTACGAATACTCAAACTGTTGGGCAACTTAAATACCCGCGAAAGCTCCACTTTGGTAGAGAGCCACGTTAAATCGAGCTGCGGTACGCATGAGTATTCTCCTGATAAGGGACTGTCTTAACCGCTTAGAAACGGTAATGAGAGAAGGCTTTGTTAGCTTCAGCCATACGGTGCACGTCTTCACGTTTTTTGATCGCAGCACCTTTGCCTTCAGCTGCATCAAGCAACTCGCCAGCAAGACGTAAAGCCATAGTTTTTTCAGAACGCTTAGCAGCAGCATCTACTAACCAACGCATAGCCAAGGCAGTACGACGGGATGGGCGTACTTCCATAGGTACTTGATAAGTAGCACCACCCACACGGCGTGCTTTTACTTCGACCATAGGACGAACTTTTTCAAGAGTAGTCTCGAAAAATTCAACTGGGTCTACTTTGTTTTTTTCTTGAACACGTTCTAAAGCACCGTAAACGATACCTTCAGCAACTGATTTTTTACCATCTTGCATAACGTGGTTCATGAATTTAGCGATTGTTTGGCTACTGAATTTTGGATCTGGAAGGATCTCACGAGCAGCGACTACGCGACGTCTTGGCATTTTAAAACTACCTATAAATATGACACTTCAGGGTGATCCAGCAGATTGTGCAAGTGTCATGCACGCTACGCTGGCCTTACTATACGTCGCTTGAATTACAAATCTATGAAGAATTCAAACAAGCGAAACGCTAAAGGATTTTTTGGTCTTAACGACTAAGATTATTTCTTAGGACGTTTAGCACCGTATTTAGAACGTGACTGGTTACGATCTTTAACGCCAGCACAGTCTAAAGAACCACGAACGGTATGGTAACGTACACCTGGTAAGTCTTTAACACGACCACCACGGATAAGAACAACACTATGCTCTTGTAGGTTATGGCCTTCACCACCGATGTAGCTAGAAACTTCAAAACCAGAAGTTAAGCGAACACGGCAAACTTTACGCATTGCTGAGTTAGGTTTTTTAGGTGTAGTTGTGTAAACACGTGTACAAACACCACGGCGCTGTGGGCAAGCCTTCAACGCAGGAACTTTGGATTTTTCAACCAAAGTAGTACGACCCTTGCGGATCAACTGATTTGTTGTTGCCATCTGGCAAGTCTCCCGTAAATAAAAAACCTCAAAAAGAAAATACCGCTTTTTGAGGGCAAACAATTGTAAGCAAAAACGCCATATTGGTCAATATTCATCGTGTATTGTGGCAGCATGCTTTACATTTATGACAAAGTTATGAAGCATCGGTTGATTTTGGAACAGCTTTACGACGACGTGGGTGAGGTTTAGCGGTTGGCTGATCGGTCGCTGTCACGTCTTCAGTCACCGTTTTTTTTGCTGTGGTGCGGCGTGATCTTGGCTTAGGTTTTTCTGTCTCACCAGCAGGATTGTCCTGAGAATTTTCTTTTTTCAATTCAATAGGATGAACCAGTTCTTTAGGTTGGTTTTGTTGCGCAATTGCAGCATGATAAGCTGCCAATACCGTGAGATTCTGATCAGCATGTCGCAGTAAATAATCACGGGCAATCGAAAAAACATGCTGTGCTTTTTGTCCTGTATCTGCAATAAACTGCCAACTATACATCGCACTAACACTCGCCGAAATGAGTGGTGTAATTTGATGTAAAGCACTCACTTTAGGTAAAGCATTCATCCATTGCCATTTAAATTCATGCTTTTCATTGAATAATAATTCTTTTAACCATTCATCATCGTTATTTGAACCGAGTAAATGTTGTAGGCTAGTCAAGTCATTATCCACCAGCAAATCATCTAAGGTTCTCAATCCCAATAATAGGCTCTGTTTTTCTACAATCTGTTGTAAGTCGATTTGCTGAAAAATATATTGCACCACATCTTGATCTTGCTGTTGTAGCTCAAAACCATGTGCACGCCCTATTTGATAAATGGTTCTTAACGCTAAAACCAAAGATGCGGGAATATCTGCACCAAGTCCGAGTAGACCTGTTGCCCCCGAAAGAGCACCTTGCACGCCTGCAATCCATTTATTTTGTTCAGTCAATGCCTGACTAATACGACCTGAGCGTGAGATATCACCTGCGAGTTCAGTTAAAGATTGAGCGCCTGTTTGTTCCAAAATTTTCTCGACTGTACTTAAACGATCTGACAAGACATGCAATTTTTGAAAACAATAATCAGACACTTCATCCATGCTTAATGGTGAAAGAAACTGAACCACCTGATTGACCCGTTCATAATGCTTACCAAGAACTTGCTTGGAAATATTAGGAAAATGAACCCGTATTAACTGCTGTGGGTCTTGGGCCGTAAAACTCAAGAATGTAGTTTCAGAGGGGACTTCACTCATCGTTTTAGCAGATGTCTGTGAGCGCTGCAATTGTTGACTATTCATCTGATTTAAAACTTTTAAACCTGATGTGCTGAGCTTTTTAGCCACTCCCAAAACGCGGCTAAACTTGGTTTGCGGATGCTGACTGTCCTCGTTTTGCATTCACCTCTCCTCATTGTTTTTCTTTAAATATTTGATAAATACTAGAAGCAGGAACGTTTTATCTCAACTTCATTGTGTATCTTTTAGTGAAGTAAATGACAAGTTGGACATTCATCACGCACTTTCCAAATAGTCATAGGATTTGCCATAAGATTTAAAAAAGCTTTCTGTTATGATGAGAAGCATTATAAACATGAGTGGTGCAGGCATTTACGCTTACATTTCAGGCTTTTGCCCATAAATGTGGTCTGCGCTGGCTCTCAATATCATCACCATATTAAGGGATCTTATAAATGAGACGTGTTGTAATCACTGGTATGGGCATCAACTCATGCATTGGTAACACCCTAGAGCAAGTGACTGAATCATTAAAAAATGGTATTTCAGGGACTCGTTTTAATCAAACTTACGCTGATCTTAACTTTAAAAGCCATGTCAGTGCTGCTGCTGAACAAGATTTTGATCACATTGACCGTAAATTAAAACGCTTCATGGGTGTATGTGCAATGTATGCATATAACGCTGCGGTTGATGCGGTTAAACATGCAGGCTTAACGGCTGAAGACCTTGCTGGCAATCCGCGCTACGGTATTGTGGGTGGTTCTGGTGGTGGTTCAACAGCTTCTGTTGTTGAAATGACTGAGTTGCTTGAAACTAAAGGCGCACGTAAAGTCGGTCCTTTCTTCGTTCCACGTAACATGACCAACACCATTACAGCAAACGTGGGCGTTGCGTTCAAATTACAAGGTATATCTCACTCAGTTGCGAGCGCATGTGCAACTTCTGCTGACGCGATCGGTTATGCTTACAACCTGATCCAACTTGGCAAACAAGATTTAGTGCTTGCAGGTGGTGGTGAAGAAGATCACTGGTCTCAAAGCTTATTGTTTGATGCAATGGGTGCGCTGTGCTCTAAATACAACGACACACCAGAAACAGCATCTCGTCCATATTCAGCAGACCGTGACGGTTTCGTCATCGCTGGTGGTGGTGGTTTCTTGGTTCTTGAATCTCTTGAACACGCTCAAGCACGTGGTGCCAACATTATCGCTGAAATCGTAGCTTATGCTGCAAATGCTGATGGTGCTGACATGGTTGCGCCAAGTGGTGAAGGTGCAACACGTTGTATCTTGATGGCGCTTGATGAAGCCAAACAACACGGCGTAGAAAAACTTGACTACATCAATACGCATGGTACATCGACTCCAGCAGGTGACATCACCGAGCTTAAAGCGATGGAACGTGCATTTGGTGAAGGCAATGTCCCTGCATTCAGCTCAACCAAATCAATGACAGGTCATAGCTTGGGTGCGGCAGGTGTTCACGAAGCGATCTACTCTGTCCTCATGATGCAAAATGACTTTATCGCGCCAAACATCAACGTGACTGAACTTGATGAAGGTGCAAAAGGCTTTGATCTTGTACTTGAAAAACGCGATACAAAACTGAATACTGTCATGAGTAACAGTTTTGGATTTGGCGGCGTAAATGCTTGCTTGATCTTCAAGAAATGGGCTAATGCCTAAGAGATCGTAAATGAATGTACCTTCTGATGCTTTTTTATGGGTAAAAGCATTACACATTATTGCCGTGGTTTGTTGGTTTGCAGCGCTATTCTACTTACCACGCCTGTATGTCTACCATGCCATGAGTGACGATGCGATTAGCCATCAACGCTTTCAGGTCATGGAACGTAAACTGTACCGCGGCATTATGTGGCCTGCGATGGTTGCAACGCTCATCACCGCACACTTTTTAGTGGATTTGGGCGATGCCACAGAGCATTACCATTTGGCACATTGGTTTTATGCCAAAGTTGCATTGGTTGGCTTACTGGTCATTTACCATTTTGTTTGTGGTTATTACCGCAAAAAGTTAATCGAAAATGCGCACTATAAATCACACAAGTTTTGGCGTTTCTTTAATGAAATGCCAACGGTCATCTTGCTGGCTGTGGTGATTTTAGTCGTTGTGAAGCCTCAGTTTTAACTGGGGCTTTTTTCTGCCTAAATTAAAATGTTAATAGACCATCACTGGTCACTTCATTCAGTACAAAGAATGTTCTCACCTGCCGTACCCCTGGCAAGGCAATAATTTTTTCACTATGAAAGCGGTTAAATGCCACCAAGTCTTTAACCCGAATTTTCAGAAAATAATCGACCTCTCCTGCGACCAAATAACATTCCAAAACGTTATTGAGCTGTTTGGCAGAACGTTCAAATTCAGCAAAACTTTCAGGTGTTGAGCGATCCAGTACAACCCCCACTAAAACGATAGTTTCACGCTGAACCATGTTCGGGTTAATTCGGGCGCGGACATCTAAAATTGCGCCAATCTTAAAAAGCCGCTGCGTATGATTCCAGCAGGATGATGGGCTGATCCCGACCAGTTTTGCCAATTCGGCATTACTTAAACGTCCATCTTGCTGTAAAGCTCGCATAATTTTAAGATCTATTGCACTCAATTCCACTTGATTTTCGGACATAAATATTCTTCATATAAAAATATAAATTTCAGAAGATATTATTCCAATTTTTTTAAAAATGAAAATTCTATACATTTTATTGAATAAAATTAAAAAGCACCTTCTTTTTAAAAATTGCTAAATTTATGCCAAGTTTCCTCTGTAATTTTGTTCAAATTCGTTATTAGATTCGATTATGCAAAAACTGATTCAAGATTTCTCTGTTCCTGCTGTATTTGCAGGCTTCATTACTTTCCTTATCGGGATTAGTGTATCCGCTGTTTTGGTCATTCAAGGTGCGCAAACACTTGGCGCAACGCCTGAGCAAATCTCATCTTGGCTTTGGGCACTGGGTCTTTCCATCGGGATTTCTGGCTTAGTCTTGTCATGGAAATACCGCTATCCTGTGGCAACTGCATGGTCAACCCCAGGGATCGCTTTAATTATTGCTACAGGCAGTCATTACAGTCTATCCGCAGCGATTGGGGCATTTATTGTCTGTGGCATACTCACCGCTTTTGTTGGATTTTCGGGTCTTTTTCAACGCTTGCTGTCTAAAATCCCGATGAGTTTGAGCTGCGCCATGTTGGCGGGAATTCTCTTAAAATTCGGGATACAGATTTTTACGGGCTTAGAACAAAGCTGGGCATTTATCCTGACTTTACTGGCGATTTATCTGGTCGCCAAACGTCTGTGGCCGCGTTACTGTATCGTGTTGACTGTGGTTGCTGCGATGATTCTCTGCCCAATGTTTATGCCATTCCAGTTTCCACATTTGTCTTGGTCTCTGGCAAAACCCGTTTGGATCAGCCCTGAGTTTTCACTCTCAGCCATTATTGGTTTAGGTTTACCGCTATTTATCATCAACATGTCTTCGCAGTTCCTCCCCGGGATTGGCATGATTAAAAGCTATGGCTATCAACCACATACCAATTCACTAGTCGGTTGGATTGGCGTATCACAAACCATTCTTGCGCCATTCGGTGCATTCTCAGTCTGCCTAGCTGCAATTAGTGCTGCGGTGAGTTTAGATGATCAGGTTCATCCTGATCCAAAACGTCGCTATATTGCGGGCATTAGCTGTGGTTTCTTCTACATCATCATGGGATTATTTGCGACCACATTGACAGGCTTACTGATGGCTTTTCCAAAAATCTTTATTATTGCACTTGCAGGGATTGCGCTGTTTGGAACCATTAGCCATAACATTGCAATTGCTTTTAAAGAACCTCAAGACCGTGAGCCTGCTCTACTCACCTTTTTAATGAGTGCGTCAGGTGTTCAATTTTTCGGAATTGGTTCAGCATTTTGGGGACTGCTACTCGGAATTATGGTTGCAATCATCTTGAATCATCGTAAAGCCCACTAAATATAAAAAAGCCAGTGTTGGGCACTGGCTTTTTTTGTTTAACAGACTTAACTTTTTGTGGTTGGATAAAGCTTGAAACCCAATTCAACTGCCTGATCTTGTTGTTTTTTATTGATGGTAAAAACTGCAATACGCCCATCAGGTGCGCCACAAACTTGCGGGTACAATAAACCATCTGAGGTCACCGCTTGGCTATAAACCTGTATTTTTTGTTCTTCAAGCTGTGATTTAAGCTGATCAACATTCATACCGGTATCACCACATTGATGACCCGATAAAGATTTACTGACTTGTACTTTACCCGATACAACATGTTGTTCAGTATTTAAGGTTGAACAGCCAACCACATTGATTACTGCCAGAGTTATTGCACAAAAACCTGTCAAACGCATGATCACCCCGATTTTTTTATTGATTAGCGCAAGCATAGCGAGATTTTAGATCTGTGATTAAACTGTTAGCAAAAACTCAACAAATTCTATGAATTAATTAAAATAATTCAACAACTCAGCAAACTGCCGAATTTGAAGCTTTGGTGTAGCTTGTGCAATTTCTGCATCTGTACCATAACCATAGGTCACGGCGATGGTCTCAATGCCATTACGGCGTGCACCTAAAATGTCATATTCACGGTCACCCACCATCATGCAATGCTCTGGAACCAGTTGTTCTTGCTGCAAAATATAATGGATCAAATCGCCTTTGTTGGTTCGTTCACCAGTTAGTTCACTCCCATAAGGTTTGGTAAAATAATCTAGCAATTCAAAATGCTCTAAAATACGAATTGCAAAAACTTGTGGCTTTGCTGTCGCCAAATACAAATTGTAGCCACGCTCAACCAAAGCTTTCAGCGTTTCAATTACATGCGGATATAGCTCATTTTCATACAGACCAATCGTTGAAAAACGCTCGCGATAAAATGCCAATGCCTGCTCGGCAAGTGCATCCTCAGCGCTATTCAAAAGCTGAATAAATGAAGCTTTTAACGGTGGGCCAATCGTCCAGTCCAAATCGGTATCATCTGCCAAAGGTTGGCCCATTTTTTCCATGGCATAACGGATACAGCTATGAATACCAATTTTCGGGTCAGTCAATGTCCCATCGAGATCTAATAAAATATTTTTAACTGTCACAACAAAACCTAATCAATTCACCCAGTCAAAGACTCGGAAGTTAAATAAAACTTGCCTATACTAACGTAAATTCAAATGACAAGGATATCGCTCTGTGCGCCCTACAGTTTTATGTTTTTCAGGTTTAGACCCTTCTGGCGGTGCTGGTTTACAGGCTGATATTGAAGCGATTGGTCAAAGTGGTGCACATGCTGCGATTGCTTGTACTGCACTTACAATTCAAAACTCACAGCAAGTCTTTGGTTTTCAAGCCACATCCAAAGAACTTCTTTTGGCTCAAGCCAATGCTGTCGTTGGTGACTTGCCAATTCGCTGTGTAAAATCAGGCATGCTCGGTACAACCGATAATATTGCGGCATTAGCTGAATTTTTACAGGCACATCCAGAGTATCAATATGTACTTGACCCTGTTTTAGTGGCGAATAGCGGTGGCTCTTTAGGTGATCAACCGACATTGGTCAAAGCGTTTGCTCAGCTCATTCCTCTCGCAAGCATCATCACCCCCAATACTGTAGAACTTCGCGCACTGACAGGGATTGAAGATATTGAACAAGCCACAGCCCAACTATTCAAAATGGGGGCAAAAGCGGTTCTAGTAAAAGGTGGTCATGAAGATACGCCTGAGCATATCCGTAATGCACTGTATATTGAAAATGATCTGGTTTCAGAAACCACCTGTGCCCGCCTTGAAGGTGAATATCACGGTTCGGGCTGTTCATTGGCCAGTTTTATTGCGGGTCGTTTAGCGCAGGGAGATAGCATTCAGCAAGCGGTCAATCATGCTGAAACTTGGCTCTTTCATGTGCTACAACATGCAGAAAGCCCACATGTGGACGGACAGAAAATTCCAAAACGCTTTTAATTTAAACTTCTTATTATTTCGATGCAGTACCATGATATTTTTTTAGATTCTTAATGTGCTGTGCATCGGTTTTACGAGATTGATCTAAAGCATTTTGTGCTAAAGTTTGGCAAATCTGTTGAGCTTTAGCTGCACTCATCACTTCTTGACGAAAGCTTTTGACATACTGAATCCATGCTGTTCCTTGCAATACATTGGCAGGCATTGGCGTTTTAAACTGGCTCTCACCCACAAAAACAACAACTGAATGAACATGTTCTCCCGCAATCAACTCAGATAACATGTACTGTACTGTTTTGATATGTCGATAATTTTGATGTAATGGATTTTGGAACTGATAACTTTTTTTATAAAATTTTTGTGTCCACATCTTCTGCTTTTCATCACCAAAAATCCAACCCTGATAATTTTTGGTTTCAACCACAAAAATTCCAAAACGGCTCACCACAATATGATCAATTTGGGTCGTCAGCTGTTCAGACACCTGAAAGGTACAATTGTTGAGTACTGTGTAATCTGCTTCATTTAAATGACGATCTGCATGCGCAATCACACGTTTTTCGCCCTGTTTTCCTTTTGTTTTAGCGGAGGAACCTTGTGCAGAGAGTACAATGACAGCAACAATGATCAGCAGTAGGATAATAATAAACATGTTATTTTATTGAATATTTAAAAATATATTGTATTACAAATAGTTATATATAAATATAGCGAGCTGAATTATTGTGATGAAACTTTCATAAGTACCAAACCTGAAACAATCATGACAGCCGCCAACATTCGCAAAGCATTGCTTGGTTCTTGTAAGACAACCATACCCACAATAAATGAGCCAATTGCGCCTATTCCTGTCCACACCGTATAAGCTGTGCCTAAAGGCAGGCTTTTCATTGACCATGACAGCAAAGCAAAACTCAGTAGCATAAAAATAATGGTGATAACACTTGGAATAAGCAGTGTAAAACCTTCTGACTTTTTCATGGCAAATGCCCAAATGACTTCAAAAATACCCGCCAAAACCAATACCAACCACGCCATATAATCTCCTTTACAGTCACGATTACCCTCAAAATTGGGAAATTTTTCCTCCCACAAGGGGATGCAAGCTGCATCCCCCAAAGATTTAAAATTTCAACAATACCCCGAGACCATAGACAACGCCATACCCCCTTGGAGTTACCTCCTGCCATGCTGTTGCTTTCTGACCAAGGTCAGATTCATAGGCAATTTCAAAAAATGGCATTAGCATTTTATTGATTTCATAACGGGTTTGTACGCCAACTTCTGCATGACTAAGACCTGTTTTTTGTGGTGTCTTAGATTCATCTTTCAATAATACAGTTGCTTTGACAAACGGTTCACTCATCAGCTTTTGCGTCCAAAGCACATCTCGCTTGGCTTCCAACGACATCGAAACATGCTGATGCTCACCGATATACAAATAAGCTTGGGTTTCAAAGAAGTACGGCGCTAAACCATGAATACCGACCACAGCATCCACCGCACGTTTATCGGTCGCTACAGTATTATTTTGCCGATAGCGCAACCCTGCTTGAGCATCCCAAAAGGTGCTGATATTACGACTATATAAAGCCATGATACTGGCATCGAGCTGTTCAGACTCGGCTTTTTTGCTATCGGCTTTAATAAAGAGTTTGTTGTCATCTGAACCAATCCAACTTTCCAGTTCAGACTGCCAACTGCCCTCGCCATGTCGGTCAAGCATCCATTTATTTTCCAGTGAGTTTGCGGCATAGATTTGCCCACCATGTTCATGCTGCATCTGCATACTAGCATGGTCATCAGCCATGTTTTCCATCTGCATGTCTTCAGCAGCCCAAACGGGTTGCACCGCAAAACCAACCAAGAGTGCAACTACACTAAATAGTTTAGTGATGTGCATGTGCATTTCCTCCTTGAGCAGGCATTGGCATCAGCATCTGACTATCTTGTGGTTTTACTTTTGCCACAACCAATTTGTTCATCATGCCTGCGCTCATGTGGTACAGCAAATGGCAATGGATCGCCCATTCGCCCAACTCATCAGCAGTGAGCAGAACACTGACTTTTTGTCCTGGCGGGACAATAATCGTATGTTTGTTCGGTAGCTCAGCTAGGGGTTGACCATTTTCGAGCTGCACAAACATGCCATGTAAATGCATCGGATGCGCCATCATACTGTCATTCACAAAGGTCAGTTTGACGCGTTCGCCATATTGCACTTGTATCGGTGTGGCTTGGTTAAACTTCTTGCCATTCATCGTCCAGATATAACGCTCCATGTTACCCCCCAAATGCAGCACAATTTCCTGTTGTGGTGCTCGAGTATCTTTTTGTGGGTAGAGTGGACGCAAGTCTGCATAACTCAACGCTTTTAAGCCCTGAGGGGTCGATGCATTTGCCCAACCTTCAACAACGGCTTGTGTTGATGGGGTTTTCATATTTTGCATCATTTTCTGATGCTGCTCAGGCGTCATATTTTTCATATTGGACATATCCATATCCTGCATGCCTGACATTGATTGCCCTGACGACATTTCATGATTCATTTGCTGCATCATTTTTTGATGCTGCTCAGGTGTCATATTTTTCATACTGGACATATCCATATCCTGCATGCCTAACATTGGTTGCCCTGACGACATTGCATGATTCATCTGTTGCATCATTTTCTGATGCTGTTCAGGTATCATGTTCTGCATATCCGACATGTCCATATCCATGCCTTTCATCGCAGACATGTCATGTTGAGTTGAGTCGGATGAATGCTCAGAATCCGTATGCATCATGCCCATATCCTGCATGTTCAGCACAGCACGCGGACGATGTTGAGGTTCAGGCAAGGCTGTAGGTGCCGCATCCTGATTACGCAAGGTCGCTAAAGCAAAACCGCTTCGATCAATCGACTCCGCTTGAATTTGATATTGCGCCTGTTTCGGCTCAACAATCACGTCATAGGTTTCCCCTGCTCCAAAGCGAAATTCGTCCACGGTAACAGGTTGTACAGGCTGTCCATCGGCACTCACTACCGTCATTTTCAGGTTTGGAATCCGCACATCAAAAAAGGACATCGCGGACGCATTAATCATGCGTAAACGGATTTTCTCACCCGTCTTAAAGGTACTCGTCCAGTTTTGCTGTGGCGTTTTGCCATTCACCAAGAAATGATAGCCTGTCACATCACTCAAATCCGTTCTGAGCATACGCATGCGATTCCACATACTGCGATTTTGCCATGTCGCTTTCAGCCCTTGCTGTTTACTTTGCTTCAAGACATCGGCTACCGTTTCACGCTGATTTTGATAATAGTCTGAAGACTTCTTCAGGTTTTTCATGATCTGTTCGCTAGAAGATTCATGAAAGTCAGAAAACATGATGACATCATCACGATCAGTTTTTTCCGCAGGAGTAATCGGCTGATGATTTTTCGGATAAATAATCAAAGCACCGTATAAGCCATCTTGTTCCTGCCCCGCACTATGCGCGTGATACCAGTACGTACCTGTTTGGCGAATCTTAAAGCGATAAACAAAATCACCATTCGGCGCAATGCCTTTAAAGCCATTAAATCCAGGCACACCGTCCATCACCGCGGGCAGCAAAATGCCATGCCAGTGCAATGCGGTAGACTGATTCTTTAACTGGTTATGCACATAAATCACCGCGTCATCACCTTCTTCGAAGGTTAAAGTTGGTGCAGGAAATTGCCCATTAACGGTTAATTTTTTGACTGGTTTTCCAGTGACATTAATGGTTTGTTCACTGATCTTGAGATGATATTCGCGCACAGCCGCAAAAATGCTCTGTGGCACAATCAGACATGCTGCAACCATGCAGGCATGTAAAGAAAATTTAGACATGATTCGCCCTCTTTAAAAAATGAAAATGACAATTCTTTAAAGATTAGGCTTTGGGAGGACGCAGAATTTCTTGCCAATATCCTGTTAAATCAACAGGATGATCTATTCCATACTGCATAACTTCAAGCTCAGCACTAGGTTGTGCAGTCAGATTAACTGTAGCTTGAGGAAGATCGGCATTGATACTCTGACAGTGTAGAATTTGACAATCGGGACAATTGAGATGTTGCTGATGCTGTGACGAACTGACCTGATCCTGACAATCATCATTCATCTGCATCGATGGCATATCAAGTTGATGGCAATGCGCTGACATCTCATGCTGCGGCATCGCACTCATTTCTGCTGACATCGACATTTTCCAATGCATGCTTTGCACAGATGCATTGGCAACACCCATCCAGCCGATACAAAAAACGATCAGCAAGATAAAGCTTTGCGAAAACACGCTGATGTGTCGATGCGGCATCTTGGACAAGAACAATGGAAAACTCAGTGAAAAGCATAGCCAACTCTGCCACAAGATACAAATAAAAAAGCGTTAAACCTTGTGGCTTAACGCTTTTTTAAAAGTCTAAAACAGATGCTTAAACTTCAACTGAACCGACTTGACTCAGTTCTGCACGCATTTGATCAATCACGGCTTTATAGTCAGGCTGACCAAAAATGGCTGAACCTGCCACGAACATGTCTGCACCTGCTTCAGCAATTTCACGAATGTTGGCAGGACCCACACCGCCATCGACTTCAAGGCGAATGTCACGACCACTGGCATCAATAATTTTGCGTGCTTGGCGTAATTTCTCTAAGGTCATTGGAATAAATTTCTGACCACCAAAGCCTGGGTTGACACTCATCAGCAAGACTTGATCGACCTTATCCAACACATAATCTAAATAATGTAACGGCGTTGCAGGATTAAAAACCAAACCTGCTTTGGCACCGCCCGCTTTAATCAGTTGCAATGAACGGTCAATATGATCAGATGCTTCTGGGTGAAACGTAATAATATCCGCACCTGCTTCCAAGAAATCCCCAATCATACGGTCGACTGGAGAGACCATTAAATGCACATCAATCGGTGCTTTAATCCCATATTTTTTCAGTGCTTTACAGACGCCTGCACCAAAAGTCAGGTTGGGTACATAGTGGTTGTCCATCACATCAAAATGCACAACGTCTGCACCTGCTGCCAAGACATTTTCAACCTCCTCACCAAGGCGGGCAAAATCAGCAGATAAAATCGAAGGTGCAATTAGAAAGGGCTTGGACATACATCTAACCTAGCAAAGTTTTAAAAATCTGGAAGCAGTATACCAAAATCCGCGCCAACACAGGCAACCAAACAGCACTGCAACGCAATGTTCCGATTTAACCCTCTATCCCAAAAAATTTCTCTGCTACACTCCAAGCACAACAACAAGGAATTCATCTATGCACAGTCAAACTCAATTGACCACGACCGATGGACGTCGTATTGCGAAACGCCTGTTTAATCACTGGAAACATAAATTTGAAGTTGTCGAAACTGAGCAGCATTTTCAGATTCTGATGCCAACTGCAACGGTAACACTGACACCCCAAGAAAGTACGTTAGATGTCCGCATTGATAGTCAACTTGAAACCGCAGAACAAACCCGTCTTGAAAGTGTGGTGATTGATCACCTCAACCGTATGGCGCAAGAGGAATTTCAAGTCACTTGGCAGCAACAGGCTTAAACGAAAAAGGATCACTGATGTGATCCTTTTTTATTATCTTATACAAGTTAATCCGTCAGTTTTGCCGCATGGAACTGTAAATGGTCATCGATAAAACTCTGAATAAAATAATAACCATGATCATAAGATTCATGTTGGCGTAAGGTCAGCTTTTGACCAACTTCAGCACAGGCTTGCTGAAGTAATTGTGGATGTAACTGATGATAAAACTGATCTGCCAAACCTTGATCGACCAGCACCTCACTAAACAGCGCACCTTTACTTTGAATCAAAGCCACAGCATCGTGGGCTAACCATTCCTCCCGTGCTTCACCCAAATAATGACTAAAGGCTTTTTCACCCCACGCACACTGACTTGGTGCACAGATCGGTGCAAATGCAGACACCGATTTGAATTTTTCAGGATATTTCCATGCCAAGGTTAGTGCACCATGCCCACCCATCGAGTGTCCCATAATCCCAATACGACCTTTCTGAATTGGGAAATGTTCTAACACTGCAAAATACAACTCATCGGCAATATAGCTTTCCATGCGGTAATGCTCTGCCCACGGTGCTTGTGTCGCATTAATATAAAAACCTGCGCCCAATCCCAAATCCCATGAATCACCTTTTGCGACATTTTCTCCGCGTGGCGAGGTATCAGGCATCACCAAAATGAGACCTAATTGAGCTGCCAAACGCTGTGCATGGGCTTTAATGGCAAAGGTTTCTTCGGTACAGGTCAAACCTGCCAAGTAAAATACTGCAGGGCAAGCTTCTCCTGCACGCGCCTGTTCAGGCAAATAAATCGAAAATTTGGCATCACCTTGCAATTCTTTGGAATACCATTGATAAGTCTGTTGTTCCCCATCAAAACAAAAGTTTCGTTGTATTTGCTGCATGACACATCCTTTATTGTTGTGGTGGCGTTGAAAGTACAGTTGGATTATTCACAGGTAAGCTATTTTGGCTTGGGAATAAATGTTTCTCGAGTTGAGGTAGCATCAATTCCATATTTTTACCGATTGACCACTGCGGCTCTGATGGCTCGAAGCCTTGTGCAGCTTCCCACTTGGACACCGTTGCTTTGGCATCGGTAAAAGCATCTTTAATGGAGCTTTTTTCACGCATCGCCTGATCAAAGAACGCCCGACCAAAATAAGTGTAATCCGATTCATTATTACAACCAAATGATGAACGGTCTGCTGCCGATGCGGTAATCACCAAGGTATTGTCTGACTGCAATGCAGGCACAAAACTGCCCGAATAACACGCTGAAACCACAATCACACGCCAGCGAATTCCAGCTTTATCCAGCGCTTCCCGTAGCCATTTCGGATCGACTTGTTTCAGATCAATCGGCGCATTTTCCAGTTCAAAATGATTAGGCTCGCCATGTGAAGTCATGTATAAAAATAATACATCACTTTCTTTATTCATTTGCTGACCAATACGGTTCAGTGCCATTTGGATACTGGTTCGTGAAGCAATCGGCAAGGTAGTACGGGTATTGGGATCATTAACCAGTTCCACTGAACGTCCGAACGTGCCAAAGCGGGTATCAAACTGCGATTTGATCCGTTGTACTTCCGAGCTAAAGACAGAATCATAACTATCCCCCGCAAGGCCAAGGAAATACCAATGCGTCTGTGAAAAATCGCCAAACTGAACTTGTTCCAATGCTTTACTCAACAAATTACCCTGAGCATACAAAGCATCTTCAGACAGTGTTGGCTGCACAGGCTCAACTTTCCAAATAGGTTGCTCTTTCACTGACATCTGCCACACCACGAGGGTACAAATCGTGGCAAACATAATCAGCCCACGTTCCCACCACGGCCATTTTAGTTCACGGGAAAATACCCAAATCACCGCCAAGCTTTGCCAAACAAACAAAACTAAAAATAAAGTCGGAAGCAGGTTATAGATACGATCAGGAAGAAAATCTAAATAACCTTGATCGCCCAAATACTGCAAAAAACACTGAATTAATAGAATACTGGCATCGAGTACTAACCAGAGCAAGGCTGGCACAAGCATTAAGCGAGGATTATTGGTCCGTTGTGACAGAAAAATGCCGACAATTAGTGCAATAAACGGCCAAAGTGCATAGCTGACAAGACCTTGTGAGTTGAAATGCCCTGCCTGATCAGCCACCATCCAGCTAAATAGCGTATTGACGGCAGCAGCAATCGCTCCCCAAAAAATTAACTGAAAAATTGAGGGGTGAACGATTTGCAAGGAACGGCGAGAACCGAGGAACAACCATAAACCAGCGATTTGGTTACTTTTGAGATCGTGCCAAAAATTGATGGAAGGTTTCAGGTCTATCATAAAATTCTGCTGGTCAGCGGTGGATTTATTTATGCATCCCTTAGTTTATGCCCGCATTTTTTTTTATCAATGTGATTTTGAATGAATTAACAAAACTTTGCGATTTTCTAAACTGTCCGCAATCCCATGATTACGGACGAAAATAGCCATCGAAACGACAAGCATCACCAAGCCACTGATGCTGAGGTGCTTGGTTGTCCAAATATACCGCATGGCGTGGACGCTTGACGATGACCCTTTGTGCCAGTTGTCGCGCCAATGCCAACAGATTTTCCCCCAAATCCATTTCACCATCTTCTGGTAATAGCAAATGCAGCAATTGCATCTGCTTCTTGACCTGTGCCTGCTTTTTCACAGCTTGCTGATTTTGGTCACGTTGAGGAAACATTGGATCCAAATAAACTACATCAAACTGCTTACCCGCTTGAATCTGCTGCTCGAGATATTCGGCAGAATCTGCATGAACCAAATGAATATTGGCGGCAACAGGCGCTAAAAATGCATCCTGCTGAGCAGCATGATGTGCGGATTTTAACAGTATGTATAAAATCGGATGTCGCTCAATTAAGGTGACTTTTGCCCCAAGCTTAGCCATCAGCAACGTGTCATGCCCCAAGCCCGCAGTAGCATCAATCAAATTCGGCTGTTCATTGACCTGACAAGCCCGCGCCAGCATTTCAGACTTCATGCCTGCACGTTTTAAACGTGGAATTTCTGCCTGCCAATCGGGCTGCATTTTCATGCCATTGGCTGCAAGGCTTAAACCATCTTCATCAAGAACAAGTGCCAACTCAGGATGCAAACGCAAGAACTTGGCATTGATTTTTTCAACAACTTGCCCTGTCAGCTCAACCTTTAATTCAGCTAAACGTTGCTGAAGCACAACAAATTGTGCTTCAGCCTCAGGGCTATACCAACAATGAAACTGCATTACCAATGTACCCAACCTGTGCCCCAAGTGAGTAAAATCAACAAACCAAAAGCAATACGGTAGTAAGCAAATGCACTAAAGTCATGTTTAGACACATAGCGAATCAAAGCACGAATCACGAGCAGTGCAGAAATAAAAGCGACTGCAATCCCGACACCCAATATTTCCATATCTTGGGTATGTAGTTCATGGCGCATTTTATACATGTCAAGCAGACCTGCACCCATCAATACAGGAATACCCAAAAAGAATGAAAACTCTGCTGCGGCTTTACGAGACACACCCAAGAACAATGAACCAATAATGGTTGAACCTGAACGAGATGTTCCTGGAATCAAAGCTAAACATTGAATTAAGCCAATCAAAGTTGCTTGTTTAAAACTTAAATCATCAACCTCCAAACAGGTTGTCTGATGTTTACGGCGTTCAGCCCATAAAATAATCACGCCCCCCACGATCAGTGCCAATGCCACAGTCACCGCATTAAATAAATAGGCTTTAATGGTTTCACCAATGGTTAAACCAATCAGCATAATGGGAATCGTTGCAACGATTAGATTCAGACTTAAACGGCGACCTTGTGCATCACCCGTTAATGCACCAATCAAAGCACCCCACAACTTGCCCCAGTATTCATAAATTACTGCGGCAATTGCGCCGATCTGTACCGCAACGGCAAACATGTCACGCTTTTCAGGTGTCCAAAAGTCTAACAATTGCCCAGCCAGAATAAGATGTCCTGTACTGGAAATTGGCAGGAATTCAGTAATCCCCTCAACCAAGCCCATAATTGCAGCTTTAAACAGCAGTATAAGATCCATATTTTGTCCTAGTTAGGGTTTACCTTGCTCAGGAATTTTTTTCCAAGCGTTATCACGTAAGTACACAGGGAGAGCCTGTTCCGCACTGACCCAATTTTGTTGTTGTGCTTGAGGTACGGCGATTGTTGCAATATCTTGTGCATTTGGGCACACGGTCTTGTATTGGGTCGCTTCGGCATCTAAAAGCTGAGCGCCTGAACCTACAACCGTAAAACGCTGTGCTTGAGTAGCCGCGGCATAATCCAACAGTTGCTCTTGGTCAACCGCCTGCATAATTTGGTTTGCATCTAACTGGTAACTGGCAATGTAGACTTCGTTCATGCGTGCATCTAAAACCGCAGTTACTTCAGTTAAACCATGCAAACGATATGCTGCCTGTGCCAGTGCCTGCAAGGTCGATACTGCAATCACAGGAAGATCATTTGCCCAAGCCAGTGCCTGTGTTACTGCTGCATTAATTCGCACCCCACTAAATGAGCCTGGCCCGCGACTAAATGCAATCACATTCAGTTGTGACGTTGTCCAGCCCTGTTGCTGTAACCCTTGCTCAATCATGGGTAATAGCGTTTGAGTCTGGGCTTTGGCTTGTTCATTCAGTGCAAAAAAGACAGAGTGAGAATCTTCGATCAGGCAAACTGAACATTGTTCATTTGCTGTTTCGAGTGCTAGCAGTTTCATGCATGCCCTACATTACAAAATACAAAACGCCTGTATGATACTCTAGTCACCCAGACTTCGCGAATATAAAAATACCAAGCGAAAGCTTGGCATCGGTTTATGATCAGAAGCTTAAGCCTGTTTTATTTAATCGTGATGAAACCAGAAAGGCTCTAAACTCAAATACTTTTTAAAATGCTCAGCATAATGCAAGGCACTTTGCTTCAATTTTGCTTCACCCTCAGCATCCACCATTTTCACCACTTTCCCTGGTGAACCCATCACCACTGAATGATCAGGAATCACCTTACCTTCAGGAATCAAGGCATTCGCGCCAATAATGCAGTTTTTACCAATCACGGCATGATTCAAAATCACCGCATTTATACCGATTAAGGTATTATCGCCAATGCTACAACCATGCAGCATGGCTTTATGCCCGATCGTGACATAGTTGCCAATCTTCAGTTCAATGCCTGCATCGGTATGTAACACGGCGTTGTCCTGCACATTACTAAAATCACCGATACGAATCTGGCTATTGTCCCCGCGAATCACCGCACCAAACCACACGCTTACTTGTCGCCCAAGTTCCACATGTCCAATCACTGTGGCATTTTCTGCAATCCAGCCTGTCCACGGTTGCTCCGTTGTCGTGGGCGCATAGCCCTGAAATTTATACATCATGCGTGAATCTTCCTTTTTATCATCTGTATTTTTATATCGACTTAATCTCAGCCGCATTCAATAAAAACGGCCATTCTTTTTCATACTTTAATCCGTATTTAAACAGACTGACCAGCATGCGTGCCGTCAGTCCCCACACAATTTCATTCTGTACATGCATACTCGGGAAATATAAAGTCTGCTGCTGATATTGCACAGCATGAGGCTGTGTTGGGGTTTGCATCAGTTCATGCAATGAAGCCAAAAAAATCCGATCTATTTCTGTAGGTTGTGCAGTCAATTCAATTTGAGGGTGAATCAATCCAACCACAGGTTTGACACTTAAACCACTTTTTGAACGCTGCATTGGCAAATCCCCAATCAGTTCAACATCATAGGGATTCAATGCAATTTCTTCATGCGCCTCACGCAGCGCCACCGCAATATTACTGCTATCTTCAGGGTCACGTTTTCCGCCAGGAAAAGAAACTTCACCCGCGTGCTGATTCAAATGTTTTGAACGACGAGTCAGCACAACTTTAGGATCATCTTCCTTGGTAATGGCAATCAAGACAGCCGCCTGCGCAGGCTCAATATGCCGCGCAAAACGCAACTGCTGTTGCAAATGATCAATTAAAGTCATTGTACTCATTCCACCACCTATTTTTATCGTGTTCCTTGCTCAAGTCTTATGCAAATGATGCGTAAGCGATTTTTTTCAGTTATGCTGAACCATCTCTTTTTTCACTGATCATTTATTATGAACTGCTGCGTAAAATGTGGACACCCTACAGCCGAAAAAATTCCCTTGGGCGATAGTAAATTCCGTCAAGTGTGTACCCATTGTGGCAATATTCATTATGAAAACCCAAAGATTATTTGTGGTGCTTTGGTGACATGGGACAATAAAATTCTGCTCTGCCGCCGTGCCATTGAACCACGCTATGGCTTATGGACACTACCTGCAGGCTACATGGAACTGTTTGAAACCATGGAGCAAGGTGCAGCACGCGAAACATTTGAAGAAGCAGAAGCTGACATCGAAATTGAACAACTGTACTGCATGTACAATATTCCCCGTATCGGGCAAATTTATGTGCTGTTCAAAGCTGCCTTAAAAGATGGAAAATTTGGTGCAGGCCCTGAAACAATTGAATGTCGTTTGTTTGCAGAAGATGAAATTCCTTGGGAAGACTTAGCTTTCCCAAGCGTACAACACACCTTACAACACTATTTTAATGACCGAAAAACCAATGCTTTCCCACTGCACCATGAAACCATTGGTACACGTATCGACGAAACAGGCTAAAAATACAATCCCTCTCAATGCCTAGCTCCGACTAGGCATTGATTATCTGTGTCAATTGCTTCACTATTTGCCTTTCTTTTTTGCAACCTATTGTTATATGTCCAGTTGCTATTCCCTGCAAAAAGCACTATCACAATTTGATTTCTCCGCAGCTGAAATTTTACTGCGTTTACAACAGCTCACGGGTTTAATCTATCTCAATGATGATGATCACCCTGTGATTGCGTTCTTACCGCAACAATACCAACTGATTCAAGACCAGCATACCCAACATTTTATTCGTGACGCTGCATGGCATTATCAGGAACAATCCTCGCCTGTTGCGCTTGAAGATTGGGTCAATTGCCAAAACAATGCTACAGCACCAACTGCAACCCAGTTCCACGGGGGGTGGATGGGTTTTGTCGGTTATGATTATGCTGCTCGCCAAGATGTTGCAGCCCCTTTACATGCTCAACCCGCACTGTATTTAGGGCAATATTTATCATTTCTCAAATACGAAAAAACACAAGGCTGGGTCTTCTATAGTCGAGAAGACTACGAAACTGCCGAACACATTTTCCAAAAAATACATGCGCTACTTGATGTTGATGCACCGAAAACGGCGTTTCAACTGACTCAAGCCTGTCAGGCACGCTGGTCGAAAGCAGAATATATTCAAGCCTTTGATCGGATTATTGACTACATTCGTGCAGGTGATTGTTACCAGATCAATCTGACCCAGCAATTTATCGGACAGGCACACGGTTTATTGCTAGAAACGGCTGAGCAGTTCTGGCAACTGACCAATGCACCTTATGCAGGCTATTTAAAAATCGATGACTTTGAATTACTGAGTTGTTCACCTGAACTGTTTATTGATTTTCAGGCACAGCAGCAGATTGTCACTCGCCCGATCAAAGGCACCATGCCGCGCTATGCTGACCCCGAGCAAGATCAACAGTCCAAACAGCGTTTGATTCAGTCTGAAAAAGATCAGGCAGAAAATTTGATGATTGTGGATTTACTGCGTAACGACCTGAGTGTTTATGCTGAAATTGGTAGCGTCAAAACCAATAAACTATTTGAAATTGAAAGTTTTGAACAAGTGCATCACATGGTGAGTGAGATTCAGGCAAATCTGAAATCTGACATTCAGCCGATACAAATGCTGCTCAAAGCCTCACCGGGTGGTTCCATTACAGGCGCACCGAAAATCCGTGCCATGCAAATTATTGCTGAACTGGAGCAACAACCCCGTGGCGCCTATTGCGGTTCATTAGGCTACTTCAATCAAGATGGAACAGGTCGCTGGAATATTCTGATTCGCTCAGTGCAAAAATATCAACAAGAAATCTCTATGTGGGCAGGTGGTGGCATTACCATTGCTTCACAAGCCGAAGCGGAATATCAGGAATGTTTTGACAAAATTTCTGCCATGCTCAATTTACTCAATACATGGCAAGGTTAAACGGATCTTGAATATAGCCATAAAAAAACTCGCAGCCGACACTGCGAGTTTTTTTATTTTAGGAACAGCTTATAAAATCTGATTCTTCAAGGTATCAACCAAACGCTGATTTTGTTCAGTCGTACCAACAGTAATACGCAAGTACTGATTAATACGTGGTTTATTGAAATAACGCACGATAATGCCTTGTGCACGTAACTCAGCCGCTAACTCACCTGCATCACGCTCAGGGTAAGTCGCAAAAATAAAGTTGGCTTTCGATGGTAAAACTTTAAAACCAATTTCAGTCAAATCAGCCACCAACTGCTCACGGCAATCAATCACTTTCTGACAATGTTCTGCAAAATATGCCTGATCTTCAAACGATGCAACCGCTGCGGCAATTGCAAAACGGTCAATCGGATATGAGTTAAAACTGTTTTTCACTGCTTCAAGCGCAGCAATTAAATGCGGCTGTGCAATTGCAAATCCAACCCGTAAACCTGCAAGAGAACGCGATTTAGAGGTCGTTTGACACACCACCAGATTTTCGTATTTGTTGACCAAAGTCACAGCAGACGCTGCACCAAAGTCCACATAGGCTTCATCAATCACCACAACACGGTCAGGGTTGCCTTGTAATAACTGTTCGATTTTTTCGAGTGACAACGCGACACTGGTCGGTGCATTTGGGTTGGCAATAATAATGCCGCCATTGGGCTGCTGATAATCTGCAACATCAACTTCAAAATCATCATTCAGTGGCACAGTTTTGGTGTTGATCGCAAAAAACTGGCTATAAACTGGATAAAAACTATATGAAATATCAGGCGATAAAATCGGCTGATCCTGCAAGAAAAATGCCTTAAAAATGTGCGCCAGAACTTCATCTGAACCATTGCCGACAAATACTTGGGAAGCATCGACATTTTGCTGTACGGCAATCGCCTGTTTTAATGCCGTTGCATCAGGGTCTGGATATAAACGCAAAACATCCGCCCCATCATTCAACACGGCTTGCACTGCTGCAACCACTTTTGGTGAGGGTGGATACGGATTTTCATTGGTATTCAGTTTAAGTAAATTTTGGATTTTTGGCTGTTCACCGGGTACATAAGGTTCAAGCTCGCGAACTTCTGGGCTCCAAAAACGCATTTGCTGATTTGAAATATTCATCATGTCATCTCAAAAAAGGGCTGAAAAAACAGCCCTCAAATTTCTATAGATCATTAAGCAGGTTGATAACGGTAGCGTGCAGAACGTGCGTGCGCATCCAAGTTTTCTTCTTGTGCCAAAATGTCTGCGGTTTTCGCCAGTGTTTTCACACCCTGCTCAGAACACATAATTAAACTTGAGCGTTTTTGGAAATCATAAACACCCAATGGTGATGAAAAACGTGCTGTGCCTGAGGTTGGCAAAACGTGGTTCGGTCCTGCACAGTAATCCCCAATTGCTTCAGGGGTAAAACGTCCCATAAAAATTGCACCCGCATGGCGAATGTCTTGGCTCATGGCTTCTGCATCATCGAGACAAAGTTCTAAATGCTCAGGTGCAACCTGATTAATCAATTCAATCGCTTCTGCACGGTCTTTGACCAATACCAATGCACCACGATTGGCAATTGATGTACGGGCAATCTCCGCTTTTGGCAATGCAGCCAAATGTTCTTCAATCGCTTCAGCCACTTCATTTAAGAAGTCTTCATCGGGTGTGATCAAGATCGCTTGCGCGACTGTGTCATGTTCGGCTTGTGACAACACATCCATCGCGATCCATTTGGCATCGTTCTGACCTTCGGCATACACCAAAATTTCAGATGGCCCTGCAATCATGTCAATACCCACCTGACCAAACACTGCACGTTTTGCCGCAGCCACGAAACGGTTCCCCGGCCCTGTGATTTTATCAACACGTGGAATGGTTTCTGTGCCATAGGCCAATGCTGCAACAGCTTGCGCACCGCCAATGGTAAATACGCGATGTACCCCTGCCAAATAAGCCGCAGCTAAAACCAAGGGATTCAATTCACCATTGGGTGCAGGCACAACCATGATAATTTCAGGGACACCCGCAACATGTGCAGGCACAGCGTTCATCAACACTGACGATGGATAAGACGCCAAACCACCTGGCACATAAATCCCGACGCGGTCTAATGGGGTAACTTTCTGACCCAAAGTATTACCCAAATCATCCACATAACTCCAGCCATCTTGCTTTTGTGCTTGGTGGAATGAACGAATACGATTGGCAGCCAGTTCGAGTGCTTCACGAACCTCAGCGTTTAACCCCTCAAAAGCTGCTTTAAGCTGAGCTTGAGACAATTCAAGATCTGAAAATTGATGCGCTGGATGTCGATCGAACTGCTGAGTTAATTTAAGTACATGTGCATCGCCATGTTGGCGTACATCGGCAATAATCTGGTCTACAGTTTTGAGCAGTTCTGGATCATTGACTGTTTCAAAAGCCAATAAATCAGCGAAGGCTTGCTGGAAGTCCTGCGCTTGAGTCGATAAACGTCGCATCAATTTACCCACAAGGTGTTTAAACAAAAATGAGGTTTTAGTTTACCCTGTTTCGACTGACTTGTGGACAACAACTCAACATCTATCGCAAAAGCTTGATAGAAAATTACTTTTGAGCTGCTGAATCATCTTTAGGTACTGACATCAGGATGATCCCAATCACCATCACGTTGAATCAACCAGTTTAATGCAGCATGACGTTCCATCACCACGGATGCATTAAGACCTGCTGGAGCAGCCTGTTGTTTTAAGCGTGCATCAACACATGCCCAGTCATAACGATAGATCAAATCAGCCTGATCTAAAATTTCTTCCATGTCCCGCAACTGGACTTTTTGCATAAACTCATCAAAAGATTCAACCGAAGTCACTGCCTGAATCGCAAAGTCACAATCAACAATACTTTCAGGATAATTCAACGCATCCACAATGCCTAAAGCCCAAAGCAAAACCCAATAGGCTTCATATTTCCAAACCATGTTGATCACATCTTGCTGTGACACATCCCGATTTAAAATTGCCTTTTCTTTTTCTGTTAGTTCATCCAAGACTTGCATGCGACTCAAAACATCGAAAACAAATTCCTGAGTTTCATCATCATATTTCTGATTATCCAAATCACAGGCAACCTGTATCACCCACAAACAAGCAATGGCTCGTTTGGCGATATGTTCTGCAGTTCGGGCTTCAATTTCTTCAACAGATTCAATGACTGGTAACCAATCAATATATGGGATGATATGCTGTTTCAAGATATGTATTGAGGCTTCTTTACGTTGTTGTGGTGTTTTCATTGTCATCGCTACTTCTTTTTCAGCCGTTATTTTTAACATGTATTTATTGATGTGGAATGATTGGATTTTGTTACAAGATACTCGGATTTTGAAAATCTCAGTCATAAAAAAAACCGCCAAATTTGGCGGTTTTCTGATTCACAAGCAATTATTTTTGCTTTTGACGCTCGTTCACAGCCGTTTCAAGCTGAGAAATGATCGGATTTAACAACGCTTGCTTACGTTTAAAGCTAGCTTTATTAACAATCAGGCGTGAAGAGACTTTGCAGATTTCTTCAAGTGGCTCTAAACCATTGGCACGTAAAGTATTACCTGTATCAACCACATCAACAATGTAATCACCTAAACCGACCAATGGCGCTAATTCCATAGAACCATACAGCTTAATGACATCTACTTGCTCGCCTAAGCTGGCATAGTATTGGCGGGTTAAGTTCACATACTTGGTGGCAATCTTTAAACGACCTTGAGGACGAACCATTCCCACTTTGGCAGCAGTCATGAGACGACAATTGGCAATTTTCAAGTCCAATGGTTCATAGACATTTTGTGCGCCATGTTCCATAAGGACATCTTTACCCGCCACACCCAAATCTGCCGCACCATTTTCCACGTAGGTTGGTACATCTGAAGCGCGTAAAATCAAAATACGAACCAGTTTATGCGTGGTCGGAAAAATCAATTTACGTGATTTTTCAGGGTCTTCAAGCAAGTTAATGCCTGCTGTTTCCAGTAAAGGTAAAGTTTCTTTTAAAATTCGACCTTTACTGAGGGCTAAGGTTAAACCATGATCAAAATTACCCATCACATTGAAATTCGGATCATCGTTTCTAAACTCGTTCATTTCTTATCCACTTACTCGTTTAATTTTTGCGCCAATACCTTGTAGTTTCGCTTCGATATTTTCATAGCCACGATCGATATGATAAATACGATCAATCAAGGTTTCACCTTCTGCGGCAAGTGCGGCTAGCACCAATGAAAAAGACGCGCGTAAATCGGTTGCCATAACTGGTGCTGCTGAAAGTTGCTCAACACCTGTTACGACTGCATCATTGCCTTCGACCTGAATATTGGCACCCATACGTGACAATTCAGGGACATGCATAAAGCGGTTTTCAAAAATCGTTTCTGAAATCGTCGCAAAACCACGACCAATCGCATTCACCGCCATGATCTGTGCTTGCATGTCTGTTGGGAAATCAGGATGCGGTAAAGTCTGGAAGCTGACCGCTTTCGGACGTTTACCTTGCATGTCTAACTCGATCCAGTCATCACCACGTGTGACTTCGGCACCCATTTCCTCAAACTTGTCGAGGACACATTCAAGCAATGCAGGATCGGTATGTGTCGTTTTGACACGACCACCAGTAATTGCAGCAGCAGCAAGGTAAGAACCTGTTTCAATGCGGTCTGCGACGACGGCATAGTCACAACCATGCAGGCTTTCAACACCCGTCACCACCAACGTATCGGTGTCTAAACCTTCAATTTTAGCGCCCATCTTAATCAGCATTTGTGCCAAATCAGTAATTTCAGGCTCACGTGCTGCATTGCGAATTGTGGTCACACCGTCAGCCAGTGCTGCAGCCATCAGAATGTTTTCTGTACCGCCTACAGTCACCATATCAAAGACAACTTCACCGCCTTTTAAGCGACCGTCAACTTTGGCATGTACATAACCATTTTCAACTTCAATGTGCGCACCCAAAGCTTCTAATGCTTTTAAATGTTGATCAACAGGACGTGAACCAATGGCACAACCACCTGGCAAAGAGACTTTCGCTTCACCATAACGTGCGACCAATGGGCCTAGCACCAAAATCGACGCGCGCATGGTTTTCACCAAGTCATAAGGCGCAAATTGGTTATTTAATGTTGAGGTATCCGCAGTAACCGTATCACCCGAATATTCAATCGTCACACCTAAACCAGCAATCAGCTTCACTAGCGTGTTGACGTCACGAAGGTTTGGCATGTTTGAAATACGAATTGGTGAATCTGCTAAGATCACCGCTGCCAATAATGGCAACGCTGCATTTTTAGCACCCGAAATACGGACTTCACCTTCTAATTTTTGACCACCTTGGATGAGAAATTTATCCATAAATCATTAAGCTCCAAACAAGCTAGCTTTGCGCCATTCTTCTTTCGTCATTGCACGAATGGTCACAGCATGTACTGCACCACTGGCAATATAATCATTTAATGGTGCATAAACCGCTTGCTGACGAGCAACAGGGCGTTTGCCTTCAAACTGATCATCAACAATACGTAGGTCAAACTTTCCAGCTTGTCCACTCACAACAACTTCTGCATGTGGAAAAGTTGCTTTTAAAATTTCAGTGAGCTGTTCACTATTCATGGGTAAAAGACCTCGTGTAAGACCTACGTTGTAAAAACTGGCTATTTTACTATATCTAAAAAAAATTATTCATTAGGCAATCGTAAAATTGCCATAAAAAAAGAGGTTTATAAAAAACCTCTTTACCTTAAGTTAAAAATTAAACTGGAACAATAACTTGTGGAAAAATCATCTGCATTTTACGATGTTTTGCCAGTTGTCGTTTCATTTTCTCAGTTAATTTATTAATGGAAGTATACATGTCATCGGCACACGCTTGTGCAAAAAGTTCAGCGCCAGGCAAACGAATAATCGCCTCGGCAATATGATTGGCACTCCCTTTTCGAGAACGTTTATCAAGTTGGTGATCTTTAGAGAGTTTTACCTGCATACTATTCACTTGATCAATATGTTTGGTCATTTGATCAAACTTAGTGCGGATATTTTCTTCTATCGCAGGTGTAATGGTTAAATGATGTCCACGAATTGTTAATTGCATACCACTATCCCTCATAAATGCTCAGGATAAAGATCGCTATGGCTGATGATGAATGCAATCACAGTTTATTTCACTCTCATTCAAACATCACAAGCCACTCCAAGAAAAAAAATTCATCATGCTGTCATGATGAATCTTTAGAATTAACAAATTCACCTCTTCAAATCAATACTTTTCTGTCAGAAGACGACGGAATGTTCAATGATTCTCGATATTTGGCAACCGTACGCCGTGCAACATTAATTCCATCTTCTTTCAATAAATTTGCAATTGCGTTATCAGACAATGGCTTACGTGGGTTTTCCACCGAAATCATTTTCTTAATCATGGCACGAATTGCTGTTGACGAACATTCACCACCTGTCATTGTGCCCACATGACTTGAAAAGAAATATTTCAATTCGAACAGACCACGTGGCGTCAGAATGTATTTATTCGTCGTGACACGCGACACTGTAGACTCATGCAATTCCACTTCTTCAGCGACATCACGCAGCACCAAAGGCTTCATTGCCTCAGGACCTTGCTCTAGAAATGCCTTTTGATGTTTGACAATACAGCTCGCCACTTTCAGCAAGGTTTTATGACGTTCATCGACACTCTTGATAAAGTTTTTAGCTTCAAGCATCTGATTACGCAAATATTGATTATCTGCGCTTTGATCTGCACGTCGAATCATATTGGAATAAAAAGAGTTGACCCGAAGTTTCGGCATCACATCTGGATTTAACTGAACTTGCCAGTTATCCTGTTTTTTGGTCACAACCACATCTGGAATTTGGTATTCCGATTCGCCTGACTCAAAATCACTACCAGGATATGGCTTTAATGTCTTAATGAGTTCAATTGATGCTTTTAATTGATCAGAAGTTAATCCTGTTTGTTTCATTAACTTATTAATATCATTAGAAACAAGCAGCGGATAATACTCCAGCATTTTTAAAGCTTCATAACGTGATGGTGTGGCTGGCGGTAAATATTCCAATTGAATTTTTAAACATTCAGCTAAATTACGTGACCCTATACCAATCGGGTCTAGGCGCTGTAAATGCTTTAAAACAACTAAAACTTCTTCATTTTCAACTACATCATCATAATCTAATTCTTGTAATAAATGCTGTACCGAGGCGGTAATCTCTACAATTTCAGCATCTAGAAAACCTTTTTCATCTAATGAATCAATAATACAATAGGCAATTAATTGATCTACTTTGGAGAAATTCAGTAAATTAATCTGATTCTGCATATGTTCTTGCAAACTCAAATTACTCTGACGATTATCCTCACGCTCTTCAAACTCAGAAGTTCCCAATGCTGTTGATTGATGGGTATAGACTTCATCCCAATCCGTATCAACAGGTAAATCATCAGGTAAATAATCCGCATTTAACTCTTTGGTTAAATCTTTATTTTCATATTCACGGTCGGCATCGCTATCAGTTTCCGCACTAGACAAGTCCTCGACTTTTTCAAGTAATGGGTTACTGTCTAGCTGAATCTGAATTTCTTGCTCTAATTCAAGGCTAGAAAGTTGTAAAAGTCGGATAGCCTGTTGTAATTGTGGCGTAAGCGACAATGAATTCGCTATTTTTAATCCTACAGATAACTTCATAAAGATTCCTATCCCACGAGACCCAAGCAATTTTTATGCCGTTATTATGGTTATAGCATATAGTTAATAAAAAACATACAAGCAGAGCTAAATTATGTCGGCTGCTTACCACAAAATAATGAGTTCATTTGTTTTTTTAATCACTTTAACTCTATAAAAACTTTAGTTTATTTTTTTTGAAAATATCAAAAATGATCTTAAGCCAGTCCATCAATCCGTTTATTTTACTGAGCAAATCAAGGCATAATCTCAGGTTTGAAATTACTGTAAAAGAGTTAACAACTCTT
>NZ_BKNN01000036.1 GCF_008993995.1 Acinetobacter brisouii
AATGGCAGTGCATGGAGTGCGGTACGCTCCATGATCGAGACATAAACTCAGCACTGAATATTCTCGCGCTCGGACATGAGCGTCTCGCAGGGGGAATCCCCGTCCTTTAGGTCGGGGAGGATGTCAAGGGCATTAGAAGAATTACAACTGCATTATCAGATTCGTTTTTATAAACGACAGCCCAATCTTTCAGCGCCAGAGGAACTCAAAGCCATTCATCCTTTGGGTAAATCACCTGTCTTGCAAGATGAACAGCAAGTACTTGCCGAATCTGCCGTCATCTTAGATGTATTACAACAGCGTTATGACCAAGCAGGTTTATTTAAGCCGAATCCTGAAATTCAAGATGATGCTTATCAGTATTTATACTGGATGCATTATGCTGAAGGTTCATTGATGCCCTTGTTGGTATTTCAACTGGTAATGAGCAATGTACCCTCAAGAGTCCCATTTTTGATTCGTCCAATTGCCAAAAAAGTATGTGAAGGGGTAAAAGCAGGCTTTTTACAGCCAAGACTCAAAGATCATGTGGCTTATATTGAATCATATTTGACTGAACATGAGTATTTTGCAGGCGCATTTTCATTTGCGGATATTCAAATGAGTTTTCCTTTACAGGCTATTTCAAAACGGACTCAACTGGATATTCCACATATCCGTGCATTTCTTGCCCGTATCCAGCAGCGTGACGCATTTCAGCGTGCGCAGGAAACGGATGGGCATTATCAATAACATAAAGCAATTGCTGTGTGCCCTGAGATATGATCGGGCTGACTCAGACCACGCTCAGCCGCAGAAATTATTGGGGAGAGTAGGCGTGACCACCGCACGCTTAGGACAACATGGCATTTTGGTGTTGTCTGAAAAGTAATTTTTGCAACTGACTGAATCCATCTAGAGCAAAATGCTATTCAGCTATGGCTCTAGCAATTGTAGGTTGATTGTTTGTGATTTGATATTGGTTGCGCCCTTTACGTTTTGCCAGATACAGGGCATGGTCAGCCGAAATAATAAACTCGGAAATACGCTCATCGGCTTGAGGAATCATGGTGGCAACCCCAATACTTAGCGTGACATAAGGGGCGATAAAACTCGATGGATGTGGAATCGCCAGTTGATGTGTTTCTTTAATGAGACGTTCAGCTTGCTGCTGAGCTTCTTCCGCATTGGTTCGGGGAAACAGTAGCAAGAATTCTTCTCCACCATAACGCACGACTAAAGTGTCACTATTTTCAGCTGTAACAGTGCTTAAAAGAAGTGCAATGCGCTTTAAACATTCATCGCCTTGTACATGTCCAAGTGCATCGTTATACAGTTTAAAATAATCAATATCGATCATCATAATGGTTAGCGGGCTGCTATAGCGAATTGCCCGATGCCATTCATTTTCCAAGACTTCATCTAAATAGCGGCGATTGGCCAAACCTGTTAATGCATCAAGTTGTGACAGTTTGGAAAGTTGTTGAGCTTGCTGTACCAGCTCTAAATGGCTATGTTCAATAATGCAATTTTGTAGAAAATTTTCACGGTGCTGCCGATCAGTAAAATAGGCCAAGGACATGCCTAAAAAACTGCTAAACGTATAGGTACGGTTCAGGAGTGTCCAGTCAATATCTGCATTCAAGTGTTTACTGACCAGCAGACCGAGTAAACCACCTCCCCAACCTGCGATTAAGGCAGTATAGAAACGTAATCCAACAAACCCATAAATAATAATCACGGCATACATCATCGCGGTATGCAGTAAAGCCGTATTTTTGACGCCTTCCAAACTGTTGACCAAGATAAAACTAATCGCAACAGAGAGTGCCGAACCTAGACATACATAGTGATCAAACCAAGGGGTGAGTTTTTTGACAAAAGAAATCACCCATGCAGCAAGGACAATCACGCCAACCCAACTATAATAGGATAGCCACGCCCACACATGATCTTTAGGTAAGACTTGATAAATACCCAAGGATAAATAGAGATATAAAATAAAAATAATCATGCCACGATAGCGAAATTCGTAGGCAGCTTCTTGTCGGTATTGTTGTTGGTAGATGCGCTCGAAATCTTTAGGAAACCACACAAAATTTAATCGGTTTTTTTTTAATAAATCGACTTGTTTTCGGCTAAGTATATTTGAGCCTTGTAACCGCATAACCCAATCTCACTATTAAAAATGTATAATTTCAACTATTTATATGTTGTATAAATAGGTGACTCTATAGCCTTCAACATATAGATACATTTATTTTTGTGTGGAAATTTTCTAAAAGATAAACCTTTGTATTTTAAGCGGGTCACATTTCTTTATACATCATTTTTACATAAATTTAAAATGTAAAAAATTTTCAGGACATGAATGAAATGTTACTCGTGCTTGAAACAGAATAGAAACAGTGGGCATGAGGACTCAATAAAATCATCTGAATACCAATTTCATAACTCATTGAAAGCCTATCTTTTATTGGCAGTAAAACGCCAAATCAAAAAAAACAGTTTCGCTGAAAATCTGATTGATTATTCAGACTTGATATTGTATTAAAAATAAAGAAATCTTTGTCATTCGCATGAGTCAAAAAATTGAAGGAAGTATGTTATGACAGTCCTGAAGAAAGGCTCAGTCCTTGAAATTACACCACATAGTGAGTGGGCGCAGAAATTTTGGGATGATCTTATTCCTGCAAAAGAGCGCGTTAGTCAGCATCCCCTGTTTATTGGTATGGCTACAGGTAAGCTGAACATTGGTTGTTTTCGTGGCGCATTATTAAATTTCTATCCCTTAGTGGCACAGTTTCCCTCTTATATGGCTTTGGCTTTGGCAAAAGCAACACAGTTTAATGAAGCTGGCGTGGTTGAGAGTCGGGATTGGTTAATTCAAAATTTGAAAGTTGAAGAGCGCCATTTAAGTTGGTATCGCGACTGGGCATATGGTTTTGGGGTAACTCTTGAAGAACTGGATCAGATTACGCCACCCCCTGCAATGAATGCAGTCAATCATTTTTTGTGGAGTATTAATTATCGTGGTAGTTTGCCTGAAAGTCTTGCTGCAACCAATTTGGCGATTGAGTGGGCGACAGGTGACTGGTCATTAAGCGTTTATAAAGGCATTCAGAACTATCAAAGTCGGTCTGATATACAAATTGACAAACGTTCATTGGCATGGCTACGTGCGCATGCTCATTATGATGATATTCATCCTTATGAAGCGATGGAATTGATTAAACTGTTATGTGAAGGTAAACCAGATTTACAGGCAAAAGCCTTTCAAGCCGCACAAGAAGGCTTGGAGTATTACGCTTTGGCATTGGATGAATGTTATAAATTGCAACATCAATAATGTCTTAACTGGGAAGGTGTACAGCCAAAATGCTGCTTAAAGCGGTTACTAAAGTGACTGGCTGAGCTAAAGCCACATTGTAAAGCAATTTCAGTCAGGCTCAGTGTTGAGGACTGCACCAATCGATGAGCACGCATCAGGCGTTGTTGTAAAATATACTGATGTGGTGCTTGTTGCATTGAATGCCGAAACATGTGGGCAAAATGGTAGTCACTCAAATGGGTTTGTGCAGCCAGATCTGAAATCGTCAGTGGCAAATGCAAATGGGCTTCAATCCATGCCAACAGTGAGCGTAATTGAGCAGGTGCTAGCCCGCCTTTGACTTGTGGCATATTCCAAACAATATTGCTGTACTGACGTAGCACATGGTTTAATAATAACGTTGCTGTGGTCGAGAGTTGTAGTAAATTTTCAGACTGTTTCCAGTCACAGTTCAATAAAAAGTGCCGATATAACAAAGTAATGTGTGGGTCAACTGCGAAGGTCTTTTCATCTAACTGAATGGTATTTGGCTCTTTATCCCAGACCTTTGCTGCCAGATCTCGTAGGTGCTGATCGGTGTAATATAAATGCACAAAACTCAGTTCACCACGAATATCCCATTCCGATTCCTGCTGCTGTGGCATTAAACAAAAATGATCTGGGCCGCCGCCATTGCGCCATTTAATACCCTGCCGTTGATAACATTCATAGCCTTCTCGAATATAAAGGCTTAAGGTGTGATGATTGCTTTTTACACTGACCCGATCATGTTGGTTGTACCAAGATGCCAATTGCATGCCTGAGCCGAGTTGTGCATGGTCAAGCAACTGTGCTTTATGCTGCTGGAGCTGTTCAAGGGTCTGATAGGTCATCTGTGTGATCATGTCGTGACATCATGGACAATATAGTCTAGCTGTTTTTTAAACAGTCTTGCAGATTTTCTAAAAAAACCACAAGTTTGTGCAAGTTGATCATCAGTTTATACAAGTTTTAAATTGTGCTGTATCGCATACTTTTTATCGATAAAAAAAGGAGCATACAGGTGAACTTGGTTTTATATGCGATAGTGGTCTTGATTTGGGGAACAACATGGATTGCCATTACAGCTCAATCAAATGTGGTTGATCCTGTCGTTGCGGTGTTTTGGCGTTTTTTGATTGCAGCAAGTTGCTTAATGTTCGGTTTATTGATTACTCGTCGTTTACGTCCTCTGTCTTTACGTGATCATGGGTTTTGTGCTGCACAGGGACTCTGTGTTTTTGGACTGAATTTTTTATGTTTTTATCATGCAATTGCCTATATTAACAGTGGTTTAGAGTCGGTTATTTTTTCAATAGCAGTTCTGTTTAATACATTGAATAGTCGCGTGTTCTTTGCTCAGAAAATTGTACCTCAGTTTTTTCCTGCGGTAATTTTAGGTTTTCTTGGTATGTTTTTATTGTTTTGGCAAGACTTAAGCAGTACGCATGTGCAGGGAACTACTTTGCTTGGCATTGGTTTGTGTATGCTTGGAACTTATGGCTTCTCTCTAGGCAATATGATTAGCACACGTCATCAGAAACGAGGACTAGATGTCTTGAGTACCAATGCTTATGCCATGAGCTACGGCACACTTTGGATGGGATTATTTGCAGCGCTAACAGGCATGCAGTTTTTACCTGCCGTATGGAATTGGCAATTTAGTTTGGCTGTAGGTTATTTGGCGATTTTTGGCTCAGTGATTGGCTTTAGTGCTTATTTTATTTTGGTTGGGCGAATTGGTGCAGGGCAGGCGGCTTATAGTACCCTGCTTTTTCCTTTGGTGGCATTAAGCATTTCGACTTTTTGGGAAAACTATCACTGGAGTATTAGTGCAGTTTTGGGGGTTATCTGTATTTTGTTGGGCAATTTGATTTTTTTCCTTGCCCCAAAATTGAAGTTTTTTGCGCTAAAAAAAGCGATCAGTTGATCGCTTTTTTGTTTGATGCTTTAGTGTTTGACGATAATCGAATCGATGCCACTATTTTGCAGATTTTGCTGCGCAGCAATGGCTTCACTTTCTGTGCTAAATGGCCCTGAAATCACGCGATACCATGTTTGACCTTTCTCTGTGCTAATCACAACATCGGCAGGAAGTTTGTTCATTAAAATTTCTGAACGTTTGGCATCGGCACTATCGGGATCATTAAAACTTTTAATCTGTAAGATATAGCTGGTTTGTGCAGTGGAACTGCTATCAGAAGCGCTACTGATTTCTGCACTTGGCTGAGCAGGTGCTTCGACAATCACACCGACTTCTTTGGATGCTGTGGCAGGGACTGCCTGTTCAGGAATAGGCGTTACCTGTTGTTTGGGTAACTGGTCATAAAAACGGTAGTCTTTATTGGTTTCATCCTGAGATTGTCCTGCCGTCACATCACTACGTGGTTGTACGGGTGCCCACGGCTTCCACAACATTAATGCCAGTGCAGCACTCAGTACCACTAAAATCAAGATTAGAGTACCGAACCATTTTGGAATGAATGCCTGTTTTGGCTGTTTAGGGCGTTCAGAAACGCCACGTTGTGTTTTACCCCACACGTAGGAACCCTCTTAACTTACATCGCTGTTGGTGCAGATACACCAAGTAATTCTAAACCATTACGCAAAACTTGTTGTACGTTTACTGAAAGTAATAAACGAGCTTGCGTTAGGGCAGCGTCATCGCTCAGTACTTTGTGTTCGTTGTACCAACCATGGAACAGTGCTGCAAGTTCTTTCAAGTAGTTACCGACTTGGTGTGGTTCATAGGCATTGGCTGCACGCTGAATAATGTCTGGGTAAGCTGCCAGTTTTGCCAAGATTTCAGTTTCAGCATCAAGGCTTAACTGTTCAGCAAACTGGCGTGCCGCTACTGCATCAAATGCAAGACCTGTATCTTTGGCTTTTTCAAGCATACGGCAGATACGGGCATGTGCGTATTGGATGTAATACACCGCGTTGTCTTTACTTTGTGAAACCGCAAGGTCAAGGTCAAAGTCAATGTGTTGTTCGCTCTTACGCATCACGTAATAGAAACGTGCTGCATCGTTGCCGACTTCTTCACGCAGTTCACGTAAAGTTACGAACTGACCTGAACGAGATGACATTTGTACCATCTCACCGCCACGCCACAAGCTGACGAACTGAACCAAAAGCACAGTCAGTTTGCTTGAGTCATAACCCATCGCATCAATCGCCGCTTTTACGCGGGCAATATAACCGTGGTGGTCTGAACCCCAAATATCCACAATATGGGTATAACCACGTTGTAATTTGTTGAGGTGGTACGCAATATCAGAAGCAAAGTAAGTAGTTTGACCGTTACGACGTTTCACTACACGGTCTTTTTCGTCGCCAAATTCAGTCGATTTAAACCAGATATTACCGTCTTGTTCGTACAAGAAACCACGTTGTTCAAGGGTTGCCAACGCTTCATCAATTTTTTCAGTCAGGCTGGCTTCACTAAACCACTGATTGAAGGTCACACCGAACTCACCAAGGTCATCTTTAATGTCTTCTAAGATGGCTTTCAGTGCAGCTTGATGGAAAACGCGATAGCCCTCACCAAGGAGTTGCTGTGAGTTGGCAATCAAACCATCGATATGTTTTTCTTTGTCGCCTGAAACAACGACTTTATTGCCATCAGCATCTGGTTCAGCCGCATATTGCACATCTTCAGGTACATCTTTATAGACATCTGCCACAGGACGAACATGTGCATCGCCATCTTTTTCAATAATGCTTTGTGCGATTTCTTTGACATAGTCGCCTTGGTAGGCATTTTTTGGGAAAACCAGAGTTTGCCCTTGTAATTCTAAATAACGTAAATAGGTTGAAGTCGCCAAAATGTCCATCTGACGACCTGCATCGTTGACATAGTATTCACGGTCAACCACAGCGCCAGTCGCTTCAAGTAAATTCGCAACGGTCATGCCGTAAGCTGCACCACGACCATGACCGACATGTAGGCTAGAGGTTGGATTCGCTGATACAAACTCTACTTGGATGCGTTGTCCAACATTGCTTTGAGTGCGACCAAAACTTTGGTTTTGTTTTTGAATTTGATCAAGCACAGCAAAACGCTGGTTGGCATTTAAGAAGAAGTTAATGAATCCTGGACCTGCGATTTCAGCTTTACTGATATCGGCAACTTCAGGCAAATTTGCCAAGATTTGTTCCGCAAGATCACGCGGTTTTAAACCCGCAGCTTTCGCAGCAGTCATGGCAACATTTGAGGCAAAATCGCCGTGGCTTCGATCTTTGGTTCGCGTTAAGGTACTGTTGTTGTTCCATTCAGATGGAAGAACACCCTGTTGCTTGAGGGACTGAACTGCATGATCAAGAGCTGCTTGGATTGCCGTATTCATAATGGTTAGAAAAATGTCGCGGAAAAACGCTAAATATAGCAAATTTTGTACGTTCTAGGGAAAGACTATTTCTGTCGATTTTGTGCATGAGCACACGGATTTTTTGACGAAGATGAAAAAAATCGGATAGAATATTGTTATGTTATAACGTAATTATATTGGAGCATGTTATGAGAAAACAAATTCATCCTGATTATCAACAAGTTTTATTTCACGATACCAATGCAGACAGTTATTTTTTAATTGGTTCAACCTTAAAACCAAGTCAAACTCGAGAGTATCAAGGACAAGTTTACCCGTATGTGACTTTGGATATTTCTAGTGCTTCACATCCGTTTTATACAGGCGAAGTCCGCCAAGCCAGCAATGAAGGGCGTGTTGCCAACTTTAATCGTAAATTTGCACGCTTTTCTAAAAAGAAAGCATAAAGTAGCAGTTGGAAACCCCTCATTTTTTCTTGCAGAATGTCGAGAATATTCTGCAAGAATCCTTAAAAATGACACAAGACCAACCAGATTAGTCAGAATAATTAAATCTCGAAATAAGTCTCATACCATTATAAATTTGCTAAATACCATTTTTTGTCAAAAAAGGCTTAAGCTATTTAGGTATTTTGAAAAGCTAAACTTCACAATCGTGCGGTTTTAGTCAAAGATGAGACTAAACATGACCTCTGCTACGCAAAAAAAGCACCCACTTTACATCCCTTATGCTGGAAATACCTTATTAGAATTGCCTTTATTGAACAAAGGTTCTGCATTTAGCGAAGACGAACGGACTCGTTTTAACCTGCATGGTTTAATTCCCCATGTGATTGAAACTATTGAAGAACAAAGCCAACGCTCATATCAACAGTACTCTGCATTCCACGATGCGATCAATAAGCACATTTATTTACGGAATATCCAAGATACCAACGAAACCCTGTTTTTCCGCCTAATTGAAGATCATTTGGCGGAAATGATGCCGATTATTTATACACCAACGGTTGGCGAAGCTTGTCAACAGTTCTCTGATATTTACCGCCGTCATCGTGGGGTATTTATCTCGTATCCTGACCGTGAACACATTGATGACATTTTGCAAAATGTGAACCGTAAAAATGTCAAAGTGATTGTGATCACTGATGGCGAACGTATTTTGGGTCTTGGTGACCAAGGTATTGGCGGGATGGGTATTCCAATCGGAAAATTATCACTGTACACCGCATGTGGTGGGATCAGTCCTGCCTATACATTGCCAATTACCATTGATGTCGGCACCAACAACCAACAGTTGCTGAATGACCCGATTTATATGGGCTGGCGTCAACCACGTATTAGTGGCGATGAATACTATAACTTTGTGGATGAAGTGATTCGTGGTATTCGCCGTCGTTGGCCAAACGCCTTGATTCAGTTTGAAGATTTTGCACAGAAAAATGCGATGCCTTTACTGAACAAATACCGTGATGCAATCTGCTGTTTCAATGATGATATTCAGGGAACGGCTGCGGTGTCGGTGGGTAGTCTAATTGCTGCGAGCCGTGCGGCAGGCAAGCAGTTAAAAGATCAGCGTATTGCATTCTTGGGTGCAGGTTCAGCAGGTTGTGGTATTGCCGAACAGATCGTGGCGCAAATGGTGGCAGAAGGCTTGAGTGATGCTGAAGCACGCAAGCAAGTATTTATGGTGGATCGTTTCGGTTTAATCACTGAAAATCAGCCGAACTTGCTGGACTTCCAACGTAAATTGGCACAGCAACCTGAAGTCGTTGCAAGCTGGGCACAAGCCGATGAAATGATTTCATTGCTTGATGTGGTGAAAAATGCCAAACCAACCGTGTTGATTGGGGTATCAGGTCAACCTGGTTTATTTACTGAAGAAATTATTCGGACTTTGGCTGAAAACTGTGAACGTCCAATTGTATTGCCATTGTCGAATCCAACCTCGCGTGTTGAAGCTGTACCTGCCGATGTCTTGAACTGGACAGACGGTAAAGCGCTGATTGCAACAGGTAGCCCGTTTGCACCTGTAAATTATCAAGGCAAGCTGTATAACATTTGCCAGTGCAACAACTCTTATATTTTCCCAGGTATTGGTTTGGGTGTGATTGCAGCAGGTGCAACTCGTGTCACCGACAGCATGTTGATGGCATCGAGCAATGCTTTGGCAGACTGTTCACCAATGTTGCAAGATCCAAATGCAGACTTGTTACCTGAGATTGATGACATTCAAAAAGTGTCTCGTGTGATTGCCTTTAAAGTCGCAAAAGCAGCGATGGAGGCAGGCGTAGCCCCTGTGATTAGTGATGAATTGCTCATGGAAAATATTGAGAAAAATTTCTGGAAACCAGAATACCGTCAATATAAACGTGTTCCATTCTAAGTTGTAAGATGAAGAAAAACACCCTGCACATGCAGGGTGTTTTTTTGCGTCATTGTTTGAGTTTTAGTGGCTGTAATGGATAAAATTTTATTAAAATTAAAGATTTAAAAAGAGTATAACTCTGCTGTTGAGTGTGTGGGGATTATCTAAAATTGTGCTAACCATAGCAAAACAACATCTGATGACAGCAGACGATTTATTTTAAGGTAAAGGCATATTGATTTTTGAGTAATGCCATGACTAATCCAACAATTCAGCATGCCCAAGCTTTTTCTGAATCACAAATTTATGCAGCATGGGGTCAAGGCCCGTCCGCGCGTTATGATGAACTGGCACAACATTTTCGCCCTGTATTTGCCAAAATTCAGGCAGGTACGTTACAGCGCGAGCAGCAGCGAATTTTGCCTTATGAACAATTGCAGTGGCTTAAAGACAGCGGTTTTACCCGATTGCGTTTGCCGAAAGCCTTTGGTGGTTTTGATGCCAGCATTCCTGAATTATTCGCTCTGTTGGTTGAGCTTGCTCAAGCCGATTCAAACTTGCCACAAGCGCTTCGTGTGCACTTTGGCTTTACCGAAGATGTCTTAATTTCCAAAGATCCTGCGTTTAAAGCCCGTTGGCTTAGACGGATTGCTGCGGGTGAAACCGTTGGTAGCGCATGGTCTGAAGGTGGAAAAGAAAGTCGTGATCAGTTTCAAACCCATATTTATCGCGATTCACAAGGTCGGCTGCGTTTGAAAGGGCAGAAGTATTACACCACAGGCAGTTTATATGCAGACTGGATTGATGTGGGTATTCAGGACTTGTCAGGAGAATCGGCAGAGGTATTGGTGCAACGTCATCAAGAAGGGGTTGCCATACAAGATGACTGGAATGGTTTTGGGCAAAAACTCACAGCCAGTGGCACGGCAATTTTTAATGATGTACTGATTGATCCGAGTGAAATTTTAGTGGATGGCACGCGCTTTAAATATTCAGCAGCGTATTACCAACTGGTGCAATTGGCGATTATTACAGGGCTTGGGCGTGCTGCCAGTTATGAGTTATCCCATGCGGTAGGGCAACGCAACCGTAACTATACCCATGCTAATAGCCAGTTTGTCCGCAATGATCCACAAATCTTACAGGTGGTCGGGCAGGTGCGTGGCGCAGCTTATAGTGCAGGGGCAATCGTTGAAAAAGTCGCGCAAAGTTTGCAGCGTACTTATTTGGCAGCCTTACAAGACAATGCTGAATATGAGAAACAGCAAAATGCACTGGCTGAACTTGAAACCGCGCAGTCGCAAACGGTGATTACCCAACTGATTTTAAATGCCTCAACGGTACTGTTTGATGCTTTGGGTGCATCGGCATCAGATCAGCGTCATGCACTGGATCGTTTCTGGCGTAATGTCCGAACGCTGTCTTCACATAATCCACGGGTGTTTAAAGACCGAATTGTCGGTGATTTTAGTGTCAATGGTACTCTGCCACCGTATCAATGGCGTATTGGGGATGTCAGTCAGGATCAGGTATTGTCCAAAGCCAGTTAAGAGTAGTTGTATTTTAAGGAGCAGCCGAATCGCTGCTCTTTTGTTTGATGAATTATTTGACTTTAATTAATTCAACATCAAAAATCAGGGTGCTGTTTGGCCCAATCGCATCGCCCGCACCAATTTCACCATAGCCAAGTTTGGCTGGAATGAAGAAACGGGTTTTACCGCCTTCTTTCATGGTCAGTAAGCCTTCAGATAAGCCTGAAACCACTTCACTGACACGAAAATCAACCGATTGTTCACGGGCAATGGAACTGTCAAACACCGTACCGTCAATTAAACGGCCTTCATAGTTAATTTCAACCGTACTGTTTTTATTTGGGCTTTTGCCTTGACCCGCTTTTAAAACTTGGTATTGCAAACCTGAAGCCGTAGTGACAACACCCGCTTGGTGAGCATTCTTGTTTAGGAAATCTGCTCCTGCTTTGGCATTAATATCAGCTTGCTGTTGATGTTCAAGTAAATCTTTGGCTTCTGCCTGCTTTTTATAAAGTGCCAAGATATTTGCCATTTCTTGTTCAGATAAGGCAGGATTTTGATTGCGTGATGCCGCAGTCAATCCTTCGATAAAAGCATTTAGATCAATGCTTTGTAAAGCTTCAGCATTACTTTTGCCAACCAAATAACCGAAACTATAACCTGCTTGGGTGCTCAATGCGCTTTGGTTGTTAATGGTATTGGCTGCCCAAACAGGCGTGGATAAGCAAGATAAAGCACATACGACGCTCAGGATTTTTTTCATTATCGTCTTCCTAAAATATGAATGGAGAGTAAATACTCTCCATTATTTTGATTATTTTACAGCAAGTAAATCGACCTTGAAGATCAAGACACTGTTTGGTGGAATGGCTTGGTTTCCTTGTTCACCATAAGCCAGTTTTGCAGGAACGTAAAGCATAATGCTACCGCCTTCTTTCAGCAGTGGAATGCCTTCGATCCAACCTGGAATAGTACCCGAAAGTGGGAATTCGGCAGGTTGACCACGCGTGTAACTACTGTCAAATACTGTACCATCGACCAGTTTACCTTCGTAGTTCACTTGAACGGTTGAGTTTGTCGTGGCTTGTTTGCCTGTACCTTGTTTGATGATTTCATATTGCAAACCAGAAGCTGTAGTTTTTACTCCAGCTTTCTTCGCATTTTCAGCCAAGAAAGTTTTGTTCTTTTCCTGCAAGCTGTTGAGTTTGCCTTGTAATTCTTTTTGATAGTTCACAATCGCTTCTTTGACTTGCTGGTCGTTATAGGCATGTGGTTTATGGTCACGGGCATCACGTAAACCTTGTGCAAAACCATCAATATCCATTTCAGCAGAAACCTGACCACCCATTTGGTAGCCTTGCATATAGCTGAGAATCTTTTTCGGTTCAGAAGAGGTACTTGCTGATGCGCGTTGTGATTTGGCTGGAGCAGGGTGTTGAGATGCATAAAAAACAGGAACAAGTGCAGCGCCGCCTAAAATAACTGCAACAGCAACGGGTAAGGCTTTACTCATAAGAGGAATCCAATTTTATTCGATAAACATAGCTGGCCTGATCATGCAGGCATGAGTGGCTGTAAGCATATAATGGATTGTAAATAAACGGTATGTTTTTTGTGTGAAGTAACCGCCTAATCTGATTAAAAACGTGTTTTAAATCTGTAAATAAAGCCAGCCAGTACTAAAGCTCGAACTCACTTTTTTATCCGAAAAATCAGTCTGATTTCTGTTATATTAGTCAGCCTGTAAGGATCATCAATTATGATCCTCTTTTACTTTATTGATTAGGATCGGACTGTCTATGTTGCAACGAGATCAACTCAAAATCGCGATTGTGGGTTTAGGCTATGTGGGACTGCCACTGGCTGTCGAATTTGGTAAAACTGTCGCAACAGTCGGGTTCGATATTCAGCAAAAACGGATTGATGAACTTCGAAACGGTCAGGATCATACTTTAGAAACGTCGCCAGAAGAATTACAACAGGCGAGCCATTTAAGCTACACCACCCAGATTGATGATTTACAGACCTGTAACTTCTTTATCGTGACCGTACCAACCCCGATTGATCAGTATAAACAACCCGATCTCACCCCGTTGGTCAAAGCGTCTGAAAGCATTGGTCGTGTCTTGAAAAAAGGCGATGTCGTGGTGTACGAGTCAACTGTGTATCCAGGGGCGAGTGAAGAAGTCTGTATTCCTGTACTGGAAAAAGTCTCAGGTCTGATCTTTAACCAAGATTTCTATGCAGGCTATAGCCCAGAACGGATTAACCCAGGTGACAAAGAACACCGTGTCACCAATATTCTAAAAATCACATCAGGGTCTACGCCAGAAATCGCGGATTATGTCGATGACGTCTATAACCTGATTATCACCGCAGGGACACATAAAGCACCAAGCATCAAAGTCGCTGAAGCAGCCAAAGTCATTGAAAATACCCAGCGTGATGTCAATATTGCCCTGATCAATGAATTGGCGTTGATTTTCAATAAAATGGGCATCGACACTGAAGATGTGCTCAAAGCCGCAGGTACCAAATGGAACTTCTTGCCGTTCCGTCCGGGTCTGGTCGGGGGGCACTGTATCGGGGTTGATCCGTACTATTTGACCCATAAAGCGCAGGCGATTGGTTATCATCCTGAAATTATTTTAGCGGGTCGCCGTCTGAATGATGGTATGGGTGCTTATGTGGTGACGCAACTGGTTAAGACCATGGTGAAAAAGCGCATTCAGGTTGAAGGTGCCAAAGTCTTGGTGTTGGGTTTAAGCTTTAAAGAAAACTGCCCAGACATCCGTAACACCCGCATCATTGATATTATTCATGAATTGCAGGAATACCACATTCAGGTCGATGTACATGATCCTTGGGTGGATGCTGCCGAAGTACAGCATGAATATGGCTTGGAACTGACTGAAACACCGAAAAACCATTATTACGATGCCGTGGTATTGGCAGTTGCCCATCATCAGTTTAAAGCATTGACCCGTGACGATATTGCCAAGTTGTGCAAAGCCAATTTTGTCCTGTATGACTTGAAATACGTCCTCGACAAAGACAGCGTGGACATTCGTCTGTAAGCGACCTCATGAGTAAAAAAGTCTATCTCAATTCATTGTGGATGATGGCTGAAAAGCTGTTGTCCATTTTTGGATTGATCTTCGTGACCTCGTTTGTGGCACGTTATATTGGCCCTGCCAATTTCGGGAAGCTGACCTTTGCCACCTCGATTTTTGCCATCGTGCAAACGGTGTCATTGTTTGGCTCAGACAACCTGATTTTCCAAAAAACCAGTCAGAACCGCAAAACAGGTGAGCACATTATTTTTGCCACCCGAACTTTACGGAATCTGTTCTTTGCTGTGTTTGCCAGTCTGGTACTGCTGTATCTGTATTTAACGGTTGATCCACTGACCTTTATTTTCTCAGTCGCGGCGTGTATCGGGGTGTATTTTTCCCTGCATGACACGGCATATAGCATTTACTTCAATGCCACCTTGCAGTCACGTTTTAATACTATCTGTAATGTCACTGCGATTTTGGTGAGCCTGATCGTGCGTTATGGGATTGCTGAATTCCATTTACCTGTCAGTTATTTAAGTATTCCGATTGTGTTGGTGACGCTAGTTCCATTTTTGATGCGTCGGGCGATTTTTGCACGTAAAAAACTCAGCAATCCCGAGCGAATTGCTGAGCATTTACAGCAGTACCGTGGGTATGTGCTGAAAGTCGGGCGTAAACTGGTGTTGTATACGCTGTCGATTGCGATTTTTACCAAGACCTCACAACTGTTTTTGGGAATAAAATCGCAGCATGATCTGGGGATTTACTCGGTCGCAATGACGCTGGGTAGCAGTTTTTACTTTGTTTTAAATGCCTTTATTTCTTCATTTCTCACCCAAATTTATGCGGAAAAAGATTTTGATCGCAGCCAAAATATGGTGGCACGCTTAAACCTGATGGTGATTGTGATTGCGTCTTCGGCTGCGGTATTTTTTGCCTTGTTTGGGCACTGGATTATCCAGTGGCTCTATGGCGCTGCCTATCAGCAGGTCAACGATATTCTGATTATTGCGGTGTTTGTGACGCTGTTTTCAGGCATGTCGACCGTGGCAGAAAAGTACCTGATCAAGTTCAATGCCTACGATTATTTACATCACAAAACGATGATTTTGGTGGTGTTTAATGTCGTGGTGACCTTTTTGGCGATTCATTATTTTGCTCTGTACGGAGCAATTTTTGCGATTCTCGCCACAGAAATTTTGTCTTTAACACTCTTTAATTACTTTTATAAGCAGGGTTTAATTTTAGATACGCATATTCGTATCTTTAAACCATCCACCTATTTCAAACGCTGAGAATACCCGATGAAGCTGAGCTTGATCATCCCCGTTTATAATGTCGAAAAGTACATTGAACAATGCCTGACCAGTATCTGCCAGCAGTTGCCTGTGCCTGAGGTCGAGGTGATTGTGGTCGATGATGGCAGCCCAGACCAGTCGGTAGCCAAAGCACAGCAGTTTTTGGCACAGCAGCCTGAAGCGGTTCAGCAGCAATTTTGCATCATCCGCCAAAAAAATCAGGGTTTGAGCGGGGCACGCAATACAGGGATTACGCAGGCTCAGGGTGAGTATGTGGCATTTTTAGATTCGGATGATTATCTCAATCCGCGGTATTTTGCTGAAGTGTTCAAAGGCATTGAAACGGGCGCTGACATCATCCAGTTTGCGGTACAGCGCGTGGATGATCAGGGCAATATCATTCCGTTTTTACATCGTATGTCGAAGCAGGGTTTGCAAACCTTGAACCAAGATATTTTACTGGAACTGTCTAATCGTTCGGCGTGGTTTGCATGGCTACGTGTTTATAAACGAGCGTTGTTTCAAGAGATTCGCTTTCCAGTCGGTAAAAACTATGAAGATGCCTACACCACGCCGTTGTTATTTTTCGCAGCAAAAACCGCCTATTTCAGCCCTGAAGTATTGATCAATTACCGTATCAACCCGCACGGCATTACCGCGACCAAATCCCGTAAAAATATTGATGATTTGGGGGGCGTGCCGCTATTTTATTTAGAACGTATTGAACAGCATCCTGAACTGGTGGCGACCATGATCGCGATTAGCCAGTCGCATATTATGGATGTCTTGAACGCCGATGGGATTAGTGCGGCACAGCAGCGTTGGAAAGTTTTAAAACAAAAAATGCGTCAGCATCCACTCAATGAAACCATGATCCGTAACCGCGGAAATCGTCTGTTTTTCCAGTATGGCGTGGCATTTTTATTGTTTGACCGCACCTTGCGCCGTTTGGGTCTGAAAAAATGATCGGCAAAATCTGCTTTCTGATTGGCAATCTTAACCTTGCAGGTGGAACCGAGCGCGTTACCACACTGGTCGCCAATGCCTTGGCGGCACAGGGGCAACAAGTCTGTATTCTGAATCTTTCACAAGGTGAGCGTCCATTTTTTGCCTTGGATGCCCGTGTGGAAAACCATGCACTTTATCCACAGCCTGTGTCGATGAAAAGCCATTTACTGGGGACAATTTGGAAAATCCGCCGTTTTGTCCAACAACAGCAGATTCAGCATTTTGTGGTGGTGGACAGTATTTCCTGTATTTTTACCGTACCTGTCCTGTTCGGTTTGAAAGTACAGCATATTTGCTGGGAACATTTTAATTTTGAAGTGGATTTGGGTGTACGTCTGCGCCGTGTCGGGCGGGTTTGGGCTGCGCGTCATGCCGATGCGGTGGTGACTTTAACCGAACATGACCGTCAGTTATGGCAGCAGGGCATTGCCAAAATTTCCGCCAAGATTCAAGCGATTGCCAATCCATCGCCTTTTGCTGTTGCCGATCATTTACCAAATCAAAATCATAAAACCGTGCTTGCCGTTGGACGGCTACGTCCTGAGAAAGGTTTTGATCTGTTACTGGAAGCATGGCAATTACTCCGTGTTCAATATCCTGACTGGACACTGCGGATAGTGGGTGGTGGCGAACAGGAACAGGCACTCAAACAACAGTCACTTCAGTTGGGAATTCAAGATTCGGTGGATTGGGTAGCCGCGACCCCTGAGATTGCCCAGTATTATGCACAGGCATCGATTTACTGTTTAAGTTCACGTTTTGAAGGTTTTGGGATGGTTCTGCTCGAAGCTCTGAGTTTTGGTTTGCCAATCGTGGCTTTTGACTGTCCGATTGGGCCGCGTGAAATTTTAGCCAACACGTCAAATTCGTTGGTTGCCCCTGAAAATGCGCAGGCTTTGAGTGATGGGTTGGCACAGATGATGGCGTTAGAAACGACGCATTATCAACAGATTGCTAAACAGAATCAGCAATATGTGCAACAGTATTCGACTGAGCAGATTGTGACCCAATGGCTTGATCTGTTTGCCCAAGCTTGAGTGAATTGAAGATGAAAATTTTGCTGCTAATTACAGGTTTGGGTTTAGGTGGTGCAGAGAAAGTCGTGACCAGTCTGGCTGATCAACTGTTTGAAGCAGGGCATCAGGTCAAAATTGCCTATTTGCGTGGAGAGATTGAGGTTCGACCGCAACATCCCGAGATTGAACTGATCTCACTGGGACTCAATTCAATGGCGAATTTCTCACACAGTGCAAGACACTTTGCTCAACTGATGCAGCAGTTTCAGCCCGATGTGGTGCATGCGCATATGTTCCATGCGATTTTATTTGCCCGTTTGCTGCGTCGCTCAGCGCAAATTCCGTATTTGATCTGTACGGCACACAGCAAGGCAATTGGCGGTAAAGCACGGCAATGGTTGTACCGCCTGACCGATGGTTTGAGTGATCTGAATACCAATGTCAGTCAGGAAGCCACCGATTTTTTTGTGGCGCAAAAAGCCTTTAGCGCGGTTAAAAGTACCGCGGTCAGTAACGGCATTGATACGCAAAAATTTCAATTTTCTGCATCGGCACGTCAGCAGCTTCGTTCGCAATTCGGTTTCTCCGATGACATTCCTGTGTTGATGGCGGTCGGGCGTTTAATGCAAGCCAAAGATTATCCCAACCTGATTCAGGCATTTCGCTTACTGCTCAACACGCAGCCGAAAGCACAGCTCCTGATCGTGGGGGATGGCGTACAACGGACTGAATTGGAGCAGCAAGTGCAGCAGTTGGGCTTGTCGACTCAAATACATTTTCTGGGGGTACGGCATGATATTGCTGAGCTCCTGTCTGCCGCAGATCTGTTTGTCTTGTCCTCGGCTTGGGAAGGTTTTGGCTTGGTGGTGGCAGAAGCCATGAGTTGTGAACGGGTGGTGGTCGCAACCGACTGTGGTGGCGTCAAAGAAGTGTTAGGTGAGCCTGAATGGCTGGTTCCGCCACAAAACGCAGAAATGCTCAGCAAAAAACTCGTCCAAGCGTTACAATTGTCGACAGAACAAAAAGCCCAATTGGGGCAGCAGCACCGTCAGCGCATTCAGCAGCATTACTCGATGCAGAGCATGCTGCAACAATGGTTGGCACTTTATCACCTCAGCACTGAGAGAACAGCATCATGAGCCAATATCAACAATGTTGTGAACAACTGCAACAGCAACCTAAAACATGGTTAATCACAGGCGTTGCAGGATTTATTGGTTCAAATTTGCTGGAAAAATTATTGTTGCTGGGTCAGCGTGTGGTGGGTTTAGATAACTTCTCGACAGGGTTTCAGCACAATCTCGATGAAGTACAAGCCACCGTATCGGCTGAACAATGGCAGAATTTCAAGTTTATTCAGGGCGATATTTGCAACCTTGAAGACTGCCAAGCCGCGTGTGCAGGTGTGGATTATGTGCTGCATCAGGCAGCGCTCGGTTCAGTGCCACGTTCGATTGAAAACCCGATTGCCACCAATGCGTCGAATATTTCGGGTTTTGTAAATATGCTGGTCGCAGCCAAAGAGGCTCAGGTCAAAAACTTTGTCTATGCAGCAAGCAGCTCGACTTATGGTGATCATCCTGCCTTGCCTAAACAGGAAGATATTATTGGCAATCCGTTGTCGCCGTATGCCGTGACCAAATATGTCAATGAGTTGTATGCCAGCGTGTTTCAGCGTTGTTATGGTTTTAACTCGATTGGTCTGCGTTACTTCAATATTTTTGGGAAACGCCAAACCCCAGACGGTGCTTATGCCGCAGTGATTCCAAAATGGACGGCTGCCATGATTCAGGGCGATACAGTTTATATCAATGGTGATGGTTCAACCAGCCGTGACTTTAACTATATTGCCAATGCCGTGCAGGCAAACTTGCTTGCAGCAACCACAGAAAATACGGCTGCGTTGAATCAGATTTACAATGTGGCAGTGGGTGGGCGAACTGATCTCAATCAACTGTTTAATATGCTGACCGAAACCTTAGCTAAAAATGCGGTGAACTATACCCAAGCCGCTGTATATCGGGATTTCCGTGCAGGCGATGTGCGTCATTCACAAGCCGATATTTCCAAAATTCAGACGTTGCTCGGTTATCAGCCGCAGTTCAATATTGCACAGGGCATCGAACAAGCTATGCCGTGGTATGTCCAGCATTTACAGGGTTCAGCACAATAATCTATGAAGTTCTGTATTATTTCCAATGACCTGCATACTGTGCGAAATTTTCGGGGTGACTTGTTGAACAGCATTGCTGCTCAAGGCTATGCGATTCATATTCTTGCTCCAAATATTGAGTTGTATCCTGAAGATCAGCATTATTTTCAGGACTTGGGTTTTCAATTGCACAGTTACCCATTACAAAAAATGGGAACCAATCCTGTCGCAGATTCGAAAACCATTTTGGCGATTTATCAGCATCTTCGAGCGATTCAACCCACTAAAGTCTTGAGCTATACCATTAAACCTGTGATTTACGGCACGATTGCGGCGTATTTGGCGAAAGTGCCTGAGCGTTATATTTTGCTCAGTGGTTTAGGATTTGCCTTTCAGGATGATCAGTCCGCAGGGCGCTTTAAATATGTAAAGCAGTTATTTAATCAAATTTTTCGTTTTGCACTCCGTCAAGCGACTGCGGTGATTTTTCAAAATGCGGATGATTTGGCTTTGGTTCGTGAACTCAAGCATTTGCCAGTGCATATCCCGACGCATATTGTGAATGGTTCAGGGGTAAATACCGAAAAATTTGCCCCACAACCGTTACTTCTCGATGAGCAAAATCATCCTCAACCGATTTTCTTGATGGTGGGACGCTTGCTCAAAGACAAAGGCGTGTATGAATATATCGCAGCGGCCAAGCAAATCAAGCAGCACTATCCGCAAGCCCATTTTCATTTGGTGGGTTGGATAGATGAAAATCCCGCAGCCATCGCCCAAGAAGATTTGGAAGAATGGATAGCATCGGGTTTGATTCAGTACTGGGGCAAACTCAGTGATGTGCGTCAGGCGATTTGCCAAGCCAATATTTTTGTGTTGCCATCTTACCGTGAGGGGATTCCCCGTTCGGTACTCGAAGCGATGGCAATGCGCCGTGCGATTATCACCACCGATGCGCCGGGTTGTAAGGAAACCGTGATTGATGGGCAAAATGGTTTTAAGGTGCCTGTGCGGGATGCCGATGCCTTGGCGCAAGCCATGCAACGCCTGATTGAACAGCCTGTCCAAATTGAATGGATGGCAGCCAACTCTTTGGCATTGGTACAGCAGCGTTATGAGGTCAAACAGGTTAACCAGCAAATGTTACAGGCGATGCAATTTGTGACAGATTCATCAGTCAGTACGCCCTCGACATGAATGGCAGTTTTGTCCAAGAGTTGATAAAATACGCTTTTTAAAATTGATCTACCATTTCGGCAGACCAGTGTTTCAACAAGGTTCAATTCAATGTCTACGATCGCTATGCGATGTGATCTCGGTGGATGGGTAAAATAATCATGCTCAAAAGACTTGTCGATATCATCATTGCTTCAATTGCATTTACGATTTTGTTGCCTGTGTTTATTTATGTTGCCTTCAAGGTCAAAAAAAATCTGGGTTCACCGATTTTCTTTTACCAAGAACGTCCAGGGAAAGATGGCAAGCTGTTTAAAATGATGAAGTTTCGCTCTATGAAAGATGCGCTTGATCAACATGGCAATCCACTTCCAGACGAGCAGCGTATCACGCCGTTTGGTCAAAAGTTACGTTCAACCAGTCTCGATGAAATGCCTCAATTGCTCAATGTGATTAAGGGCGATATGAGCGTGGTTGGCCCACGTCCGATGCTCAAAGAATTTGTCGAACATTACACGCCTGAACAGGCACGTCGTTTGGAAGTCCGCCCTGGTATGACAGGTCTGGCACAAATTAGTGGGCGTAATGAACTTGATTATGAAGAACGCTTCAAATGTGATGTCTGGTATGTTGATCATCACAATGTTTGGGTGGACTTCAAAATCATGTTTAAAACCGTATCGGTGATGCTGAAAAAAGAAGGGATCAACGCGCCTGGTCATGTTGGCCCATCGTTATTTACAGGCAATGACACAGACACGTCAAAACAAAGTAAAACCTGATTGTGAAATTTGATAAATGATTAAAAAAGCTATTTTGCCTGTTGCAGGTTTAGGAACTCGTTTTTTACCTGCGAGCAAGTCTATTCCGAAAGAAATGGTGACTGTGGTCGATCGTCCTGCCATTGAATATGTGGTGCGTGAAGCGGTTGAGGCAGGCATTGAGCAGATTATTTTGGTGACCCATTCTTCTAAAGCTTCGATTGAAAACTATTTTGATCGTAACTTTGAACTGGAAACCACGCTAGAACAAAAGCAAAAGTGGGACTTATTGGCAGAGATTCGCCAGATTGTCCCTGAGCATGTCAGCATTGTTAGCGTGCGTCAGCCACAGCCTTTGGGCTTGGGACATGCGGTTTTATGTGCCAAATCAATTGTGGGTGATGAGGCATTTGCGGTGATGTTGCCTGATGTTTTGGTCAAAGCTCAAAATCAGCAAAATGATTTGGCGTGTATGGTTGCACGTTATCAGCAAGCCCAAGCGGCACAAATCATGGTGGAAGCCGTTCCTGAAAACTTGGTTGATCAGTATGGAATTGTGGATGTCAAAACTGTTCCAGATGAGGGGCAAAGTATCGAGATGCAAGGCATTGTTGAGAAGCCTGCATTAGGAACAGCGCCAAGTAATTTGTCGGTGGTTGGACGTTATGTGCTTCCTGCAAAAATTATGCAACTGCTTGAACAAACACCGAAAGGTGCAGGCAATGAAATTCAACTGACCGATGCGATTGCCATGCTCAATCAAACCGAATACGTTGAAGCTTATCGAATGTCAGGTGTAACCTTTGACTGTGGCAGCAAGCTTGGTTATCTCAAAGCGGTATTGCATTATGCGGTTGAACATCCAAAACTCGGTCAGGATGTCATTGCTTTAATTCGTGAACTCGATATCTAAATCGGAGCTAGGCCATGAAAATCGCAGTCTATGGAGCAACATTACATGCTGGGGTTATGGCAGGCTTATTTGCAGAGTATGGGCATCATGTTTATTGGTGCCCAAGTCTTTGTGCCCAGCAACATAGCAGCATTCACTATCAAGATCAGAGTGTTAATCAATTGCTGCAACAGCAGTTGACAAGCCAGCGTTTATATTTACAGTCGTTGCAGGAGATTCCACTGAGTGTCGATGCATACTTTTTTGCATTTAACTCCAATGAATTACAGCAACAACAGCAAGTCTTAAACCATTTGCAGCAGCAGCCGATCATCCATCCCAAATTAATGATCAACGGGTCAAGTTTTGGTTTGGATGGAACAACCCAGTTGATGCATCAACTGCCGCAGGATGACTGGTGTTACTTGCCCGATATGATTCAGGAAGGCAATGCCATCAATAGTGTGTTGCAGGTTAAACATGTGGTGGTCGGGGCGGAAACGGCAAGTGCCCAAACAAAAATCCGTGAGTTATTACGTCCATTTTTTAGCTATAACCATAATTATCTGTTTATGCCGATTTTAGATGCTGAATTTACCAAACTCAGTATTTCAGGCATGTTGGCGACCCGAATCAGCTATATGAATGATTTGGCTCAGGTTGCTGAAAAACTCAATATTGATATTGCCAATGTGCGTCTAGGAATTGGTGCCGATAATCGGATTGGTTCAAGCTATTTGGCGGCAGGTGTGGGATTTGGTGGGGCAAATTTTTCACATGATATTTTGACACTGTCACAAACCATTGCTGATACAGGGGTCAAAAGCCAGTTGCTAGAACAGGTCTGGGAGATTAATGAGCAACAGAAGGAACTCTTATTCCGTAAGTTGTGGAATTATTATCAGTGTGATCTGCAAGGCAAAGTGATTGCAATTTGGGGAGCATCCTTTAAAGAGGATACCGCCAGAACCAATTATTCTCCGATTCATACCATGCTCAAAGCCCTGTGGGCACAAGGGGCGATTGTACGTTTGCATGATCCACAGGCCTTACCTTTAATTGCAGAACAGTACGGTTCACGTGATGATCTGATTCTGTGTGAAGATCAATATGAGGCCACCCAAGGCGCAGAGGCACTGTGCGTCTTGACAGCATGGAAACAATATTTAAGTTTGGATTATCGTCATTTGCATCAGTTGATGCAGCATCCGCTGATTTTGGACGGGCGCAATATTTATGATCCAGAATATATGAAGGCACAAGGCTTTGCCTACGCAGGAGTCGGTCGCCAATGACAGAAGAAAATATTACTCACTTTCCGAAAGCTCAGCACAGCTCGGCGCAGCAAGAGTTAACTCAGTGTGCCCAAGCATTGTCTCAGTTACATCTCACTGAATTATTTGCAGAAAATAACACGCGGTTCCAAGACTTTTCTTTGCGTTTTGAACAACTGTTTCTCGACTATAGCAAGCAGCGTATTGATCTGCCGATTGTTCAGCAACTGATTCGTTTGGCTGAACAGCAACAACTTAAAGCATGGATTCAGGCATTATTTTCAGAAAAAACCATTAACTATACTGAGCAACGTGCAGCGATGCATTGGGCACTGCGTTTACCTGAACAATCCGTTGAATTTCCAGAGTTGGCTGAGCAGGTTCAGCAGCAATTACAGCGTATGTATGCTTTGGTGGAAAAAATCCATGCGGGGCAATATCGTGGTGCAACAGGTGAAGTAATTCAGGATGTGGTCAATATCGGGGTGGGTGGGTCAGACCTAGGTCCACTGATGGCGACGCATGCGCTGTCTGATTTTAAAGTCAAAACTGCAAAACCTTTACACATACATTTTGTTTCGACGATGGATGGGAGTCAGTTATCAGATTTGCTGCATCAACTACGCCCTGAAACGACACTGTTTATTATTTCCTCTAAATCATTTGGTACGATTGATACTTTATCCAATGCCCAAACTGTACGTTTGTGGCTTGAAAAAGCCTTGGGTCAGCAAGATAAAGTCGTTAAAAATCATTTTATTGGTGTGTCAACTAAAGCCGATAAAATGACGGCATGGGGAATTGCCCCTGATAAACAGTTCTTGCTTTGGGACTGGGTCGGTGGGCGCTATTCACTGTGGTCATGTATTGGCTTACCAATCGCATTAAGTATTGGTGTTCAAGGCTTTCAGCAATTTTTGGCTGGGGCACATGCGATTGACCAACATTTCCGCTCTGCTGAGTTTTCCCAAAATATTCCTGTCTTGATGGGTTTGCTTGGGGTATGGAATACCAATTTCTTGGATGTCCAAACCCATGCGGTGTTGCCGTATGATGGTCGCCTGAAATATTTTGCAGCGTATTTGCAGCAGCTCGAAATGGAATCGAATGGTAAGTCGATTCAGCGCAATGGTCAAAAGGTCACCATGAACACTTGCCCAATTGTTTGGGGAGAAGTGGGGCCAAATGCGCAGCATGCTTTTTATCAATTGCTGCATCAGGGTACACATACCGTGAGCTGTGATTTTATTGCGCCTATACAGCGTTACAATACTCAGCAATTTACCTATGTTGAAAATGCCAGCGCCTTGATTGAGCAGCATCACTTAGCGCTTTCTAACTGTTTGGCACAATCTCGTTTACTGGCTTTTGGGAATCAGGCTTTAGATCAGAGTGAACTGGATCATTTGCCGATTTATAAACAGTACGCAGGCAATCAAGCAAGTTCGACGTTATTGGTGGATGAGCTGAATCCTTATAGTTTGGGGATGTTAATCGCCTGCTATGAGCATAAAGTATTTGTACAGTCTGTGATCTGGAATATTAATCCTTTCGATCAATGGGGCGTTGAAAAAGGCAAAGAGATTGCCAATCAATTGTTACCGATTTTGAATGGGCAGCAGCAGCATCATTTGCCAGAGTTGGATGCCTCAACTCAAGGCTTACTCAAGATTTTGTTAGGAAAATAACATGACAACAGTTTTAGTGACGGGTGGCGCAGGGTTTATTGGTTCACATACATGTGTGTGTTTGCTTGAAACAGGGTATGACGTTGTCGTGCTGGACAATCTCAGTAACAGCTCGCCTGAAGCATTGGAGCGTGTACAAGAACTGACAGGAAAGGCACTCAAATTTGTTGAAGGTGATATTCGGGACAGCCAAGTACTGGATCAGGTATTTGCAGATCATGCAATTGATGCGGTGATTCATTTTGCAGGTTTAAAAGCTGTTGGTGAAAGTCAGCAAATTCCACTAACTTATTTTGATAACAATATCTCGGGCAGTATCAATCTAGTCCAAGCGATGCAGCGGGCAGAGGTATTTCGACTGGTGTTTAGCTCATCGGCAACGGTCTATGGTGATGCTCATCCGTCACCTTTACACGAAAGCATGCCAACCGCGATGCCAAATAACAATTATGGCTACACCAAACTGGTGGTTGAGCAAATGCTGGAGAAATTGGCAGAAGCGGATGATCGTTGGTCATTGGCTTTATTGCGCTATTTCAATCCTGTAGGGGCACATCCAAGTGGTCGAATCGGTGAAGATCCACAAGGCATTCCAAATAACCTGATGCCGTATATCACCCAAGTGGCAGTGGGTAAACGTGAAAAACTGTCGATCTTTGGCAATGACTACGCTACCCCAGATGGTACAGGCGTGCGTGATTATATTCATGTAGTAGATTTGGCAGAGGCACATGTTTGCGCACTGAAAAATCGTTTAACGCAACAAGGCTGCCGTGCATGGAATATTGGTACAGGGCAGGGCGTTTCGGTTTTAGAAATGAAAAATGGTTTTGAACAGGTCAATGCTGTGCCGATTGCTTTTGAGTTTGCTCCACGCCGTGCAGGTGATGTCGCAACCTGTTTTGCCGATAATACCCGTGCAGTGACAGAGTTAGGTTGGCAGCCAAAATATCAACTTGAAGATATGCTCAAGCACAGTTGGAACTGGCAAAAGCAAAACCCTCAAGGTTATCGTTAAATATGAAGGTGGCGCAACAAGCGCCATTTTTTTCGATCATATTGGGCTGTATGCTATTTATTCTTTGATATAATTTTCCGCCTGTTCAATCAATCTTCTCCCTCCTGCCTTATGAACACCTTACGCCAGCAAATTCTCTTTTTGCTTGTGGCTTGCTTGTCTACATTTTTCTCAATGTATCTTGCATCAAGTTGGAATTTTTTGCTTGATGGTTTCTCTTCAATTCGTCTTGCCAAGACATTGATGTCCTGTTTGTTTAATTACAGCCTGATTTTATTATTCGCTGCTGTTCTAAGACGACAATATACCGCACTGGTACTGAGTCAGATTTTCGCAGGACTGATTGAATTTATTAACTTTAAAAAAGAAAAATATCTCTCCACCAACTTTAGTCCCGATGACATCTTATTATTTTCAGAAGCTTTTAAAGCTGCACCGATGCCATTGAAAGTTGCTTTTTTTGCCTTTATTGCAGTGTTCTTGACTGTGCTGATTTTCTGTTTCCGAAAAGAAAAAGCCACACCCATAAAGAACTACGTGGTGCAGTTGTTACTCAGTGCTGTGATGTTTTGCTCAGCCATATATATGAACTACATTAAGAGTCCAATTGGGGCTTGCAGTAAACCGAACTATCCAAGTATTTGTTTAAATATGTCAGGTTTTCCCAATACCCGTAGTGACTGGATTGGAGATTTTCGCAAGATTCAGAATTTTGGTTTTACCACATTTTTTATGTCGAAAATTTTGGATAATTTAACCGGAACTTTTTTACCGCATGAAACTGTTTCACGTGAAACCATTGAACAGATTTTTAAACCCTTAGAAACCCCTACAGCAGCAAGTGAGCCAGCATCATCGACGACGGAACAACCCAATATTGTGGTGGTGATGGATGAGTCGATGTGGAATCCACGCTTGCTCGATAAAAAATTACCGAAGAATCTCACGCCATTTACCAAGCAAAATCAGGTCTCTGCATTATTATCTCCTTCATTTGGGGGTGGGACTGCCAATGTTGAATTTGAAGCACTGACCAGCTTAAACACGATTTTCTTCCGTAATGAACTGGTCTACGTGGCAAAAATTCGTAAGCCAATTTATTCCTTGCCGTTGTATTTAAATAGCTTGGGCTACGACACCATCGCCATGCACAATAACTGGCGTTACTACTACAACCGTAATCGTGTTTATCAGTCGATGGGCTTTCACAAGTTTATATCACTTGAAAATATGATGAACTCAACCAATCGTTCGACCATCTTTAATCAGGCAGGTTGGGCGAATGATGATGTGATTTTTAATTCCATCAAAACAGAATTGAGCCTTGCCAGTGATCAACCGAAATTTATTTATGCGATTACAGTTGAAAACCATCCGATGTATTCGGATGACCGTTATGGGACACAGTCTTATAAGCTCAATCCGAATCTGTCTGAAAGTGCCCATCAGAAAATGGCAACCTATACGGCTGGGGTGGCGCGAGCCGACCAACATATTCGTGATCTGACAGCGTATGTGAAAACTCTGAAACGTCCAACCATTGTGATTGCATTTGGGGATCATTTGCCAAATCTACAAAATGTGTATGATGAATATCATTATTTTGATCAAGACCCAAACCGTGAAGAACCGAATGCCTATGAAACACCATTGGTACTGTGGAGTAATTATCCTGTACAGCGGAAAGTTTTTGCTCAGCCCTTTATTCCAGCCAGCTTTTTAGCACCGAAAATTCTGCATTTGGCGAATTTGCCATTGTCACCTTATTATCAATTTATTGAGCAGGTTTCTTCTTGTTATGATGCGATTCATCAGAAATTTATTCGTGAAAAAGCATCCTGCAAATTCAATAAAGAGCAACTTCTTGAACAATATAAATCGTTGAATAACGACACATTGAATGGACATAATTTTACCTATCAAATGCTGAAACCGAAAAGTCATTGATCCAATAAAAAAGCTCGGTATGTGACCGAGCTTTTTTATGGCTGCCGATGTAAACGATTAGCTCTGAATCATGGCGGATAGTTCATCGACATAGGCTTGCATCGTACGCGGCTGAAGTTCACTACGGCTTTCAATATTTAAACGCAGCAATGGTTCAGTATTGGACGCACGGATATTTAAACGCCATGCGCCAAAGTCCAGACTGACACCATCGGTACGGTCAATCACAGGATTTTGTGCAGCATAATGATCAAAAATCTTTTGAATGGTGATTTGGCTATCAGCAACTTTAAAGTTAATTTCACCGCTACATGGGAATTTGGCAATCATGTCTTCAACCAAGCTTGATAATGATTGCTGAGTTTCAGACAATAAACTTGCCACCAATAACCATGGAATCATGCCACTGTCACAGTAAGCAAAATCGCGGAAATAGTGGTGTGCGCTCATCTCACCGCCATAGATGGCATTTTCTTCACGCATGATTTGCTTAATGAAAGCATGACCCGATTTAGACTGTACGGTTTGCCCTTGATATTTTTCAACAATATCCTGCGTGTTCCAGACCAGACGCGGGTCGTGCACGATTTTTTCATTCGGATGTTGCAACAAGAAGGCTTGTGCGAGTAAACCGACAATGTAATAGCCTTCGATAAATTGACCTTTCTCATCGAACAAGAAACAGCGGTCAAAGTCACCATCCCAAGCAATCCCCATATCGGCTTGATGAGCAAGCACGGCTTGTGACGTACTGTCACGGTTTTCAACCAGTAATGGGTTAGGGATACCATTGGGGAACGTACCATCAGCTTCATGGTGAATCTTGATAAATTCAACAGGGATATTGAGTGCTTTAAACTGAGTTTCAATGGCATCAATCACATGACCTGCTGCACCATTACCTGCATTGACCACCAGTTTGAGTGGGCGAATTTTTTCAGGCTGGATATAACCCAAAAGATGCTCAACAAATTCAGGTAAAATATTATAGTTCTGTGTGCTGCCTTTTTGGCTGACTTCAGTAAATTCAGCACTTTCTGCTAAGGCTTGAATTTCTTTTAAACCTGTATCGGCACTAATCGGACGTGAATTTTCACGCACCAGTTTCATACCGTTATAGTCCATCGGGTTGTGACTTGCCGTCACTTCAATACCGCCCTGAACATCGAGATGGAACGCCGCAAAATACACTTCTTCTGTGCCTGTCATACCCAAGTCAAGGACATTAACACCTGCATCATTTAAACCACGAATCGTGGCTTGTTTAAGACTTTCACTGCTAAGACGAACATCACAACCGACCGCGATGGTTTGAGGTTGATAGATCTGACCGTAGGCACGACCAATTTTATAAGCAATATCTTCATTCAATTCAGTTTCGAGTTTGCCGCGAATGTCATAGGCTTTAAAGCACGTCAGTTTTGTCATGATATTGATAGATAGACTGTTATTGGAAAACTTCATTATAGTGGTCTTTTAAAGCTTGTCTGTATTTGAGGCATTGAACAACGTAACAAAGTGCATCTCATATTTTGCTGAAAAAATCACATAATTATCTGTGTTAGACATTTTTTCGATGAGTTAATATAATTTTTGTTAAAAATTAGAAATAAAATACATAAAAAATAATAACTTATAGTTATGGTTTTAGCTGTTATGGTGATTTTTTAAGAGATTTTGTGGAATTTTTGAGTGAATCTTAAAAAAATTAAAATTTAAAGTAAAAATAAGTTTTTGAATTAAAATAAGAAAATTTAAATATTAATTTTTTGTTGCAAGTATTTTGTATTTTTTTTGTTGACGAAAGAATAGCCCCTGAGTAGAGTAGTCCCCGTTTTTAATGGAGCGGCCTCGAAATTGGATTTCGACTTATATGCTTTATTCTTTTCCATCTTCCTTTGTTAATGTCTGCCCATATTACTGTGGACAACTCACTGGATCGTATAAGGTCTTAGCCTATGAACAAAGTAAAGATTAGTCTTGCTTGGCAAATCTTAATTGCATTGATTTTGGGTGTTGTTGTGGGAACTATTTTGCACAACCAACCCGATATTCAGCAAAGTGTTGTGAATAACTTTTTGAAACCAGCCGGTCAAATTTTTATTAACTTGATCAAGATGATCGTTGTACCGATTGTGATTTCAACTTTAATCCTAGGTATTGCTGGGGTTGGAGATTCCAAAAAACTTGGAATCTTGGGTGTAAAAACCATTCTTTATTTTGAAATTATTACCACTGTTGCGATTGTGGTGGGTATTGTTGCTGCCAATGTCTTCCATCCTGGTTCAGGCATTGATATGTCTTTACTACATAAAGCCGACATTTCTCAGTATGAACATACCACTGAAGAAGTGCAGTCACAGTCACATGGTTTGGTACAAACGATCTTGTCGCTGATTCCATCGAACATTTTTAGTGCGATGGCAAGTGGACAAATGTTGCCGATTATTTTCTTCTCGGTGATGTTCGGGATTGGTTTAGCTGCTCTGCCTGTAGAAACCAAACAACCATTACTTAATGTGTTGAAAGCAGTTTCTGAGGCGATGTTTAAAGTCACCCACATGATCATGCTGTATGCGCCTGTGGGTGTATTTGCCTTGATCGCGGCGACTGTAACGACGTTTGGTTTTGCGTCATTGGTGCCTTTGGCAAAATTGGTGGTGTTGGTTTACGCTGCAATTTTGTTCTTTGGTTTAGGTGTCCTCGGTTTAGTTGCAAAAATCTGTGGTCTAAACATTTTTACCCTGATCAAGATTCTCAAAGACGAACTGATTTTGGCGTACTCAACGGCAAGTTCTGAAACCGTTTTGCCACGTATCATGGAAAAAATGGAAGCGTATGGTGCACCAAAAGCGATTTCGAGCTTTGTAGTACCAACAGGCTATTCATTTAACCTTGATGGTTCAACCTTGTACCAAAGTATTGAACCGTACCGGGTTTGTCGGAGACTTTTTTATTTAAGTTAGGCCACCTGACCTAACGGGTTAATCTTATCATAGTACATTGCTTCAAACTCAAAAGGCGATACATAACCCAGTGCACTGTGTAC
>NZ_BKNN01000037.1 GCF_008993995.1 Acinetobacter brisouii
TCCTCTAAAGAGCCGTTCGAGACTAGGACGTTGATAGGTTGGGTGTGGAAGTACGGTGACGTATGAAGCTGACCAATACTAATTGCTCGTGAGGCTTGACTATACAACACCCAAGCAGTTGTATATAGAGCTTAAATCGATTCATAAAAGATCAGTTAAACCTGATCTGAAACAAAGAACTTGATTTAGTCAATGCTAGAACATAAAATTTGACTCAGTTAACCAATCCGTTAATAACTCATTTGGTACCAAGTAGGGTAGCAACAAGATCAAATGATCTGAGCATAAAACCTGAACAAGTCCATAAACAGTTGTGCTGGCGACAATAGCAAGAGTGAACCACCTGATCCCTTCCCGAACTCAGAAGTGAAACCTCTTAGCGCTGATGGTAGTGTGGGGTTACCCATGTGAGAGTAAGTCATCGCCAGCTCATTATTCGAAGCCCCCCAATCTCTAAAGAGGTCGGGGGCTTTTCTTTGCGGGATAATTAAAACTAAATCGTGATATGACTGAATGGTCAATATAAAACTTATCCAAAAGAATAAAAGAATTAGGGCGTGTCCTCATTTGAGGGAGTCTCAAAATGAGTATCTTGATGTTTAAATTCGAGTGTTTAATAAACAATTTGATTATTTATTGAATAAAATAAGAGCTAATTTTCCTCACAAAATGAGATCAGGACATACTTAAGTGAAAAATATGTTTCTATTCTTTATTTTCAATCAGCATTAGTGGTTTTTTATTTTTGATGTTAATTTCTTATTAAAAATATTGTATTAAATCTTTTTCAGCGCTGTGGTTTTATAAGTCTTCACAGCATGAATTAATACATTATTAATATTTTTTAATTCTGATTCATCAGCATGGATATGCTGCAATCAATATTCTAATAGGGTTCTTTTATGTCAGAAAATAGAGAGAATTGGTCTGCCAGATCGGGTTTCATTCTTGCAGCGATTGGCTCTGCCGTTGGTTTAGGAAATATTTGGCGTTTTCCATATGTGGCCTATGAAAATGGCGGCGGTGCATTCTTAATACCTTACTTATTGGCTTTGTTAACAGCGGGTTTACCACTGTTATTTTTGGATTATGCAACAGGACATCGAAGTCATGGTGCACCTCCAAAGGCATACAAGCAGTTGATGAAACCTGCTGAAGCTTTAGGTTGGTGGCAAGTCTGTGTTTGTTTAGTGATTGCCACCTATTATGCTGGCGTACTCACTTGGGCATTAAGTTTTATTTACTTTTCAATTGGACAAACTTGGGGTTCAAATCCTGAGCAGTTCTTCTTTAAAACCTATTTGCAAACAACAGATGCTGCAAATTTTGAATGGAAATTTGTGGGTGGTTTGTTTTATCCATTAGTCTTTATTTGGGCGGTGGTCATGCTGATTTTATATGGCGGTGTGAAAAAAGGTGTTGAGCTTGCCAATAAAGTTTGTATGCCACTGTTGGTGATTTTATTTACGATTCTTGTGATTCAAGCGGTACGTTTACCTGGTGCAGCGCAAGGCTTAAATGCTTTCTTTACCCCTAATTGGGGCGCAATGTTGGACTATAAAGTGTGGTTAGCCGCTTATGGTCATATTTTCTTTTCGCTTTCAGTAGGCTTTGGGATTATGGTGACGTATGCATCATACTTGAAACCTAAGACCAATTTGACAGGTGCAGGTCTGATTGTTGGTTTAGCGAACTCCTCTTTTGAGTTGCTGGCAGGGATTGGTGTATTTTCTGCGCTTGGCTTTATGGCACATTCAGCAGGTGCTGATGTTAAAGATGTGGTGAGTGGTGGTATTGGACTTGCATTTATTGCATTTCCAAAAATTATTTCAAGCCTAGGTTCAGCAGGAAGTATCTTTGGTATTTTGTTCTTCGGATCACTTTTATTTGCTGGCGTCACTTCAATGGTCAGTATTCTTGAAGTACCGATTGCAGCGCTTCAAGATAAATTGAAATGGGGACGCAAAAAAGCAGTCACGCTTGTGGGCGGTGGTATCGGGATCATTTCAATTGTCATGTTCTCCAGTGTGAATGCGATTAAGTTGGTAGATATTATTGACCATTTCATCAATAACTTGGGGATTGTGACAGGCGCATTGGTTTCAATTGTGATGGTTTCTTGGTTTGGGCGTAGTTTAATGCGTGAATTCCGTGATCATATCAATGCGATTTCAACCATTCAGTTGGGGCGTACATGGGAATTTACATTGACTGTTGTTACGCCTGTAGTGTTGCTTTCAACCTTAGTTTTGGCATTGAATGCTTTAATTAGTAAAGGTTATGGTGATTATTCACAAAGTTTACAGGTCTTTTTTGGTTGGGGTTGTATCGTATTTTGTGCACTGGGTGCACTTTTGATGACAAAAATTAAAGATCGCTAGGAGAAAAATATGAATACGTCAGCAATTGTGATGATGGTGATTTCGATGGTGATGTTATGGGGTGGTTTATTGTTGTCAGTGCTCCATTTACAACGACATCCTGAAGTCTTAGATGACGAGTAAATCAATTAAAGTTTAAATACATTGAGAGGGTTATTTCTATTTAGGGATAACCCTCTTTTTTTATGGATGAAAATGCCTTAAGGAAATCAATGGAAAACCTAAAGAGTTGCTGCTTGAATGTACAGATCATCAATAATCATGTGCATCATTCATAAATTATGCTATTTATTTTCGGAGAGATGATAGGTATAAGAAATGGAATGATCAATGAAAACCAATCGCCAAGAACAATTTTTAGCACGTTATCAGAAAATTTTAGCCGTTTCAGAAGAGCTATTGCTCGATCATTATCAGGACATGACACTGGATGATCTTGCCAAAGAATTAGATATTGCCAAAGGCACGTTATATAAACATTTTAAGTCCAAAAATGAACTGTTATTGGAATTGGTCATTCAAAATGAAAAGCGGGTATTGGCAATTTCGCATCAGTACCAAGAAAATTTTGCTGAATATGCCAAAGCGTATATGCTTTATCATTTACAATCCCCTGAAAAAATTATTGTGTTGCATCAAATTGAAGAGCATTTGACTACAACAGAATCGGGACTCAAAGATTTGTTTCAGCAATTGTATGATATTCGCCAAGAGCGCATTTTGTTATTAAAAGATATTACCAAAGAGTATCTTGATCGGTTTGAGTCAAATATCTCGATTCGTGATTATGCATCTTATATTTGGTCACTGACTTATGGCGCCTGTCTGCTTTTAAACTCGAGTTATTATCAGCGTTCGATTGGCTCACGCGAAAAATTGATCGAACTGTATATTCATCAGGCTTTAAGTATTCCGAGTCAGCAAGAACTGAATTTGTCTTAAATTTATCCCAATAAAAAAGTGGCTTAAGCCACTTTTTCAATTCGACAGTAATAAAATCCATCACCTTGAGCGCTGGTCGGTAATAACTGTCGACCATGTGCTTGGGCAATACCCCAATCCGCTTCGATTTTGATTTCACGAGCATCGGCATGTTCAGCAAAAAATTGCTGCATTTGCTGCTCATTTTCAACTTTGAGAATCGAGCAGGTAATGTAAAGTAATGTGCCACCCACTTTGAGCTGTGACCACATTTGCTGCAAAATCTGCTTTTGTAACGCAACCGTTTCTGCAATATCACCTGACTGGCGTAACAAGCGAATGTCAGGATGGCGACGTAAAACTCCAATTGCTGAACATGGTGCATCAAGCACGATACAATCCACAGGTTCTGGGGCTGTCCATGTAGTGGCATCGGCAGCGAGAATTTGAACTTTGTCACTGTTAAGTTGCAAACGCTGTAAATTTTCCTCAACACGGACTAAGCGTTTGGCATCCTGATCGAGTGCAATCAGGTGAGCAGGCTGGAATTTTTCCAGTAAATGCGCAGTTTTACCACCAGGCGCAGCACAGGCATCGACCACGACTTTACCATCGAGATTGGGTAATAGACTGGCACAAAGTTGAGCATGCTGATCTTGTACAGAGAACCAACCCTGATCAAAACCAATCAGCTCAGGAATTTGCACAGATTGTTGTAAGACAATACCTGCATCGGCAACGGTACACGCTTCTGCCTGAATATCAGCAGCCTGTAATTTTGCAAGATAAGCATCACGCCCGATTTTGCGTTGATTGACTCGTAAGGTAATTGCACAGGTTTGTTTTAGTGCAGAGCAGAGTTCATCTAGCTGTTCTGGCCAGTCTTTTTTCAGACGTTTATATAACCAGCTCGGTAAACCGTGTGCCTGATTGAGCGTGCGCTGAAATTCGGTTTTTTCACGGGTTGCACGACGTAAAATCGCATTGGCGACACTACTTAACGCAGGGAAGCCCAATTGTTTACAAGCGGTCACAGTTTCTGACAATGCTGCATGTTCTGCGATACGCGTACAGAGAATTTGGTATAAACCGACATACAGACAAGTTTCCACCGTTGGGTTGTCGAGTGGTTTGCTGAGTAATGGCAAGGTGAGGGCTTTTAAGCCGTACCACTGACGTAATGTTCCCAACACCAATTCATGAAATAAACCACGATCTTTCGCTGCGACTTGATCCAATTGCTGATGCAAAATGGCAGAAAGCGATTGACCTTGCTGTACAGCGAGTAGGGTTTTGACTACTTGAGCACGTAAATTCAACATTTGACTCATGATAGGATTTGTCCAACCTGTAATTTTTGTGCTTGTAAAATTTGTGCGGCATTCAGCGGTTTGCCACCCGGCCATTGTAATTGAGTCAGGCAAATGATGTGCTGATCGCCACACATTACATGTACGCCTTGTTTATCGATTGCCACAACCTCACCGACTTGAGCAGTCGTATCTGTCAGTGCTGAAAGCTGAGAGTTCCAGACCCGTAAGTTGTTATTTTCACTGATCGGGAAAAATGCTACAGGCCATGGGTTAAAAGCACGAATGTTGAGATCCAGTTGCTCGGCACTGAGCGCCCAGTCAATTTGAGCTTCGGCTTTACTGAGTTTATGTGCATAGACAGTCAAGGCTTCATCTTGCACTTCACGCTGTGCCAGATAATCTTGCAGTTGTTGCTCTGAAGCCAAAACAGCACAAATGGCATCTGCACCTTGCAGCGCAAGTTTGTCATGCAGACTTGCAGAGGTATCTTGAGCCGTGATTGGGCAGTAGGTTTTATACAGCATATCGCCTGTATCTAAACCAGCAGCCATCGCCATAATGGTGATGCCTGTTTCTTTGTCACCTGTGGCAATTGCACGTTGAATTGGTGCGGCACCGCGCCAGCGAGGGAGTAAAGAACCGTGGATATTCAGGCAGCCATATTTAGGCATGTCCAATACCGCTTGTGGCAAGATCAGACCATAAGCAGCAACCACCATCACATCGGCATTTAAGGCAGCCAGTTCTTGACGTGCAGCCAGACCATCTTCAGTCGAAGCTTTAAAATTTAAAGGCTGATAGACAGGGAGATTATGTTCTAAAGCAACCTGTTTGACAGCAGAAGCAGTCAGCTTTTGTCCACGTCCTGCCTTGCGGTCAGGCTGGGTGTACACGGCAATAATGTCATGTTCAGTTTGAATTAAGGCTGTGAGGGCTTCGGCCGCAAACTCAGGCGTACCTGCAAAAATAATCTTCAAGGGCATCACTCAATCGTTTCGCAAGGCGTAATTATAACAGGTGTCACCATTGAACAGGCTGAGCAAATCGCAATGTCATTGCTGATTGTGCAAATAAAATGTCTAAAATGGATAGCAAAAATATACAAGCGTAACTTTGGCAAAATTTGCTAAACTTGCAGCAATCTGGATCGGGGTGTAACGTCTGCTACCGATCAAAATTTTTTGGTCAGTAAATTGCTTATTCAATCTGTCGATTGATATTTTAGAGGCTACGCTCATGTCCGTGTTTCGCCGTTGGTTTGATCCGATTCGATCGAGATGGTTTTACCAGAAACCGTCACGGCAAGAGGTTTTACCCACGGATAAGGGGCTGAGCATTTATTTGCGCCTTGATGATGTTTACAGTTATTTGGCGGTGCAGCAACTGCCTCAACTGCATGAAATTTTAAGCGAGGAACTCAAGCCATTAAAGGTGATGATTTCCAGTCAGGCCGCCGAGCCACCCAATAATATGACCGCACAGGAATGGCAACAATACTGTCTCAATGATGCCAAAATTCTCGCACGCCAACACCGCTTTGGTTATGATGAACAGCCTGAACTTCCAACCGCAGAAGCCATTCAACAAGCTGAAGTCATTTTAAGAAATACCCCATTACGCGAAGAACAGTTTCTCTATTTACTTGAAGATGTCTTTCACATGCTGTGGCAACAGCAATATGGCAAACTCAAAACCCTTTATGCCATGGCGAGCCAACAGCACCAACCGCAAAATTTCCCAGAACGTTGCTTTATTGATACGCCCGTAGCAGCCAGTTATTTTGAATTTGCAGATCGTAAATATCATGCGGTTGATGATTTACTGCGTTTAGCACGTCGCCTTAAACAACAAAAATTACTGACAGACAATCCGATTTTCCTGATCAATCATATTGAATGGCGCGAGCATATTATGAGTGATGCCGAGGAATTGGCAGAAATTCATGCGATGCATCCTGAACTGGATTTATATATTGCACTTGAAGATCCGATTAGCTGGTTGCTTTTGGCTTACATTAAAGAAGAACTGGCAAATTATTATAATATTCAGTTGCGGGTTTATCCGCTGAGCTACCATGGACGCGACTTTTTTGACTGGTCGCTTGCTACGCGTTTATCAAAACGTGCCGATGTGGCATTTACACCGTTTTGCCGTCCAACTCAGGATGCCGTTTTAAATATCGCGCGTTTGTTTTATAGCATCGAAGATGACGAACAGCGTGTTGATGTGATGTATGACATTTTAAAAGCGGTATGGAGTAAAGGGCGGGACTTGTCATTTGCTCCGCATGTTAACGCTTTGCAGCAGAGTTTGCAGATTGAAAAATTGACCGAGGTCGATGTATCTGAGCTTTTGCAGCAAAATGATCAACAATGTTATGCGAAACATCAGCCTGACTTTCCCGTGCTAGAGCTACGCATCGCAGGGCAGAGTTATGTATTTAATAGCTTGTATCGGGTGTGGATGATTGAGAGTATTTTTAGCCATGTACTCGAACAACAATATAAACAGCAGACTATAAATGATTCATCAAAAATGTAATTCTTTAGCCGAAGTTCACCAACAGATTGATCAAATAGATCGGGCTTTAATTGAGCTTATCGCTGCCCGCCAAGCCTATGTGGATCAGGCAGTGGTATTTAAAAGTTCCCGTGCTGAAGCACCTGCACCGCAGCGGGTTGAACAGGTGATTGCTCAAGTGCGCCAGCATGCCGAGGCTTTTTCCGCAGATGCTGATTTGGTCGAAAAGCTCTATCGACAAATGATTCAGCATTTTATCGAACGGGAATTACAGCATTTACCTGATTAAACTTCGTATTGATTCACATCTAAAATAAACATAAAAAGGCAGAATAAGCATGTATATCGTTGAATTGAACTATTTACAGCCTTTGACTGCTGTTGATGCGTTATTACCGCAACATATAGAATGGCTACAACAACATTTTGCTGCGGGACATTTTATTTCCGCAGGGGCAAAACAGCCGCGTACAGGTGGCATGATTTTGGTCAAGGATATGCCCGAAGCTCAGTTAAAAGCGATTTTGCAGCAAGATCCTTTTCAGAAAGTGGCTGAATACCATGTCAATCAGGTGAAGTTTTCACGTACGGGAACAGGCTTCGAGCAGTTACAGCAGTACTAAATAGGTTGAGTCGTATGAGTCTATTCGGCAGTTGCTTATGTGGGGTGGTGCAGTTCCAAGTCAGATCTGTAATTGATACGATTTATCACTGTCATTGTGGTCTGTGCCGTAAACAGACGGGCAGTGGTTTTAATGCTGCCAGTCTAGTTGAGCAAAGCCATTTTTCTTGGTTACAAGGTGATCAGCAGATTCGACAGTACCAAAAAGCCAGTGGTTTTCGCTCGGCATTTTGTAATGTCTGTGGTTCTTGCGTGCCGAATCAGGTCAATCAAACCTCATGGATGTGGATTCCTCTTGGTCTACTTGACTCTGAAATTACGCCCATTCAACGTCTCAATTTTTGTGTGAACTCTAAAGCAGCATGGGTCGAAAGCCCATCTGCTGATAAATACTATCCTGAAATACCCTCATTTACCGAACTTAAAGCATATTTTAAGTTGGATTGATTCGCCTCAGGCAATGCTTGAGGCAACTCCAAAAAATGCGCATATTCGAGCTGCTGACTTTGCCCTAGCATGAACCTATGTACTTAGGGAGAAATGAGATGCTTGGATTTGTGATGTTGGTTTTTGCATTTGCGGGATTGGTCAAAGGGGTGATTGGTCTAGGCTTGCCTGCGATTGCCATGGGATTGCTCAGTATCGTTTTATCACCCTTTCAGGCGGCTAGCCTGCTGATCATTCCTTCCTTGGTAACCAACTTTTGGCAATTGTTCAGTGAAGGTGGATGGTGGATTTTGCTGAGTCGTTTTTGGACGTTGTTGCTTGGTGTTGTGATTGGTTCCACGTGGAGCATCTTTCCAACCTTGGCAGATTCGCATGCACATAGTGCTTTATTGCTTGGCATGATGTTGTTGCTCTATGGAATTTATGGTTTATGCAGTCAGCGTTTACCCAACTTGCAAGCCCATGAAAAATACTTGTCGCCGATTGTAGGTTATTTGGGTGGTGCATTGACCGTTGCCACAGGGGTGATTTTGATGCCAGTTGTCCCGTATTTACAAAGTTTGCAGTTGCAACGCAACGATTTGGTACAGACGCTTGGCTTGACTTTTACCTGTGCCAACCTTTGTTTGGCAGTCTTCTTGCAACAACAAGCCAATCCGACACAGCACATTGATTATCAACTGTCATGTCTAGTGCTCGTGCCTGCCTTAGTGGGGATGTGGGGCGGTAAGCTGATTCGCCAGCGTTTAGATGAACAAAAATTTCGCCGTATTTTCTTTATTGGGCTGATCTTTTTGGGCGGCTATATGAGTTTGAATACTTAAACAGGAGCAAGTAAAGCCCGTTTTGCCAGTAAAAATTCACTGAGATGTTGATAGCTAACAGGCAGTTCATCGAAACTGCGACATGCCAACAACAACTTACGGTTTGCCCAAGCCCCTTGCAGTTGAATGTAGTGAAATGAATACAAGGATTGTAATTGCTGTGCTGCACGTTGTGGCAAAATCGCAACGCCAACACCGTCTGCAACGACTTGAGCAATTGCTGAAAAGCTCGGGAGTCGCAGGCGATATTCAATCTGATACCCGAGTTGCTGTGCCTGACGTTCAATGGATTGTTGTAGCGAGTGATACTGTTTTAAACCAATAAATGCAAAGTCTAGGGCATCGGCTAGGTTGATTTCGGTTTGTTGCGCTAAAGCATGCTGTTGTGGGCAAATCAACACCAGTGGGTCTTCGGCAAACTCTAAAGTCTGTAAATGCTCGGTGTTAAAAAAACTCGAAACCAGTCCCAGTTGTGCTGTGCCTTGGGTCAATGCCATCACAATATCACTGCTTTCTGCTTCGTGGAGTTCAATCTGTACATGTGGATTTTGCAGTAAATATTCAGGCAACATTTTCGGTAAATATTCACTTTGTGCGGATGAATTGCACCATAAACACAACTGCTGTTTGTACTGGGAAGAAAATTGCAGCATGTGCTGTTGCAGGGCATGACTACGCTGCACAATGCCTTGGGCATGTTCCAAAAAACTTTGTCCTGCAAGGGTCAGTTGTGTCCCCGTGCTATGTCGACTGAACAGCTTAACGTCGAATTGCTGTTCGATTTTTTTCAGGCGTTCGCTTGCGGCTTGCAAGGAAATGGCAGCGCACTGTGCCGCTTGAGTGAGACTGCCTGTTTTGGCAATGTGTAGGATTAATTCTAAATCGAAAACATCAAGGCGCATGTCCGTTGCCTGTATTATTTTGACTGTGCTGGTGTGCAGTATGGCATAAAAAAAGCAGCCTTGCGGCTGCTATAAAATCATCAAAAATTAATCTTTTTTCAGATTAAAGAACCAGTTGAGCAGAATCGCCGCAAAGGTTGCTGTCCCGATTCCACCCAAGTTGAAGTGACCAAACATCAGCTCAAAGTTACCTGCACCTAGAATAATCGTGACCGCAGCCACAATCAGGTTTTTATTGTTAGAGAAATCGACTTTGTTTTCTAACCAGATTTTTGCACCCGCAATGGTAATTAAACCAAATACAACAATCGATGCTCCTGTTAGAACGGCACTTGGAATCGTGCTGATCACTGCCCCAAATTTTGGTGATAATCCCAAGAAAATGGCAAATAGACCCGCGATCACAAACACGATAGTCGAATACACACGCGTGACGGCCATGACCCCAATGTTTTCGCCATAAGTGGTCATGCCTGGTGCGCCCACACTGCCAGAAAGGGTGGTGGCTAGACCATCGGCAAGGAAAGCTTTGCCCAGTTGTGGCGTCAGGTTTTCACCTGTCATGGCGCCAACCGCTTTAATATGTCCAAGATTTTCTGCCACTAAAATCAGTGCAACAGGGGCAATAATTAGCATGGCATTGCTGTCAAAAGTTGGATGTGAAAAACTTGGAATACCAAACCATGCAGCAGCCGAGATTTGTGAGAAATCAATCGGTTTACCCAAGCCTAAACCATTGGTCGCAATCGCATAAATCAGATAAGCCATGAGTAAGCCAACCAACAGCAATAAGCGTTGCAGCAAGCCGCGTGCGAACACTGCAATCGTTCCCATGCAAAGCACGGTGATCAGTGCCATCCACATTTCAAAAGGTTGACCAGCAACCCCTTTAATGGTGACAGGGGCAAGGTTCAAACCAATGATCATCACCACTGCGCCTGTGACCACAGGCGGCATGAGTTTTTCGATCCAGCGTGTGCCTGTCAGCATCACGATTAGACCGATAATCGCATACAGCACGCCACACGCAACAATCCCACCGAGTGCCACAGAGAGATTTGGGTTAGCACCTGAACCTGTAATATGACCCGTTGCCGCAGCAACCACACCAATAAACGCAAAACTCGAACCTAAATAACTTGGGACTCGTCCGCCTGTGAACATGAAAAACAGGATGGTACAAATCCCTGACATTAAGATTGCGAGGTTCGGGTTAAAGCCCATTAACAGTGGAGCAAGTACGGTTGCACCAAACATGGCAAAGGCATGCTGAATGCCTAAAACAATACTTTGTCCAACAGGTAAATATTCATCAGTAGATACAGGACGCTGATCAATGTGTCCTGAGTAGGGTTGCCATTTTGGAAACCAAGACATAACAAAAACGCTCAAATTTTTACAAAATTCCGCACATGATACTCTGAGTTGAAAATGCATTACATAGCTTGGAATTGTTGTCGGTCGTTTTTTCCAAGTGTCATGGCTGTGTTTTTGAAATTTATAAGATTTATTAATCGCTTAGTTAAAATAAAAAAGACTTACCCATTCGCTGAACGAGTAAGTCAGATTGGATCACATATCAAGCCTTAGCCTGTATTGCGCAGACCTGCGGCAATCCCTGTAATGCTGACCATGAGTGCATGATCGACAGGCGTATGCTCTGCCTGATGTTGTGCTAAATAAACACGGCGGCGCTTCATCAGTTCGGCTTGTAATAAATGCAGAGGCAGCAAATAGGTTTTGCGTACACGCATTGACTGATCAAGCACTTCATTTTGACTGAGTAATTCTGATTCGCCTTTGAGGGTCAGCAGGGTATCAATCGCATCTTGTAGGCGTTGGCGAAGTTCATTGCCCAACGCGTGCAGATGTTCATTTTGGGTCAGATGCGTTTCGTAATACCAAGCAATATCGGCATCAGCTTTAGATAACACCATTTCCAGCATATCAATTAAGGTCTGGAAGTAAGGCCATTGTTGCAACATTTCTTCCAATTTAGCTTTCTGTTGCTGTGCGAGGACTTCATCGAGTGCCGCGCCTGTGCCGAGCCAAGCAGGCAGCATCAAACGGATTTGAGTCCATGCAAATACCCATGGAATCGCACGTAATGATTCGATACCACCACTGACACGCCGTTTGGCAGGACGTGAACCAAGCGGCAGCATTTGCAATTCAAGTTCAGGCGTAACTGTTCTTAAATACTCAACGAAATGTGGATTTTCCCGAACAGTCTGACGATAGACCTGTACAGAAGTTTCGGTCATTTGATGCATCAGTTCACGCCATTCAGCTTTGGGTACAGGCGGTGGTAATAGTGTTGCTTCTAACGTTGCTGCGGTATAGATTTCCATATTTTGCAGCGCTACGCCTTCAATACCGAATTTGAAGCGGATCATTTCCCCTTGTTCAGTGACACGAATTGCGCCTGAAATTGAACCTGGCGGTTGAGAAAATAGTGCTTGCTGCGTTGGTGCACCACCGCGACTGATCGAACCGCCACGACCATGAAACAGGGTCAGTTGCACATCATGCGCTTGGGCAACTGCAGTGAGTTCTTCTTGCGCACGGTACTGTGCCCAGTTGGCGGACATAAAGCCCGCATCTTTGGCTGAGTCCGAATAACCAATCATCACTTCATGTTTGCCCTGAATATGCTGTTTATACCATTGCATACTAAACAGGGTATTCATGGTTTTTGCTGCACCGTCCAAATCTTTGAGCGTTTCAAACAGAGGAACAACGCGAAGTGGTTTCTGAATGCCAGCTTCTTTTTGTAGCAGCAAGACAGCCAAAACATCACTTGGATATTCAGCCATAGAAATAATATAAGCGCCTAATGATTCGGCAGGTTGCTGTGCCAAGGTTCGCATAGTGGCAAAGACTTCCTGAACATCAGGATGGTTGATCAGGCTGTTTTCAGGTTCATTGAGCAATTTGGGTAGCAATGGGCGTTTGCTTTGTAACTCATTGATCAGGAAGTTTTGGCGGGCTTGTTCTGTCCATGTTTCAAAATTGCCCAGACCTAAATATTCAGTGATCGCAGAAATGGCTTGACGGTGGCGACCAGACTCTTGACGAATGTCGAGTTTGAGTAATTCAATGCCGAAGCAATTGACTCGATGGATAAAGTCGAGCAGATTGCCGTTGGCGATTTCTGGCAAGTTACTGTCAATTAAAGAGCGATGGCAGAGTAAAAGTGGATCAAGTAATTCATGTTTATGACGAATTACACGCGGATCTTCAATGGTTTCTAAGCCTTGCAGTTTCTCAGATAACCATTGACGGGTAATCCGTAGACGTTCGCGCAGATCACGCAAATACTCACGATACGGTTCGGCATGCTGACCACCGAGCGCTTGGCGTAGTTCATCGGAGCATTGTTGAATCGAGAGTTCCCAGCGCAAGCTTTCAAGGTCACGTAAATATAGTTCAGTGGCTTGCCAACGTGAGAACCACAACACCTGTTGAGTCACGTCATGCGTAACATTAGGGTTACCGTCACGGTCACCGCCCATCCATGAGGCAAAACGAATCGGAGTCACATGAGTGGGTAGCACCTGACCACAGTGCGCTTGTACCAGTTCATTTAGTTCTCGAATAAACTTGGGTACGGCTTGCCACAGGGTTTGCTCAATAACCGTAAAGCCCCATTTGGCTTCATCAATCGGCGTGGGTTTTTGGCGACGGATTTCGTCGGTTTGCCATGCTGAACAAATCAGTTGTTTGAGTTTTTCGAGTGCTTGTTGGCGTTCTTTCGGCGTCAGTTTTTGTTGGTCAAGCTGCTCTAGACAACGGTTAATATCATCATATTTTTGAATCAGGGTACGGCGACTGACTTCTGTTGGATGTGCCGTTAAAACCAGTTCAATATTTAAATCGCAAATTTGCTGATACAGCGTTTCGGCTGAAATCTGTTGTTGTTTAAATTTTTCAAATAGCGGTTCAAGTGGGTTTGGAGAGGGCTGGCTTTCATCAAACTCACTGGCACGACGACTACGCACCACATGGTATTGTTCAGCAATATTGGCGAAATTTAAAAAATGGGTAAAGGCGCGGGTCAGCGGTAAAATCTCTTTATCTTCCAAATTTAGAAAGAGCTGTTCTAATTGCTTTTCCGCTTCGACTTGTCCATCACGAGCCCCTTTGGCCAGTGCGCGAATTTGTTCGACCTGATTAAATAAATCCTGACCTGCATGAGCTTTTAAGGTTTCACCTAATAAATTGCCCAATAGTCTGACGTCTTCGCGTAATGGTGCATCGATATGTTGTGCCATAGTTAAATTCCTTATGGGAGGCATTATGGTCTATTGAAATATAAAAGGAGATTTCCCTTGTATATCGAAAAGTTGCTTTTATCTAAACATAACAAATTTATCTAGAAAAACCTTTAGCCATTGGTCGTGTAAGCCAAGAAAAAAATCAGATTTGGGTTAATTTAAAAACTTGAAAATTCACATGGATTCAATCAAGCCTGAGTCGATGACCAATCGGTAGCATAAAAAGGTTATTTTTCTGTGTAATTGTCTTGTTTTTGACATATTTTTTTTCTGTAAAAGAGTGCGAAAATAACAAAACTGACCTATAGTAACAGGTTAATTTTTCAAAATCGTACACATCATTTTTTCAGGGCATGTCCTATGCCGTGAAGGGGTCAAATTTCCATGGCGCAAGACAAGGTAGAACAGCATCGTCGTTATATCATTATGGCGTATGTGTTTATGTTTTTGGCACTATTGACGCTTGTAACGGGATTGATCGCCTATTTGTTGTCTGCCAAAGTTGCACATAGCACGCAAGCGGAAGTCTGGATTCAGGCACATGGTGTCTGGATTATGCGTAGCGTGATCTTATTCATGGTCATGGCGATGTTTGCAGGGCTATGGTTTATTCCTTTGGCATTTTATGCATGGAATGCCTCGCTTTGGGTGACAGGCTGCACCGTTGCAGGTGTGATTTTTGCGTTTATTGCATGGATGTATTTCTTTAATTGCTTCCTGAAAGGTTTATCTAAGTATTTCAAAAAGAAAGCAGTATTTTAATTTCAAGATTTTTTTTTCGCTATTTTGACTTGTAAAACAGGCAAAGACCCCAACTTTAATTGCAAGTTGTTCTATTTGAAAATTCCGTGAGGAGCATCGCCTGTCATGGCTAAACGTGATTATTATGAGGTTTTAGGCGTTTCTAAAACTGCTAGTGATGATGAGATTAAAAAAGCCTACCGCAAGTTGGCGATGAAATATCATCCAGACCGCAATCCTGATAACCCAAAAGCTGAAGAAAAATTCAAAGAAGCTGCTGAAGCGTATGAAATTCTGTCTGACAGCGAAAAGCGTAGCATGTATGACCGTATGGGACACAATGCCTTTCAAGGTAGTTTCGGCGGTGGTGCAGGCGGTGGCTATGGTGGCTTTAGCGCGGAAGATATTTTCAGTCAGTTTGGTGACATCTTCGGTGGTGCATTTGGTGGCGGTGGACGTCAACAGCAACAACGCCAACGCCGTGGTTCAGATTTACGTTATGTAATGGAGCTTAGCCTTGAAGAGGCAGTTCAAGGCGTGAAAAAAACCATTACCTTTACTGCACCAGCACCATGTGATGCTTGTGATGGTAAGGGTTCACAAAATCCAAATGATGTTGAAACCTGTAAAACCTGTCATGGTGCAGGTCAAATACGCATGCAGCAAGGTTTCTTCTCGGTTCAACAAACTTGTGGCACTTGTCGTGGACAAGGCAAAATCATCAAGAATCCATGTCAAAAATGTCATGGTTCAGGGGTGAGTGAGCGTCAGCAAACGTTAGAAGTGACTATTCCTGCGGGTGTGGACAATGGCGATCGCGTACGCTTAACAGGTAAAGGCGAAGCGATTCGTGATGGTCAGGCAGGCGACTTATATGTTGAAGTTGTGGTGCGTGAGCATGAAATTTTCCAACGTGATGGTGCTGACCTGTATATGGATGTGCCGATTAGTGTTGCCGATGCTGCACTCGGTAAAGAAATTCAGATTCCAACGCTGGACGGTCGCGTAAGCCTGAAAATTCCTGAAGGCACGCAAAACGGTAAAGTGTTCCGTCTACGGGGTAAGGGTGTTCGTCCTGTGCGTAATAGCATGTTGGGTGACTTGCTTTGCCGTATCGTGGTCGAAACCCCAGTGAATTTGACTGCACGTCAACGCGAATTGCTTAAAGAGTTACAGGCAACAATGGATGGCAATGACCAGCATTCAAGTGCCAAGAAAAAATCATTCTTTGATAAAGTTTCAGATTTGTTTGATTAACGAAAAGCATGAAATCTTAAAAAAACCTGCTGTTCAACAGCAGGTTTTTTTATATCAGAGTACACATGCATAGAAATAAGTTTTGTTATAGTAAGCACATTGATTCAAAAATTTAGGAAATGAAAAACATGTCTACATCACCACGTATTGGGATTTTAGGTGCGGGCGGTCGTATGGGCCGTATCTTGATTCAGGCAGTGCAACAGGCAGGCTTCCAACTTGCAGCAGCAGTTGAACGTCCAACCAGTTCTTTGGTGGGGACAGATGCGGGTGAATTGGCAGGTATTGGTGCGGTAGGTGTGAAGATTGCGGGTTCATTAGAAGCCGTATTGGCAGATGTGGATGTGGTGATTGATTTCACAGCGCCTGCTGCCACTGAACAACACCTTAAACTTTGCCGTGATGCGGGTGTTGCCATGGTGATAGGCACGACAGGTTTTTCTGAAGAACAAAAACAGTTGTTGAATGACACCGCAACACAGATTCCTGTGGTCTATGCAGCGAATTATTCAGTCGGTGTCAACGTGTCGATTAAATTGCTTGAGCTGGCTGCAAAAGTCTTTGGTGATACCGTCGATATCGAAGTGATTGAAGCGCATCACCGCCATAAAGTCGATGCACCATCGGGTACAGCTTTGATGATGGGTGAAGCGGTTGCAGGCGCTTTAGGTCGTGACTTGAAGCAAGATGCGGTGTATTGCCGTGAAGGTCATACAGGGCCACGTGAACGCCAAAGCATCGGTTTCCAAACCATTCGTGGTGGTGACATTGTCGGTGAGCATACGGTGATGTTTATTGGTGAAGGTGAGCGTGTTGAAATCACCCATAAAGCCACCAACCGTATGAACTTTGCTTCGGGTGCAGTTCGCGCAGCGGCATGGGTTGTCGGTCGCGATGCAGCCAAATATGACATGAAAGATGTTCTAGGCTTGTAAGATCTTGCTAGGCATAAAGAAGCCAGTCCGATGACTGGCTTTTTGCATTTTAGGATGCAGCTTCACAAGTCGCAGGATGGTCATGTTGATACAGACGTTTTTGTACCAAAACCAGAACTAGCGTTAATGCAGCCAGTACAGCACCACTGACAGGAACCGCAGCATAGCCCATATTCAGACTGATCACAGCGCCACCGAGTGCTGCACCCAAGGCATTCCCCAAGTTAAATGCGCCGATATTGACAGAAGATGCCAGACCCGGGGCTTCATGTGCCACGGACATCACCCGCATTTGTAGGGGGGGAACTAGGGCAAATGTTGCCGCACCAAAAATAATCAGGGAAATCGCAGCACCAATCGAAGTTTTTGCCAAGATCGGGAACAGTCCCATGAGGACAATGAGCACCACTAAAAAGCCAATCAAGGTACGGTCAATCGATTGGTCGGAAAATTTACCGCCGTAGTGGTTGCCAATCGAGAAGCCCAGTCCGACCAACACCAACATACAGGTCACAAAAGTGGGTGATGCATGGGTAATCGTGCTGAGTGTCGGCGCGATATAGGTATATAGGGTAAATAAAATGCCTGCGCCCATGACCGTGGTTAAAAGTGCCAGCATCACCGCGGGACGGGTCAGAACTTTGAGTTCCTGCATCACATCGGGTTTTTGCCCGACTGAACCTTGTGGTAAGGCTTTAAACAGGGACAGCATAGTGATGACACCAAGCACGGCAATTCCTGCAAAGGCACTCCGCCAGCCAATATGCTGACCGACCCATGTTGCGAGGGGCACACCACCAATATTGGCAATCGTTAGCCCCATAAACATCATGGCAATGGCACTGGCCTGTTTGTCTTTAGGCACGACACTGGTGGCGACAATCGAGCCAATTCCAAAGAATGCCCCGTGGTTCAAACTGGTAATCACCCGAGCGCCCATCAGACTCAAATAATTCGGCGCAATCGCTGCAATCAGGTTACCAAGGGTAAAAATTGCCATCAGGATGATCAATGCTTTACGCCGTGGAAAATGTCCAAACCATAAGGTCATGATCGGCGCGCCAATCATCACCCCCAGTGCATAGCCCGTAATCAGCATGCCTGCAGTCGGAATGCTAATGCCCAAGTCATGTGCAATGTTCGGCAATAGTCCCATCGGGGAAAATTCAGTCGTGCCAATCGCAAATGCACCAATCGCTAAAGCCAGTAACGGTAAATTGATTTTCATCGCGAATCCTTAGTCCCACGCTGGCGCAAGCTGTTCGGGATCGACTTCACGGCCATGGCGTTCAAGTGCAGCAATCTGTTGCATGTCCTCAGCACTAAGCTGTAAGTCTTGTGCCTGTAGGTTATGCAATAAGTGCTCGCGTTGGGTTGAAGATGGAATCACGGCAAAGCCTTTTTGTAATGCCCATGCCAGTGCCACTTGTGCACTCGATGCCTGATGTTCAGCCGCAATCGCCGTTAAAACAGGATCATTGAGGACTTTGCCATAAGCCAATGTCATATAGGATGTGACATCAATCTCTTCAGCTTGCAAAAAATCGGCCAGTTTCTGATTTTGCAAATAAGGACTGAGTTCAATCTGATTGGTAGCAATGTGCTGTTTGCCGATCTCGTCCATCGCCTGTTGTGTCAGGGCAATATTAAAATTAGATACCCCGATTTGCTCAGTTAAACCTTGCTGTTTGGCTTCAAGTAACAGTTGCATGACTTCGCTGATATTCACGCCCATTTTCGGTGCTGGCCAGTGAATCAAGGTCAGATTAACGGCATCGGTACGCAGTTTTTGCAAACTGTCTTTCAGGCTTGGAATAAATTTCTCAGGACTGAAATTGTCCACCCAAACTTTGGTGGTCAGAAACAGTTCTTGTCGTGCGACACCGCTTTCGGCAATCGCTTGCCCGACTTGGGCTTCATTGTCATAAATTTGGGCGGTATCGATGGCACGATAGCCGACGTCTAAGGCTGTTTTGACAGAATCAATTACGACTTGATCTTTCAGGCGAAAGGTACCTAGACCAAAACGGGGAATATGCATAGCAGATGCTCAGGTATTCTTAATATGTGAGTATTTTGCTTGGTTTTTTGTTGCTGAAAAATATGGAAATCTGCAAAATATTTTTGATTATTTATCAAAAATAGGTGGCAGGTGAAATCCAGCATCGAAGAATTACAGGTGTTTATTGCGGTCGTTGACACAGGCAGTTTGGGCGCTGCTGCTGATTTGCTCAAGCAAACCACCTCGGGCGTGAGCCGTGCCTTGAGCCGTTTGGAGCAGAAATTGGGTGTGACGCTGCTCGAACGTACCACCCGCCGTTTAAAACTGACCCAAGAAGGCGAACTGTTTTTGCAAAGCGCACGGCAAATTTTAAGTGATTTGTCTGCGGCGGAAGATGCCTTGCTGAAATCAGACAGTGATATTTCAGGCCTAATTCGGGTCGATGCTGCTGCATCATTTGTGTTGCATGTGATTGTGCCCCTGATTCAGGAATTTCGCCGTTGTTATCCACAGCTCAAAATTGAGCTGAACAGTAACGATCAGATTGTTGATTTACTGGAAAATAAAACCGATGTCGCGATTCGGATTGGCAACTTGCACGATTCCTCTTTGCATGCCAAATATCTGGCACGTAGTCGGTTATATCTGGTGGCAAGCCCAAGTTATCTGGCGGAGCATGGCTGTCCACAATCGGTCGATGAATTATTGCAGCATCAGCTGATTGGTTTTGGTCAGCATCCACATTTGAATGTCTGGCCGATTTTAAAAAATGGTCAGCCTTTAAAAATCTGTGCCAATTTAACAGCCAATACGGGAGAAACCATTCGTAAACTGGCGTTATGTGGCAACGGAATTGCCAGTTTATCCGAGTTTCTGATTCATCAGGATTTGAAAAAGCAGGAGCTGATTCCGGTTTTGACCGATCAGACGGTTTTAAAAGAACAGGTGATTCAGGCCGTATATTATCAGCAGGAGCACCTACCTAAACGGGTGCGTCTGTTGATTGAATTTCTGGCAGAGCGACTGGCAGAGGGTTTTCCCAATCAGTGACAAACCGATTCAGTCAATTTGCCACGATCAGATCAAACCATGAGATCAGTCAAAATCAGCCTTGAGTACCACACGGTAACGGACTTGCCCTGAGTGTAAGCGCTCAATGGCATCGTTAATTTGTGACATCGGGAACAGTTCAATTTGTGGCGCAATATTTTTACGTGCGGCAAATTTAAGCAAGGTACGTAATGCTGCTGGTGAACCTGTTGGTGAGCCAGTAATGGATTTTGCGCCGCTAATCAGTAAATTGGCAGGCGTTGCAATCGGTTCTAGGGGAATGCCAAGCAGATGTACACTGCCATTTGGGGCAAGGCTATGCAGATAGCTTTTCCAGTCGAGTGTGACATTGACGGTGCTGAGTAATAAATCGAATTTGCCTGCTTGGGCTTTGAGTGCTGCACTGTCACGACTGTTCACCACATGGTCTGCGCCCATGGCTTTGAGTTCTTCGGTTTTATCTAAACTGGAGGTAAATGCAGTAATTTCACAGCCCCATGCTTTCAGCAGTTTAATGCCATATGACCCAAACCACCAATGCCAATCACCCCCACGTGATGTGTCGCCTGAATCTGATGTTTTAACAAAGGATCGAATACGGTGATGCCACCACAGAGCAGTGGGCCAGCACTTTCAGGGGCAAGGTCATCGGGAAGGGGAATCACCCACTGCCAGCCAGCACGAACTTTGTCGGCAAAACCGCCTGCATGCCCGACAATGGTTGCCTTACGTTCACCTGTACACAGCACCTGTTGTCCTGCAAGGCAGTGATCACAGGCTTGGCAGGTTTCCGCTGTCCAACCAATACCGACACGTTGACCCAGTTTCAGACCTTTGGCTTCACTGCCCAGTCGTACAATTTTACCAATCACTTCATGCCCTGCGATGACAGGATATTGGGAAACACCCCAGTCATTGTCAATCATCGACAGATCGGAGTGGCACAAACCACAGTATTCGACCTTGACTTCAACCTGATGAGGTGAAAGATCACCTGCATCAAACTCATGCGGAACGAGAGCAGATTTTGCAGTTAAGGCTGCATAGCTACGAATTCGATTTTCACTCATGACGCACTCCTTGTTCGGAATTGTTGTTATTTGCAAAAGCAGTCATCTTCATGATCGTTGACCATGCCACAGGCTTGCATGAACGCATAGCAGGTGGTCGCGCCCACAAATTTAAAACCACGCTTTTTCAGGGTTTTCGAGAGTTTCTGGCTGATCTCGGTTTGTGCAGGCGCTTCGCGATAATTTGGAACAGCATTGTGAACTGGCTGAGCATCGACAAATTGCCACAGCCATGTCACCACATCACCCACGTCTTGTTTGAGGTTCAACCATGCTTGTGCATTGGCTCGAATGGCATTGAGCTTGCCGATATGACGGATTAAGCCTGCATCTTGCAGTTTCTGTTCTAAGACAGTATCAGACAATTCGGCAATCTGTTGAATAGAATATTGAAAAAAGTGCTGACGGTAACAGTCACGTTTTTTCAGGACGGTAATCCAAGACAGACCTGCTTGCTGACCTTCGAGGCACAGCAGTTCAAACAGTTGCGCTTCATCATATAAGGGGTTGCCCCATTCCTTATCGTGGTAGGCGATATAGAGTGGATCATCGGAACACCAGCGACAGCGCTGTTGAGACATGGCAAACTCCTGATTATATGTTGTTTTTAAAGTGTGAATAATGTCCACTGATCGTTTTGAGTGTCCCAAAAAAACAGTTCGGCTTGTTGTAAATCTTCTAAAGACAGCCACAGATCCTTACCTGCTTTGTCATTGTAGCCTGTACTAATCAGTAGACCATTTTCTGCAATTTCCATGACCCAGCCCTGATAGCATTGACCACGAAGTTGGATTTTTTGTTGATTGCCCGATTCGGCAAAGTCGACTAAACGATTGATAAGGGCTTCAGACATGAAACAAGTGTTCCTAACGTAAATAGGGGAATGGGTTGACCGCGCCGCGACCTTTGCCATCCAAATAAATACCATAGTGTAAATGGGTGACGGTGTATTTGGCATTGCCTGTATTGCCGACGTAGCCAATCAGTTCGCCCGCATGCACATAGTCGCCGACTTTTAAGCCGCACTTATGCTTGTCCAAATGGGCATAATAATGCCAAGAACCCGCAGGGCCTAAAATCCAGATGACATTGCCACCAAGGGTGTTGCTTTGCAAACTGGCGACTAAACCTTCGGTGGCGCTGGTCACTTTGGTATCGCGTGGTGCCAGTATATCAATTCCTTCATGGCGACGTCCCGCACTGCGTGAAGCACCCCAAGTATCGGTGAGCTGATCTGCAATAACGCCTTTGACAGGAATCGGCAAATGAAAGTCGAGTGGCATGGCTTTAAGACGGCTGACTTGCTGGTTGGGCAGTGGTGTGCTCTTTCTAGGGGTTGAACTACACGCAGCCAAAACAATGACCGTTAAAATTAAAACAGCATGTGAAAGAAAACGCAAAATACAGTGTCCTTTGAATCAGTATTTTCCAACAGCATGCCGTATAGATGTTTAAACGCTTTGAATCAGTTTTTTCATGGCTGTTGGAATGCCTCGGTCAATTGCCTGTTGTGGGGTGAGCCATTCACCGCCCAGTTCTATTTGTAGATGTTCCAACTGATCGCTGTCAACTTGGATTTGCTGAATATTTAATTCCCACGTGAAGTGGGTAAAACTATGACGAATTTGTGTGAGATATTGCGCTGTTGCTAAACCCAAAGTAGTCCGTTGCTGTTGCAGTTCATTCAGATTTGCAAAAATCGGCAGGCAATACAAACCGCCCCAGAGTCCAAGTGCAGGACGCTGTTGCCATAACCACTGATTTTGATGACGTAGTAACAACACTTCTGCCTGTTTCACAGGCACAGGTTTCTTGGCTTTCTTGAACGGTAGTTCTGTTTCAATCCCTTGTCGATGGGCTTGGCAATGCTGCTGCATCGGGCAGTACAGACAGAGTGGTTTTTTTGGGGTACAGATGGTTGCGCCCAAATCCATAATCGCTTGCGTGTAGTCATGATTACGTTCAACAGGGCAAAGTTGTTCGGCACGCGCCCACATTTCCCGTTCATGCACAGGTTTACTCAGATCATCTTCAATGGCAAAAAAACGTGCCAACACGCGTTTGACATTACCATCCATAATCACGCCGTACTGACGTAAACCTAGTGACATCAGCGCGCCTGCGGTCGAGCGTCCAATGCCAGGCAGTGCCATCCAATCTTCGAGGGTTTTTGGAAAATGCCCTTGTTCAGCAACGATTTGAGCGGCTTTGTGCAGATTGCGTGCCCGAGCGTAATAACCTAGACCTGCCCAGTAGGGCGCGGCGTCATCCCAACTGACTTGGGCGAGTGCTTCAACCGTGGGAAAGCGTTGCATAAAACGCTCAAAATATTGCAGGACGGTTTTGACTTGGGTTTGTTGCAACATGATTTCTGAGACCCAGACTTTGTAGGGATCATCAGCGACTTGCCACGGCAAATCATGCCGACCGTGCTGGTCGAACCAAATCAGTAAAGCATCAGAAAATGAAAAATCAGACATGCACACCACCTCTCAAAACCGCGAGGTAGTATACGTCAAGCGAGCAGCAAAAAGCAGTGAAGATGTGCGCACACATCTTCACAGAGGAATCAGCAAGATTTTAAAAGTAGGATTTTAAGCTTCGTTTGGGTTTAAGATGCCCCAGCGTTCATCGAGCTTCAATTGTTGACCTTTATAACGTGGAATCACATGAATGTGCAGATGTTGTGAAACGTCGCCAAACACATTTCCATCGTTAAAGCCGATATGATAGCCTTCAGGATGATACAGAATCTGTAGCTCGTTACGCGCTTGTTCAAGTAAGGACATCAGACTTTTGCGTTCTTTGTCAGTGACATCAAAAAATGAACTGACATGACGTAATGGTACAATCACCATATGTCCTTTCGACAGGGGATGAGGTTCTGGGAAAATTACGCCAAAGTCATTTTTGGCAATCACATCATAATCATCAAAATCGCAATAAGCACAATGCTCAGTCATGGTCGCTTCCTACTTGTTCTAACAATTCAATAAAATCGGTTTAAGCACGTAGATCACGTGCCAGCAGTTGGTACATAGCATCGAGACCTGCACGTTCAGCTTCTGGGTTATAGCCCAAATCAATGCCGTTGGCTTTGGCACGAACATCGGCAAGCGGGTTGCTAAAGCCATGTTTGGCGTTGGCTAAAATCATCACTTCATGCTTCACATCGGCAGCTTGCATTTCCTGTTTGAAGCTTTCGACATTGTCTAAAGTCACCATGCTGTCGAGTTCGCCGTGCAGCACCAAAACTTCAGCTTTGATCTTGCCTTTTTCGGCAGGTGTCGCCGTGGACAAATTGCCGTGGAACGTGGCAACGGCTTTCACTTCTGCACCTGAACGTGCCAAATCTAAAACGACTTTGCCACCGAAACAGAAACCAATCGCTGCCAAACGTTGTACATCTACTTCGGGTTGTGCTGCAAGCGTGGCAAGTGCCGCAGTGGCTCGTTCAACAATGGTATTGGGCTGCTGGAATGTTTCCATCATCCATTCATTGGCTTGGCTGGCTTGTTCAGTGGTTTGTTTGTCACCGTACATATCAATCGCAAATGCCGCATAGCCATGTTCCGCCAATTCTTGAGCGCGTTGCATGACATAATCATTGCGTCCCCACCATTCTGGTGCAACCAATACGGCAGGTAGAGGTGTGTCAGATTGTGGTGCAGCAAAAAAGCCGATTAAGGTCTTACCATCTGGAGCTGTATATTGAATTTCACGTGTAATGATTGCGCTCATGATCGACATAATCCTTATGAATAAAAGATGTGTTTCACTATAACTGAATCGATTTTGATTAAAGCATAGATTTTTGTTGTCGGGTGAAAATTCTCCAAAATTGTTGAAAAATACCGTTTTACATGCACCGTTTTAGTTCAATTATTTATTCTTAATCAGTAAATTAGTTCTTATTTTTTGAAATGCCTGCACTTCAATAGCGAGGGGCAGGCAGTAGCAGAAATCTTTAATTCACTTGAGCCAAAATCTCGCAGGCCTGTTGCAGCGTTTCGGTTTTTTTAGCGAAGCAAAAGCGTAACAAACGCAAGTCTTTGGGTGGTTGGGCATAGAACACAGAAATTGGAATGGCAACGATTTTATGGGTCTGTGCCAACCATTGGCACATCTCGACATCGTTCAGGTCAGGGCGAATCTGACTGTAGTCGACATTTTGAAAATAAGTGCCCTGAGTCGGCTTAAAGATAAACTTGGATTGAGCCAAACCTATATTAAACAAATCACGTTTTTGTTGATAAAAATTGGCGAGCTGCTGGATATGCTCAGGATGCTGCTGCATAAAATTGCTGAGCGCCACTTGGCAAGGCGTGTTCCCGCAGAAACTGGCAAACTGATACACCTGACGGAATAAACGCATGAACTCAGGTGCAGCAATACAATAGCCCGTTTTCCAGCCTGTGACATGAAAGGTCTTGCCAAACGAACCAACCACAAGGCTACGCTGGCGCAGTTCAGGAAATGACAATGCCGAATAATGGCGCTGACCGTCATAAATCAGGTGTTCATAGACTTCGTCGGAAAGCACCACAATATTATGCTGTTTGATCAATTCAATTAGAGTCAGCCAGTCCTGTTTTGACCAAATCGCACCACTTGGATTGTGTGGTGTATTGACAATAATCATGCGGGTACGTGAGTTGATGCTGTCTTTGACCTGTTGCCAGTCCACCTGAAAATCAGGTGCGAGCAGGGGAATCCGTACGCTTACGCCTTGAGTCAATTCCACCGCAGGCGCGTAGCTGTCATAACTCGGATCAAAAATAATCACTTCATCGCCTGCGTGAATCAGGGCTTGAATGGCACAGTACAGTGCAATGGTTGCCCCTGAGGTCATGGTGACTTCTTGAGGGATGTCGAGTTGCACTTGATCGCGCTGTAAAAACTGCTGTGCGACTTGCTCACGCAGTGGCATCCAGCCATCACCCGCAGCATATTGATTAAAACCATTTCGAGTGGCTTCAACCAAGCAATCAAGTAGCGCTTCAGGTGCAGCAAAGTCTGGAAAACCTTGCGACAGATTAAGAGCATTGAGTTGTTGAGCCAGTGCCGACATTTGGCTAAAAATGGTGACACCTTGGGCAGGGAGTTTGGACGGGAATGACAACATGAATTTTTTCTCTAATTTTTGAGGTTAAATCAGGTATTCAACCGCTGCGCGAATGATCCCCAAGCATAACCCAATAAATGCACCAACGATCACGCCATTGACCCGAATCATATGCAAATCGCCACCGACTTCATTTTCAATCTTGCCGATCATTTCCGAAGAATCCCATTCATGAATGCGCTGGCTAATAAAGCGAATGACTTTGTTGCTGTATTGGTCACTGAGCTGAATCGCGAGTTGACTTAAGCGTTGATTGAGAATTTCACGAACTTTGTCATTTTCCATGAGGTTCTGTCCGACCAGCTCAATGGCAGCGCGTAGGTTTTGGGCAATCCCTGATTGTTCTTTTTGTAAATCTTGTTTGATGGCATTGCATAAAATCACCACCGCACCACTAATGAAGTTCAACATTTGTGGGCTATCGAGTAGGGCGTTTTTGGTGGCATTCAGGCGCAGACTGGCATGACTTTCTGGGTCACGCAGTTCCAGCATCAAGGTTTGGGCATAGTTTTCGACATATTGGCGCCACGGATGTTCAGGATCGGCCAACATGGCTTCGACTTTCTCGACCAAGCTGTCAATCATGCGTTGTTGTACGTCAATGCCAATCCAGTTGAAACCTTTGGCAATTTTCCAAACACCGAGTTCCTGAAAAATTCGCTGGGTCAGCTCACGAGTCTGTTCAGGATGAAATGTCACCCAGTCATGTGCTAAATCCAGACCATGCTGTAACAAGTCTTGATGAAAGTCATTGTCCAAAACTGCACGTAACATTTCACTGGCTAAGTTGTTGATTTGAGTGCTGCGTACCCATTGCACACTGTTACTTTGAATAAATCCTGCAATTTGTTCTTGCCCAACAAAGTCCAGCACTTGTGGCAGGCTTTGCTGCATCAGTTGCGTGACTTGACCGTTATTTTGTGGATTTGCGAGCCAACGCCCAACGCTCAAACTTAAATCAGTTTGTTTGAGGCTACGTTCCACGACTTCAGGCGATAAAAAATTCTCTTGGACAAAGCGTCCCATTGACTCGGCAATTCGGGCTTTATTGCGCGGAATAATTTCAGTGTGGTCGAGCAGGAAACGTGGAATAGGCATCTTTCCAAATGGGTTACGAAATAGCACGGTAATCGCATACCAGTCCGCCAAACCACCCACCACGCCTGCTTCTGCACCCAACATTAAAATATGAATCAGCCAAGCATAATCAGGTAAGAATTTTGCCAACACCATTAAGATCAACCACGCCACAATGGCCATGACCAGTGCAATGCCTGCAAAGCGTTTACTGCGTTGTAAACTGGTCAATGTTGAGCTTGTTGGCGTGGCTAGACTCATGTTTGATTCCTAATAGGGTGAGATTAATGAGGCTGTGGTGGTGCAGGTGACAATACTTCACCTGTGGCACTGACCCCATATTTTTGTCCAATTGATTTTAAAATCAGAGTGGCATCAAAGGCATCACTTGGGACATTTTTCTGATCTTTATAACATTCAATTGTATAGGACACTTCGACAGGGTCAATGGTCACGACTTGAGGCATGTTGTATAGCGGATCATAAAAGCGAGGGCTACGAAAACCATAGGGATAGAACATTGGATCAGGATAGACCACAGCCTTGCGTGGTGGTTGTTGGGTACGGTTGCTCGGGTCATTCAAGACTTTAAAATAACGGAAACCATTCTTCACGGTAACTTGAGCCGCTTTCACCAAGGTAATTTCTTCGGCTGTGCCATAGCTTAAGTTTGACGTTGCTTTAAAGCCAACACGATAGGTTTGGCTGTTCAGCGGATAACTTGAGAATTGTCCGAGTTGCTCAAAACTTCGAGGTTGACTCGGCAGGGTACTACAGGCAGATAGTCCAAGCACAAGACTAAAGCCCAGACATGGAATCAATTTATGCATCTTGCTACTCCAAATTCTAAGATTTATTAAAAATTGTTAATGATCAATGCATTATGAAAATGCGACTTGTGGTTCTGCTGTAGTGACCCGATATCCATCACCATGAAGAGCATAGCGAAGAGAGTCAATGGAGATTTTGTTGTAATACAACCACATCATCTTCAGCCATGATTGTGAATTGATGATGAATAATAAGTATGTAAATCAATCTATTAAATATCTTTTACTGTTGATTAATAGATTGATTTTAAATATTTTTATGGGTAAATGGGAAAGATATTGCCATGACTCAGTCTTATCTCAACTCAAATTCGCTATTTTCGTTTTTGTGAAGTATTGAGCATTATTTTGCAATACAATTCATATTTTTGATGTATCTATATGATGGTTTATCGGTACAATTTTGAGCGGTGCTATTCGTGATAATTATTTCATACCGATTGTCATAATCATCAGTATAATTTGTCCGTTTGATCTGAATAATCATTTTAATTCGAGTGAGTAAAGAACATGAGTCAACCCAATGCCGTTTCTCAAACTATTGTGCCAAGTTGGGTAGACGCATCTGTAGTCACGGGAATGTTGCGAGGAATTGAGCGTGAAACTTTACGTATGCAGCACGATGGCTATTTGTCACAACAACCGCATCCTGCTGCTTTGGGTTCAGCCTTAACCCATCCGCACATTACCACCGATTATTCCGAAGCATTATTAGAATTTATTACGCCTCCACAGCACAATATTGCGGCTGCACTAAATTATTTAAGCGATATTCATCATGTTGCCGATCAGCATTTACCTGAGGGTGAAAAACTTTGGCCAATGTCAATGCCATGTATGCTCGATCAAGATGAAGAACAGATTCCTTTAGCAGAGTATGGCTCATCCAATATTGGGCGTTTCAAAACCTTGTATCGTAAGGGATTGGGGGGGCGTTATGGTCGCCGTATGCAAACCATTGCAGGGGTTCATTACAACGTCTCATTTCCTGATCAGTTGTTTGAACGCTTGCAGCAGCATGAACAAGATCCAGCCTTAAAAGCGTTAAGCCTTCAAGATTATCGCAGTCATCGCTATTTTGGTTTGATTCGGAATTTTATTCGCCTGACCCCAATGGTGATGTATTTATTGGGCGCGAGTCCAACGGTCTGTAAAACCTTCTTGATTGGACGTGAACATAAACTTCAGCCCTTGATCGGTGGGACATTACATTTGCCGTATGCGACTGCACTACGTATGGGGCGTCATGGTTATCAAAACTCGGCACAAAAACAGCTAGGCATTCATTACAATAACTTAACAGGCTATTTGCAGGGCTTACAAGCCGCAGTGAAAACGCCTTATCCTGCATTTAGTGAATTGGGTCTGGATGATGCTCAAGGTGAGCCCATTCAGATTAATGACCACATTTTACAAATTGAAAATGAGTACTACAGTTTAGTGCGCCCAAAACAAGTCCCACAAGGCAATGAAACGCCGTCGGAAGCTTTGGAAAAACGGGGTGTCGCGTATATTGAACTGCGCGCGGTCGATGTTAATCCGTATAGTGAAATTGGGATTGAAAGCTCAAGTGCAGCATTCTTGGAAAGTTTGGCTTTGTACTGTCTGTTACAAGACAGTCCTGAAATCTCTGTTGAAGAACAAGAGCTGATTGAGAAAAATCAAGCGGAAGTTGTGGAACGTGGGCGTGCTGAAAATGCCACTATTCAAAGCTTAAGCAGCAGCTATGCTATTGCAGACTGGTTGCAGTTGCATTTAGATGCAATGCGTCCTGTTGCAACGTTGTTGGATGAGATGGAACAGACCCAATTATATGCTGATGCACTAACTCTTATGCAGCAACGCATTGATGACCCACAAACCACACTGTCAGCTCAAGTCATTCGAGATATGTTGCAGGCAGGCGGAACGTGGCGTTTAGGAAGCCAGTTGGCTGAACAGCATACCCAAACTTATCAAGATTATGATTTAACTGCTGAAAAGCAAGCATACTTTGAGACACTGGTTGAGGCTTCTTTAAAACAGCAACAACAACTTGAACAGACTTCACAACCTACATTTACAGAATATTTGGCGAACTTCCGCTAAGGCAAAATAAGGGGAATCCATTTGCGCTTGAGTTATCGTCTAGTCAATGCCGCACTGGTATTGATCGCCATTGTCGGCATGTCATTTGCACTTTATTTAGAACATGTTACGGGTTTAGAACCATGCCCATTGTGTATTTTTCAGCGTTTAGGTCTGATGGCAATGGGCTTTATTGCCCTGATTGCATTGATTCACAATCCAGCCTCTCATGCCGTTAAGCGAGTTTATGCATTCTTGGCAGGCTTAGGTATGTTGTGGTCGATTGGCGTTGCAGCCCGTCAAATCTGGTTGCAACACTTACCTGCAGATCAAGTCCCGAGTTGTGGTCCAGGCTTAAACTATTTGGTCGATGTTTTGCCGATGAAAGAAGTTTTGGCAGAGGTACTTTCAGGTTCAGGTGAATGTGCCAAAATCGACTGGACATTCTTGGGACAGCCACTTTCAGTATGGTCATGTCTATTTTTTTCATGCTTACTGATTGTCTGTATTTGGCAAATGCTACGTCGTTATCGCTAAAAAATAGCAAAATGTGTTAAAAAACGATCAAACAGTTTTGATCGTTTTTTTATATCA
>NZ_BKNN01000038.1 GCF_008993995.1 Acinetobacter brisouii
GGTGACAACGTAGAAATGTCAGTAGAATTGATCCACCCAATCGCAATGGACCCAGGTCTACGTTTTGCGATCCGTGAAGGTGGTCGTACTGTAGGTGCTGGTGTTGTTGCGAAAGTAACTGCATAATTCATGTTGCCATATTTAAACCGAGAATCTAGATTCTCGGTTTACTTTGTAGGCTAGTAGTTCAATTGGTAGAGCGTCGGTCTCCAAAACCGAATGTTGGGGGTTCGAGTCCCTCCTGGCCTGCCATTTATTTTCAAAGTTAAAGCTTGATGCTGGCTAAATTGTCTTATAATAAGTCGCGAATTCTACGACGAGTATACCCATGTCGAATGATAAACTGCGTGACGCATTAAGCGAAGCGCCAATCCCTCAAAGAAATAATTCTGCTGAAGTTGTTCGTTCTGGTTCACCACTGGATGTTGTTTTGTGGGTTGTTGCGGTTGCTCTCCTGATTTGTGCAACCTTGGTAAATCAGTATCTTCCTGCATATTGGGCACCAGCGAATAATATTTGGGTTCGCATAGGCGCAATTTTAGCTTGTATCGTTATGGCTTTAGGTTTATTATACGCCACCCACCAAGGCAAAGGATTTATCCGTTTGCTGAAGGACGCACGCGTAGAATTACGTCGAGTAACTTGGCCAACCAAGCAAGAAACCGTAACAACCTCATGGCAAGTGGTGCTTGTTGTTGTTATCGCTTCAATTGTGTTGTGGTGTTTTGACTACGCTTTGGGCTGGTTAGTGAAGTTGATTATCGGGTAAGAAGCTATGAAACGTTGGTATATTATTCATGCCTATTCAGGTTATGAAAAACAAGTGATGCGCTCACTCAAAGACCGAATCCAGCGTAGTACTGTTGCCGATAGCTTTGGTGATGTTCTTGTTCCTACCGAAGAAGTGGTAGAAATGAAGGACGGTAAAAAACGCAAGTCTGAGCGTAAATTCTTTCCTGGCTATGTGTTAGTCGAAATGGAAATGAATGACGATACTTGGCACATTGTTAAAGAATGTCCAAAAGTATTGGGCTTTATTGGTGGTACACCAGAAAAACCTGCACCGATTACTCAGCGCGAAGCAGATGCGATTCTTGCTCGTGTACGTAGTACAGGTGAAGCACCTCGTCCTAAGACGATGTTTGAACCAGGTGAAGAATTATTGGTTATTGACGGTCCATTTACAGACTTTAAAGGTGTAGTGGAAGAAGTTCAATACGAAAAGTCGCGTTTAACGTTGACGATTAATGTATTTAATCGACCAACTCAAGTTGAATTGGAATTTCGCCAAGTCGAAAAAACCATTTAATTTGAATTGTTTGAAAAACGCCCGATTTATTCGGGCATTGTTATTGTAACAATTGTGTTGCGAGAATAGTTGGGGAGCCTAGCGGCGTTTGTACCCAGAGGTAATTTAAAATGGCTAAGAAGATTGACGGCTATATCAAGCTGCAAGTTCCAGCTGGTAAAGCAAATCCATCTCCACCGATTGGTCCTGCATTGGGTCAACGTGGTGTTAACATCATGGCATTCTGTAAAGAATTCAATGCTGCGACTCAAAAACTTGAAGTTGGCTTGCCAATTCCAGTTGTGATTACTGTGTACAACGACAAGTCGTTCACATTCATCATGAAAACTCCGCCTGCATCTATTCTTCTTAAGAAAGCTGCTGGTATCCAAAAGGGTTCATCTGTACCAAACAAAACTAAAGTTGGTAAGTTGACTCGTGCTCAGTTAGAAGAAATTGCGACTACTAAAGAACCAGACTTAACTGGTGCTGATTTAGACGCACGTGTTCGTACCATCGCTGGTTCTGCACGTTCTATGGGCTTGGAAGTGGAGCTATAAGACATGGCAAAGTTAACTAAACGTCAAAAAGCCATTGCTGCTGCTATTGAAGCAAACAAAGTTTACACTTTGGAAGAAGCAGTACAAGTTCTTAATAGTCTTCCTGCTGCAAAATTCAAAGAATCTTTGGATGTTGCAGTAAACCTAGGTGTTGACCCTCGTAAATCTGACCAAGTTGTTCGTGGCGCGACTACACTTCCTGCAGGTACTGGTAAAACTGTACGTGTTGCAGTGTTTGCTCAAGGCGCAAATGCAGAAGCGGCTAAAGCTGCTGGTGCAGACATCGTTGGTTTTGATGATCTAGCTGAAAGCATTCAAGCGGGTAACCTTGACTTTGACGTTGTAATTGCTGCTCCAGATGCAATGCGCGTTGTAGGTAAATTAGGTACGATCCTTGGTCCACGTGGTTTGATGCCAAACCCGAAAGTGGGCACTGTAACTCCTGATGTTGCAGGCGCTGTGAAAAATGCTAAATCTGGTCAAGCACGTTACCGTGTAGACAAAGCGGGTATTATTCACGCTGCGATTGGTCAAGTAGGTTTCTCTGCTGAAGCTGTTCGCCAAAACGTTGAAACTTTAGTTGCTGATTTGAAAAAATTGAAGCCAGCGACTTCTAAAGGCGTATACATCAAAAAGATCACTTTGAGCTCAACTATGGGTCCTGGTCTTACTGTTGATGTAAGCAACGTTTCTAACTAAGTTTCGACTTAGAAAAGAATTTTAAAGTCCTGAAAGAGGGGAATGACCAAAGAAAGTCTTCGATTTTCTTAATCATTCAGGTAGAAATAACCAATCCTCACTCAGGCGGACTTTGAATTGATAAGTGTAAATTTATCAGCGTCAAAGACCTCAGGCGAGAAAGGAAACTTTTTCTTAATAACCCAGCCTGCGTAGACGCGGTGGTGTGATTTGATCCTCCTCCGCGTGTAAGTTTGAAAAGACTTACGAATTGGGGTGTACCTGACATAGGTACATAAATCACCGTTAGGAGGTTTTACAATGGCTCTTCTTATCGAAGACAAAAAACAGATTGTTGCTGAAGTTAGCGAAGTCGCTGCGAAAGCATTTTCTGTTGTTGTGGCTAACTATCAAGGTTCAAGCGTAGAGCAATTAACACAACTTCGTGTTGAAGCTCGTAAGCTCGGTGTTACTACACGTATCGTGCGTAATACTTTGGCTAAACGCGCTCTTCAAGATACTCAATTTAATATCTTGAACGATGACCTTGTTGGCCCAACCATTCTAGGTTTCTCAACTTCTGAAGACGACATGGGTGCAGCAGCACGCTTGTTCGAAGAATTTGCAAAAACTAACAAAGCATTTGAACTTAAAGCTGCAGCATTTGACGGCAAAGTTTATCAAGGTGCTGAAATTAGCGTTATCGCAAATCTTCCGAACCAAGAAAAAGCGCTTACTATGCTTGCCAATGTTCTTCAAGCTCCTATTTCGAAATTGGGTCGCCTCATTACAGCGCTCAAAGAGAAAAACGAGTCAGAAGCTGCATAAGCTTAAATTTATTTACACACCATTCAATTTCCATTTGGAGTTATTCTCATGGCTTTAACTAACGAAGAAATCTTAAACGCAGTTGCTGAAAAAACTGTTCTTGAACTTGTTGAACTTATCTCTGCTTTCGAAGAGAAATTCAACGTATCTGCTGCTGCTGTAGCTGTTGCTGCTGCTCCTGGCGCTGCTGCTGCTGTTGAAGAACAAACTGAATTCAACGTTGAGTTGACTTCTTTCGGCGCTAACAAAGTTGCGGTTATTAAAGCAGTTCGTGAAGCTACTGGCCTTGGTCTTAAAGAAGCTAAAGATCTTGTTGAAGGCGCTCCTTCAGTTGTTAAAGAAGCAGTTTCTAAAGAAGAAGGTGAAGAACTTAAGAAGAAACTTGAAGCAGCTGGTGCTACAGTTACACTTAAGTAATTTGCAAAGGGGTCGGTTATTTTTAATTGGCTCCGAAAAAATGGCTGATGGCTCTTGGGTCATCAGCCTTTTTGCGTTACAATAATCGGCTCGATTTTTGTTCTTCTTGAGCAAAAACGAATATTTTATAAAATAACGCAATATATCAAACGCTTACCAATATTTTTCAATAAAAAATATTGTTAAGCGTTTTATTACCACTCTAAATTGCAGCATTTGTAAGTAGTGGTGGCCATATCGGCCTGCGTCATTCCATCTAAATCCGAACTGCAGGCGGATTTAGTTTTGTACTTTCCGAGGACTCCAAATGGCATACTCATATACCGAAAAAAAACGGATCCGTAAGAATTTTGGTAATTTGCCCAAAGTCATGGACGTTCCGTACTTGCTTTCGATTCAAGTCGACTCGTACAGAACATTCTTGCAAGATGGCAAAACACCAAAAAATCGAGAAGATATCGGTCTCCAAGCCGCATTTCGTTCAGTTTTTCCAATCGAAAGCTATTCTGGCAATGCTGCTTTAGAATTTGTTGAGTATAGCCTTGGTAAACCTGAGTTCGATGTTCGCGAATGTATTCTTCGTGGCTCAACTTATGCGGCACCAATGCGCGTAAAAATTCGCTTGATCATTAAAGATCGCGAAACGAAATCAATCAAAGACGTTCGTGAACAAGAAGTTTATATGGGTGAAATCCCATTGATGACTGAAAACGGAACGTTTGTGATCAATGGTACGGAGCGTGTGATCGTATCTCAGTTACACCGTTCACCTGGTGTATTCTTTGATAGCGACAAGGGTAAAACTCACGCGAACAAAACTCTATATTCTGCTCGTATTATTCCTTACCGTGGTTCATGGTTGGACTTTGAGTTTGATATTAAAGATCTTGTTTATGTTCGTATTGACCGTCGTCGTAAATTACTCGCGACTGTTATTTTACGTGCATTAAATTACACAGATGAACAAATTCTTAATTTGTTCTATGAAAAAGTACCTGTGTATGTCGATATGGGCAGCTATCAAATTGAGCTGGTTCCAGATCGTTTACGTGGTGAAATGGCACAGTTCGACATTGCTGACAACACTGGTAAGGTGATTGTTGAGCAAGGCAAACGTATTAATGCGCGTCATGTACGTCAAATGGAAGCATCAGGCTTAACCAAACTGCCAGTTCCAGATGAGTATCTATATGAGCGTATTACGGCTGAAAATATCACATTGCGTAATGGTGATGTGATTCCTGCCAATACCTTACTTAGCCATGACATTATGGTGAAATTGGCTGAAGGTGGTGTTAAACAGTTCAATATTCTGTTTACCAATGACATCGACCGTGGTCCATTTATTGCAGATTCTCTACGTGCTGATACGACAACAGGTCGTGATGAAGCGTTGGTTGAAATCTATAAAGTCATGCGTCCAGGCGAGCCACCAACCAAAGAAGCAGCAGAAAACTTGTTCCATAACTTGTTCTTCTCTACAGAACGTTATGACTTGTCTCCTGTTGGTCGTATGAAGTTTAACCGTCGTTTGGGTCGTCCATACGAAGTGGGTACAGATCAGAAATCTCGCGAAGTCGAAGGTATCTTGTCAAATGACGATATCATCGATGTTATGCGTACTTTGATCGAAATCCGCAACGGTAAAGGCGAAGTTGACGATATCGATCACTTGGGTAACCGTCGTGTACGTTCAGTTGGTGAAATGACTGAAAACCAATTCCGTGTTGGTTTGGTTCGTGTTGAACGTGCAGTAAAAGAGCGCTTAAACCAAGCAGAAACGGATAATTTGTCTCCACAAGACTTGATCAATGCGAAACCTGTTGCTGCGGCAATCAAAGAATTCTTTGGTTCAAGCCAGTTGTCTCAGTTCATGGATCAAAACAACCCATTGTCTGAAATTACACACAAACGTCGTGTATCAGCACTTGGGCCAGGTGGTCTGACACGTGAACGTGCAGGCTTTGAGGTACGTGACGTACACCATACACACTATGGTCGTGTCTGTCCGATTGAAACACCTGAAGGTCCAAACATTGGTTTGATCAACTCATTGTCTGTTTATGCAAAAGCCAATGACTTTGGTTTCTTGGAAACGCCATACCGTAAAGTGGTTGATGGTCTAGTGACCGAAGAAACTGAATACCTTTCTGCGATTGAAGAAGTCGGTACCGTCATTGCACAAGCTGACTCTGCAGTTGATGCAGAAGGCAACTTGATCGATGAAATGGTCACTGTTCGTCATCAAGGTGAAACAGTACGTATGCCGCCTGAAAAAGTGACGCATATGGATGTTTCTGCACAGCAGGTTGTATCTGTTGCAGCATCGCTGATTCCATTCCTTGAACACGATGACGCGAACCGTGCATTGATGGGTTCAAACATGCAACGTCAGGCTGTACCAACTTTACTTGCGGATAAACCGCTTGTAGGTACAGGTATGGAAGCAAACGTAGCGCGTGACTCTGGTGTATGTGTCATCGCAAAACGTGGCGGTGCCATCGAATTTGTTGACGCTTCTCGTGTCGTGATTCGTGTGAACGAAGATGAAATGATCGCGGGTGAAGCAGGTGTAGATATCTATAACCTGATCAAATACACACGTTCTAACCAAAACACTTGTATCAACCAAAAAGTTCTTGTGAACTTGGGCGATAAAGTCGGTCGTGGTGATGTCTTGGCTGATGGTCCTTCTACCGATGGCGGTGAGTTGGCATTGGGTCAAAACATGCGTGTTGCGTTCATGACATGGAACGGCTTCAACTACGAAGATTCGATCTTGCTTTCTGAACGTGTACTTCAAGAAGACCGTTTAACGTCGATTCATATTCAAGAATTGTCATGTGTAGCACGTGATACCAAGTTAGGTGCAGAAGAAATTACTGCCGATATTCCTAACGTAGGTGAAGCTGCACTGTCTAAACTTGACGAATCAGGTATCGTTTATATTGGTGCTGAAGTCACAGCAGGGGATATCCTTGTTGGTAAAGTTACACCAAAAGGCGAAACTCAGTTAACACCAGAAGAAAAATTGCTTCGTGCAATCTTCGGTGAAAAAGCAGCTGATGTGAAAGACTCTTCTTTACGTGTTCCATCGGGTACGAAAGGTACAGTCATTGACGTTCAAGTCTTCACACGTGATGGTTTAGAAAAAGACGAACGTGCGCAAGCAATTGAAAAAGCTCAATTAGATGCATACCGTAAAGACTTGAAAGAAGAATACAAAATCTTCGAAGAAGCGGCTCGCGAACGTATTGTCCGTTTATTGACTGGTCAAGAGTCAAATGGTGGCGGTACAACTAAACGTGGCGACAAACTGACTGATGCTGTTTTATCTGGTCTTGAGTTGGTTGACTTACTTGAAATCCAGCCGACTGATGAAGCAATTGCTGAGCGTTTAAGTCAAATTCAAGTGTTCTTGAAAGAAAAGAGCGCTGAAATTGATGAGAAATTTGCTGAGAAAAAACGCAAACTTTCTACAGGCGATGAACTGACAACTGGCGTATTGAAAGTTGTTAAAGTTTACTTGGCTGTAAAACGTCGCATCCAACCGGGTGATAAAATGGCGGGTCGTCACGGGAACAAAGGTGTTGTATCTAACATCTTGCCTGTAGAAGACATGCCGCATGACGCTAATGGTGTTCCTGTTGACGTGGTATTGAACCCGTTGGGCGTACCATCACGTATGAACGTGGGTCAGATTCTTGAAACTCACTTAGGTTTGGCTGCAAAAGGTCTGGGCGAGCAAATCGACAAGATGCTTAAACAGCAACGCACAATGGCTGAACTACGTGATTTCCTTGACAAGATTTATAACAAAGTCGGTGGTGAGCAAGAAGAGCTTGATACATTGACTGATGAAGAAATCTTGAAACTTTCAGGTAACTTGCGTAAAGGTGTACCTTTGGCAACACCTGTATTTGATGGTGCTGAAGAAAGCCAAATCAAAGAGTTACTTGACCTTGCAGGCTACTCGAAGACAGGTCAAATGGAGCTGTACGATGGTCGTACAGGTGAGAAATTTGATCGTCCTGTCACTGTAGGCTACATGTACATGCTCAAATTGAACCACTTGGTTGATGACAAGATGCATGCGCGTTCAACAGGTTCTTACTCACTTGTAACGCAACAGCCGCTTGGTGGTAAAGCGCAGTTCGGTGGTCAGCGTTTCGGTGAGATGGAAGTCTGGGCACTTGAAGCATACGGTGCTGCATACACACTTCAAGAAATGCTCACTGTGAAGTCGGATGACGTTGAAGGTCGTACCCGTATTTATAAGAACATTGTAGATGGTAACCATTATATGGATCCAGGTATGCCTGAATCGTTCAACGTATTGACCAAAGAGATCCGTTCTTTAGGTATCAACATTGAACTGAAAAATGGTGACTAAGACTCTCCATTAAATCTCCCTAAATCCCTCTTTGAGAAAGAGGGACTTTTCCCCTTTTTAAAGGGGGAGTAGGGGGATTAAATCAGTTAAGAAACAATATTTGTGACCCAGTTGTGAAGTGAAAATCTCCACAACACACGGAGAAAAAAATTGAAAGACTTGCTCGATATCATGCGCAAAAAGACGGACTCAGACGGTCATGCTCCAGTAGAGTTTGATCGCATCCGTATTGGTCTTGCGTCACCAGAAATGATTAAGTCATGGTCTCACGGTGAAGTTAAAAAGCCAGAGACAATCAACTACCGTACCTTTAAACCAGAACGTGATGGTTTGTTCTGTGCCAAAATTTTTGGTCCAGTAAAAGATTACGAATGCTTGTGTGGTAAATACAAGCGTATGAAATACAAAGGCGTCATTTGTGAAAAATGTGGCGTTGAAGTAACAACTGCAAAAGTTCGTCGTGAACGTATGGGTCACATCGAGCTTGCATCTCCAGTGGCACACATCTGGTTCTTGAAATCATTACCAAGCCGTATCGGTTTGCTGCTTGATATGACATTACGTGATATCGAACGTGTATTGTATTTCGAATCATACGTTGTCACAGATCCAGGCATGACTCCGTTTGAGAAGTATCAACTTCTGACTGACGAAGAATACTTCAATGCACTTGAAGAACACGGTGATGAATTCACTGCGAAAATGGGTGCAGAAGCAGTTCAAGACTTGTTGAAAGACATCGACCTTGAAGCTGAAATTACACGTTTACGTGAAGAAATTCCTCAAACAACTTCTGAAACGAAGTTGAAAAAAGCATCTAAACGCTTGAAATTGATGGAAGCATTCAAAGAGTCAAACAACAAGCCAGAATGGATGGTGATGAACGTACTTCCAGTACTTCCACCAGACTTGCGTCCGCTTGTACCACTTGAAGGTGGTCGTTTCGCGACTTCTGACTTGAACGATCTTTACCGTCGTGTGATTAACCGTAACAACCGTTTGAAACGTCTTTTAGACTTGGCTGCACCAGACATCATCGTACGTAACGAAAAACGTATGTTGCAAGAATCTGTGGATGCCTTGTTAGACAACGGTCGTCGTGGTCGTGCGATTACAGGTTCGAACAAACGTCCGCTTAAATCTTTGGCTGATATGATCAAAGGTAAGCAAGGTCGTTTCCGTCAAAACTTGTTGGGTAAACGTGTTGACTATTCTGGTCGTTCGGTAATTACCGTAGGTCCATCTTTACGTTTGCACCAGTGTGGTCTTCCGAAGAAAATGGCACTTGAACTATTCAAGCCGTTTATTTTCGCGAAACTACAAGCTTCAGGTCAGGCAACAACCATTAAAGCTGCGAAGAAAATGGTTGAACGCGAGACTCCAGAAGTTTGGGACGTTTTGGCATCTGTCATTCGTCAGCATCCAGTGATGTTGAACCGTGCGCCAACACTTCACCGTTTGGGTCTTCAAGCATTTGAACCAATCCTGATTGAAGGTAAAGCAATCCGTTTGCACCCGCTCGTATGTACAGCGTTTAACGCCGACTTCGACGGTGACCAAATGGCGGTACACGTACCATTAACACTTGAAGCTCAGTTAGAAGCTCGTGCGTTAATGATGTCAACCAACAACATCTTGTCACCTGCCAACGGTGAGCCAATTATCGTTCCATCTCAGGACGTTGTCTTGGGTCTTTACTACATCACCCGTGATGCGGTAAATGCCAAAGGTGAAGGCATGATGTTCGCGGATACTCACGAAGTAAACCGTGCGCTTGCAACAGGTCAAGTGGCGATGCACGCTCGCGTAAAAGCACGTGTATACCAAACTGTGATCAACGAAAATGGCGAACGTGAAAAACAAACGATCGTTGTAGATACAACTCCAGGTCGTTGTTTGCTTTGGGAAATCGTTCCTGAAGGTTTAAGCTTCGAGTCAATCAACCTTGAGATGACCAAGAAAAACATCTCTAAATTGATCAACTCTTGCTACCGTAAACTTGGTTTGAAAGATACCGTTATCTTTGCTGACCAATTGATGTACCTTGGCTTCCGTCAAGCGACTCGTTCTGGTGTATCTGTAGGTATGGAAGACATGCTTATTCCACCACAGAAACAGTCGATTATTGACAAAGCAGAAGCCGAAGTTCGTGAAATCGAACAACAGTTCGAACAAGGTTTCGTCACTGCGGGTGAACGCTATAACAAAGTTGTCGATATTTGGGCACGTACTAACGACCAAGTAGCGAAAGCGATGATGGACAACTTGTCTTATACCCTTGTGAAAAACAAGAAAGGTGAAGACGAGAAGCAAAAATCATTCAACAGTATCTACATGATGTCTGACTCTGGTGCCCGTGGTAGTGCAGCACAGATTCGTCAGCTTGCAGGTATGCGTGGCTTGATGGCAAAACCAGATGGTTCGATCATTGAAACGCCAATTAAAGCGAACTTCCGTGAAGGTTTGACAGTACTTCAGTACTTTATTTCAACGCACGGTGCGCGTAAAGGTTTGGCCGATACCGCATTGAAAACTGCGAACTCTGGTTACTTGACACGTCGTCTTGTAGACGTTGCACAAGACTTGGTGATTACCGAGCCTGACTGTGGTACAGCAGGCGGCCTAGTCATGACTCCACTCATTCAAGGTGGTGACGTGATTGAGCCATTACGTGACCGCGTATTGGGTCGTGTAACAGCAGAAGATGTAAAACGTGCATCTGATGATGAAGTTGTATTGCCTCGTGGTACATTGATCGACGAGAAAATTGCAGCTTATCTTGAAGAAGCGGGTGTCGACGAAGTTAAAGTTCGTTCAGTTGTAAACTGTGAATCTACATTTGGCGTATGTGCGAAATGTTATGGTCGTGACTTGGCTCGCGGTCACTTGGTGAACCCAGGTGAATCTGTGGGTGTTATGGCAGCACAGTCAATTGGTGAACCAGGTACACAGTTAACCATGCGTACGTTCCACGTAGGTGGTGCAGCGAGCCGAACTTCTGCGGCAAACAGCGTACAAGTGCGTAACAAAGGTACAGTACGTTTCCACAATGTGAAAACTGTACAACATACCAAAGGTCATTTGGTTTCTGTTTCACGTTCAGGTGAAATCGGTATTGCGGATGATTTAGGTCGTGAACGCGAGCGTTATAAACTTCCTTACGGTGCAAGCATTGTACTGAAAGATGGTGAAGTTGTTGAAGCTGGTGGTATCGTTGCGACTTGGGATCCACATACACATCCACTTGTGACAGAGGTTGCTGGTAAAGTACGCTTCTCACAAATTGCGGATGGTGTAACTGCAACATCGAAAACTGATGATGCAACAGGTATGACTACTGTTGAAATCTTGCCTGTAACAGCTCGTCCTGTATCTGGTAAAGATATGCGTCCTGCAATCGTACTTGATACAGCAGATGGTACTGAACAGTTCTACTTCTTACCACAAAACACAATCGTCACTGTCCGTGATGGCGAAACGATTGGTGTGGGTGACGTTATTGGTCGTGTACCACAAGAAACTTCACGTACCCGTGACATTACCGGTGGTTTGCCACGTGTTGCCGACTTGTTCGAAGCACGTAAGCCGAAAGAACACGCGATCTTGGCAGAAGTGTCTGGTATCGTAAGCTTCGGTAAAGAAACCAAAGGTAAGAACCGTTTAGTGATTACACCAGATGATGGTTCTGAGATTTACGAAGAGCTTATTCCGAAATGGCGTACCATTAACGTGTTCGAAGGTGAGCATGTGAACCGTGGTGAAACCATTTCTGATGGTCCACAAAACCCACATGACATCTTACGCTTGAAAGGCGAAGTGGCGTTGACGAACTACATCGTGAATGAAGTTCAGGACGTTTACCGTCTCCAAGGTGTAAAAATCAACGATAAGCACATTGAAGTCATCGTACGTCAAATGTTGCGTAAAGTGGATATCACTGATGGCGGTGATACAAGCTTCATCAAAGGTGAGCAAGTCGATTACATCCGCATGGTACAAGAAAACCAAGCAGTTGCAGCGCAAAACAAATTCCCAGCGAAATTTGAGCGTCAATTGATGGGTATTACCAAAGCGTCGCTTTCTACTGACTCGTTCATTTCTGCTGCATCGTTCCAAGAAACCACTCGTGTGTTAACTGAAGCGGCTGTAACAGGTAAAGAAGATGACTTGCGTGGTCTGAAAGAGAACGTGGTTGTAGGTCGTTTGATTCCTGCAGGTACGGGTCTTGCGTATCACTTGGAGCGTCGTCGTCAAGAAGCTGAAGCGGCTGAGTTTGAACTTCACAATGACTTTAGCGATGTTGACCAAGCGTTTAGCCAAGCATTAAATGAAAGTCAATTCTAAGTTTGAATTGACTGACTAAAAAAAGAGCCTTTCGAGGCTCTTTTTTTGTTTATATACTTTGAAAATAACAATATAGGAATATTTGAAAAATAATGAACTTTGAACAGGAATATAATCTAGCTTTACAATTTTTTCATGAAGAAGATTGGGGTACATCTCGAAAAATTTTTGAAAAATTATCAGTGATAGAGGGTTTAATAAATAGTGAAGTCTATGCCCAGATTCAATTAATTTTAGTAATGATTTATGAGAAAGAAGGAGATTTTTCTAAAGCAAAAGATATTTGTGAAAATTTCTCATTAGAAAATTCTACTTATTATTTTTATTCTCAGGAGTTACTAGCTCTACTTTATTTAGAAACCTATAGCATTAAAAAATTTATTTTTAAATTTAGTGAATTACGTCAAAACACAGCTAAGCTATCAATATTACCTCCTTATGTGTATCATTTATTTGATAACATAATTACAGCTACAAATCCTGAAGCTTTGATTAGATTGCAGTTATCTATTGCTAAGATATTAAATATTCTTTCTATTACGCAGAAACAAGATGAATTGATTGCTCACTACACTACGCCTACAGTTGCGTATCTGATGCTTGATCATAAAAATCAGAAAGAAGCATCTAAACTCAGACTTAACCCAACTGATTTTATGAATGACCCAACAGAAGGCATATTAATTGATCAGTTTTTTTCTTTTAAAGCTAAACAAAATCCTCAATTTAAACAGCACAAATCTTTTATTGGTTGTTTTACCTTACATCTTGATTCACTGAACCAATTTCGTTTATATGGTAAAGAAAATCAGCGTGAAGCATCGGGTGTGAGTTTGGTCTTAAATCGTAAGCAAATATTTGAAAATCAATCGAATTTTACATTTATTGTTCATAATTTACCCAATTTTCAGGAAGAACCAGTTGGTTTTGAAAACACTACAAATGAAGAGGAGTTAAGCAAAGATTTAAAGAGCCAGCAGAAATCTTCTGATTTGAAATTGCCTTTGTATCGCTGTATTTATTTTGATCCTGATTCGGGTTTAATTCATGTCGCACAGCGTGAAGAATGGACATTTTGTCGTGAAAAGAAGGATTATAAAAGAAGTGGTTGGGGTCAATATAAGCGTGATATGGATAAACTAAATAATTTAGTTCGAGATTTCATAATAGAGATAAAGCATTTAATACAAGTGATAAATTCTACTGACAGTTTAAATAAAGCTGAATTAATTGAAGAAATTCTATTGCCTTTACGTTATCTGATTAAGCACTATGCTTTTAAAGAAGAGCAGGAATGTCGCACCATTTATATTACCCAGTGGAATGATGAAAAAATTCAGCTAGACCCAAATCTAAAGCGTGTATATGTGGATTATCAAAGTATTTTACCTGCGATGGAAAAGATCTTTTTATCAGTTGGTGCATTACAGCATGAAAGTGCATTGCAGTATTTGGGACAGATCACAACCAAGAAATTTGCAGTAAAACGCTCACATAATCCCTTTAGAACTTAATCAACAAAAACAGGCTTTGTTTAGCGGCTTATCGAATATGCTTAGCATAAAAATTCATAAATGCTGAGCAAGATTGTTTGAGATTGTGAATTAAAACGGTTTATGATTTTAAAATCATCTTTAAAAAATCACTCAGGAAGACTCATGGCAACTGATGCACAATTTCAAGCCCCTGCGAACTTAGGTATTGCAGTTTATGCAAACAATGCAGAAGCAATTGGTAACACACCACTGGTTCGTATTAACCGTATTATTCAAGGTGGTGCAACTGTTCTGGCGAAAATCGAAAGCCGTAACCCTGCATTTTCAGTGAAATGTCGTGTAGGTGCAGCACTGGTTGCCGATGCAGAAAAACGTGGCGTACTCAAAGCAGGCATGCACATTGTTGAGCCAACTAGTGGTAACACAGGTATTGCTTTGGCATTTGTTGCAGCCGCAAAAGGTTATCCAATTACCTTAACCATGCCTGCTAGCATGAGCCTTGAGCGTCGTAAAGTACTCAAAGCACTTGGCGCAAACTTGGTACTGACTGAACCTGCAAAAGGCATGAAAGGTGCGGTTGATGAAGCTGTGCGCCTTGCTACAGAACAGCCTGAGCTTTACTTTCTGCCACAACAATTTGAAAACCCAGCGAATCCGCAAATTCACCAAGACACCACTGGCCCTGAAATTTGGCAGGCGACAGGTGGTCAGGTGGATATTTTAGTCTCTGGCGTGGGGACTGGCGGTACGATTACAGGGATTTCGCGTTACTTTGAACAAGTACAAAACAAGCCATTGTACTCAGTTGCGGTTGAACCTGCTGAATCACCAATCATCAGCCAGACTAAACGCGGTGAAAGCATTACGCCTGCACCACATAAAATTCAGGGGATTGGTGCAAACTTCATTCCTAAGAACCTAGACCTTGATTTGGTTGATGAAGTCTTGCCAATTGCTAGTGAAGAAGCGTTGGAATGGGCACGTAAAACTGCCACTCAAGAAGGGATTTTAGTCGGTATTTCATGTGGTGCAGCGTTGGCAGCTGCTGCTAAACTGGCTGAACGCCCTGAAAATGCAGGTAAAACCATTGTGGTGATTTTACCAGACAGCGGTGAGCGTTATTTATCTTCCGTATTGTTTGAAGGCTTGTTCACTGACGAATAAGTACAGAACAGAGATGAAAAAGACAAGGTAAATGCCTTGTCTTTTTATTATGCGCATTTAGTTTTGCTGTGCGCTGCGGCGACGTTCAGCCAAGCGTTGTAACCAGACCTGTTTGGTTTGTGGTTTGATAAATAGCCCCACAATTTCAGGGTGTAAATGTTTGACCCGTGTTTCTAAACGATTGACACAGGCTTCGATTTCATCGGAAGTCAGATTGTCTTTAAACTCTAAACTGAGAGAGGCAATCACCTGATGTGCACCCATTTGCTGAGTTAAAACTCCATTAGCATACAGTACGGCATGATCTTGCTGAACAAGCTCTAAAATGTGCTTAGGCAGCGCAGGATCGGCAGATTCACCCATCAGTAGACCTTTAGTTTCACGTGCCATCAAGAAGGCGACAATCGCCAAAATACAGCCAATTAAAATAGAGGCAATGCCATCGAGTGTTGGCGCATGATAATAGTGCGATAAAAACACACCTAAAAAGGCGATGACCAAGCCAACCAGTGCAGCACTATCTTCAAATAAAACGGTGAATGTGGTCGGGTCTTTGCTTTTACGGAATGCTTCAAAGTAGCCCATATTGCCTTTGTATTTGCGAAAACCTTTTAAAGCCGTTAACCATGAAAAACCTTCACAAAGAAAAGCCACCACCAAAATGACATAGTTGATGAATGGCGAACTGATTGGCTCAGGTTCAAAAATATGATGAACGCCCTGATAAATCGACACCACAGCACCCAAGGCAAACACCAGTAATGCCACGATAAATGACCAAAAATACAGTTCACGACCATAGCCAAAAGGATGTTCTTCATCGGGTGGTTGTTGGGATTTTTTTAAACCGTAGAGCAGCAAAATTTCATTGAGCGTATCCACGACAGAATGCACCGCTTCGCTGAGCATCGCGGCGCTAGAGGTGACAAAAGCTCCAATAAATTTGGCAACTGCAATAATTAGGTTGCCCAAAAGTGCAATATAAATTACACGATGGTGATGTTGGGCTTTTTTCATGAATCATTCTCAAAGTGACATACTACGAGTGGTATGTGAGTATTTTAGGCTTGTTAAAATTATAAACATAAAAAAGCCTTGCTGAGTGTTTCAACAAGGCTTTGAGTTTAATCAATGTGATTCAGTTCTTATTTGTGTTTTTCTGAAACCAAAAACTTATGTGCAACAGCCAGCAATGCCAGCCATGCTGCACCGACATACAGCGCAGGGCGTGAGTCAGGGAAGTAGCCAATCATCGCAATCACAAAAATCATAAAAGCTGTTGCCAGAATTGGGGCAATCGGCCAACCGATGATTGGAAAATCCAGTTTTTTGATTTCTTCAACACTGAGTTTTTTACGCATACCCATTTGTGCCAGTAAGATCATGAGCCAGACATACACCGTTGCAAAGGTGGCGATAGAGGCAATGATTTCAAAGACATTTTCTGGAATGAGATAATTCAGAACCACACCCACTAAAAGCACAAGTGTCATGACCACAACAGGCATCAATGGTGCGCCATTTTTAGAGGTTTTGCAGAAAATTTTGGGTGCATGACCTTTAAGTGCCATACCGTACATCATACGACCTGCACCGAAAACATCGCTGTTAATGGCTGAGACAGCTGCAGTAATCACCACGACATTGAGAATCGCTGCCGCAGATTTAATGCCTAAACCTTCGAAAATCTGCACAAATGGACTACCTGATGTTCCAATTTGATTCCATGGGAAAATTGACATCAACACAAAAATCGTCAGGACATAGAACAGAATAATACGAATAGGTACGGCATTAATCGCACGTGGAATTGCAGTTTTCGGGTCTTGGGTTTCACCTGCCGTGACACCAATGATTTCAATACCGCCAAAAGCAAATACCACAACTGAGAAACAGGCAATAAATCCAGCGATACCATTGGGCATAAAGCCACCATGTTGCCATAGGTTGGCAATCCCTGGAGTGAAGTCGCTATTTGGAATATGCATGCCATACAGCATGATGCCAAAACCACCTAAAATCATAGCAATAATCGCGGTGACTTTGACAATTGACAGCCAAAATTCGACTTCACCATAGACTTTGACATGAATCAGGTTAATTGCACCAAGGAATAAAATGACTGAGAGTACCCAAATCCAGCGCGGGACATCGGGGAACCAGAAACCCATATAAATACCAAATGCCGTGACATCGGCAATCGCGACAATCACCATTTCAAAGACATAAGTCCAACCTGTAGTAAAACCTGCTAGTGGACTGAGATATTCGGAAGCATAACGACTGAATGAGTCAGAAACAGGATTATGAACCGCCATTTCTCCTAATGCGCGCATCACGATATAAATCGCAACTCCTGCAAGCATATAGGCAAGTAAGACCGATGGGCCAGCTTGCTTGATTGCAGATGCTGAACCATAAAATAACCCTGTACCGATTGCTGAACCGAGTGCAAGGAAACGGATATGACGTGTGCTAAGCCCACGCTGTAAAGTAGATGTCTCTGACATTGTTCACTCCAATTCGTGCGCGCATATTGTATAGAAGCTTCACTATGAGTTCACACAATATTTCCCTATTTAGTACTTTCTGCTGCAAATCGGTTCATTTTTTGCGCTTTATAAGTGCAAAACACTGGGGTTACAAAAAATAGCAACAAATGCTTTTGGTGTAACAAAATGTGATGTTTTTTTGTAGAAAAAAGCTTAGTCTGATAGTCGATGTTTAAATAATTCATTATGGAGAAGAATGATGAAAAAATTAGTCAGTGCCTGCCTTATGACCGTTTTATCAGGCATGATGTTGGGGGGATGTCAAGACATGTCTCCTTCAAATCAGCGTATTGGGGCGGCTGCTTTAGGTGGAGCAATTGGTGGTGGTGCAGGTAATCATGTCGGTGGTGGTCTAGGTGCAGGGGTTGGTGCAGCAGCAGGTGCAGGTGTAGGAAGTCATACAAAAAATGGCAGCTCACGCACAACAACCAGTAGTGCAATTGGTGCAGGCGTTGGTGCGGTGATTGGTAAAAGTGTGTTAGGTGGTGATGCGGGCGCTGCGATTGGTGGTGCAATTGGTGGTGGTGCAGGCGCTGCGATACAAGAGAACAAATAAACGTTTTCCGTGTTGATTCAAAGGGCTATACTTCGGATAGCCCTTTATTTTTTTGATCAGTGATCATGTGATAAACGCTCATTAGAACAATAGATAACTTCTTGTTTTTTCAACTCAACACCAGCTTGGTGAATATCTATTTAGCGATTTAAGTCAATCCATACCTGCCAAATTGAAACCGTTGTTTTGTGTGATGCAAATGTCTTGGAGCAGATCTGGTTGCAGGTTGAATCTTGTATGAGAGATGCTTATTTTTGAAAAACTCAAAATAGTCTCAGCATAATAATCACAAATATGATTTAAAATAAACTTGTTTCATAATCTGTTTTATTTATCATAATTAATTACAAGTTAATTATTTTAAATCAGATTAAAATGGTTGGAATAATAATATTATAATCAGATTAAAAAGGTCGGATTAATGGTTTTTAAATCAGATTAAAATAGTTTGATATAATAAATTTTTATTTAAAAAATCCAACTAAATCAATATGATTTAAAAATAAATTTTAATTAAAACAATATATTGTAAATAATCTTCTGGTTGTTGTTAAAAAATGTATTGCAATCATTTAAATCAACTTTTAATATCTAGTTAATCTAAAAAAGGGGTATTAAAAATGTTGAAACAAGCATTAGTCCTAGCATTATTAGCGGCATCTTCTGCAACATTTGCAGGTAACTGGCAAGTTAAAGTAGGTGGTAGTGTTGTTGCTCCATCTGAAGACCATAATTCAGTAGGTGGGTTAGATAATGTTAAAGCTGATAATGCGTATAGCTTTACACCATCTGTAGAATATTTCTTTGGCGATAGCAATATTTCAACTGAACTATTGCTTGCTACACCTTTAAAACATGATGTGACTACAAATGGCACTAAAATTGCCTCTTTTAAACAATTACCACCAACTTTGACTGTTAAATATAACTTTAAAAATTCAACAGGCTTTACCCCATACGTTGGTGTAGGTGCTACAGCAGTGATCGTCTGGGGTGAAAAAACAACTGGCCCAATCGCTGGTAATAAGCTTAAAGCAGACAATGCTTATGGTGTTGCAGGTCAAGTCGGTTTTAATTTTAAACCTGCTGATGCAAAAAACTGGGGTGTATTCGCCGATGTTCGTTATGCCGATATCAGCTCTGACCTAAAACTTAATGGTACAAAAATTGGCACGTTAGATGTTAATCCATGGGTTTACACAATTGGTTATAGCTACCGTTTCTAAGTCTCTTTGCAACAGAGTTAGAACTAAAACCTCATTCGTTTGAATGGGGTTTTTTATTACATATAAAAATAGATAAAATCATTATCTGTATTGAGTCATTTGCAGCTTAGAATAACCATACCCCATTTATAATATTGGAGTTTAGCAGATCATGTGGAAAAGTATTTTGATCAGTGGAATGATTGTCTTAGTGGTAGGTTCATCTGCTCAAGCTGCGAGTTTTGCATGTGAGAAGGCTCATTTAACCGCAGAAAAAACCATTTGTCAGGTACGTGCACTGAATGATGCCGATGTCAAAATGGCAACAACATACTCAATTGTGTTACATGCGCTACCGATGGGTGGTCGTGATCAACAAAAAGTAACGCAGTGGCAATGGCTCAAATCACGCAATCAATGTGGAGCAAACACAGCGTGTTTAAGCAAAGCCTATCAACAGCGTCAGCAGCAGCTTGATGGGATTATTCAAAACCGAATTTTGGTCAATGGACCTTTTTAACAGAAAAAATCTTCAATTTAAGGATTGAAAAATTTCAGAACCCCTCCATTCATAAAGCATTCTAAAAAATACTCGATGTATCTGTTAAGGAGTGATTCATGAGCGAACAAAAAGCTTCACAAAATTATAGTTTCCAAGCAGAGGTTGCCCAACTTTTGCATCTCGTGACGCATTCACTATATTCCAATCCTGAAATTTTCTTACGTGAACTTATCTCTAATGCATCAGATGCATGTGATAAATTGCGTTTCGAAGGAATTAATCATCCTGAATATTATGAAAATGACCCTAATTTACATGTACGAATCAGCTTAAATAAAGAAGATAAAACTTTAACGATTTCTGATAACGGTATTGGTTTAAGCCAACAAGAAGCTATTGATAACTTGGGTACCATTGCAAAATCAGGTACTAAAGATTTCATGTCAAAATTGACGGGTGACCAGAAAGCGGATGCTCAGTTAATTGGTCAGTTTGGTGTTGGTTTCTACTCAGGTTTTATTGTTGCTGATAAAATTACAGTTGAATCACGTCGCGCAGGTCTAGATGCTTCTGAAGGGGTGCGTTGGATCAGTGGCGGTACAGGTGAGTTTGAAGTTCAGCAAATTGATAAAGCTTCACGCGGTACTGACATTATTCTTCACTTACGTGATGATGCGCTTGATTATTTAGAGTCTTATAAAGTTAAGCAAATCGTTAATAAATATTCTGATCACATTAGCTTGCCAATTGAAATGCAAAAAGAAGTTTGGCAAGAAGAAGAGGTTGCTGAAGGTGAGGAGCCTAAAGGCGGCCAAATGGTCAAAACAGATGAGTGGGAAGCAATTAACTCGGCAAGTGCACTATGGACACGTAACAAGAGTGAAGTGACTGAAGAGCAATATGTTGAGTTCTATAAAAACTTAACCCATGACTTTGAAGCACCATTGGCTTGGGCGCATAACCGTGTTGAAGGTAATACTGAATATACCCAGTTACTTTATATTCCAAGTAAAGCACCTCATGACATTTTTACACGTGAAGCAAAAGCAGGAATTAAGCTGTATGTAAAACGCGTATTTATTATGGATGATGCGGACAATCTAATTCCAAACTATTTACGCTTTGTACAAGGTGTCGTGGACAGCGCTGATTTACCGCTTAATGTCAGCCGTGAGTTGTTGCAAGAAAGCCGTGATGTTAAGACAATCCGTGAAGGTAACGCACGCCGTGTACTCACTTTGCTTGATGGCTTAGCTAAATCTGAAGATGAGAAAGACCAAGAAAAATTTAAAACGTTCTACACTGAGTTTGGCTCAGTTCTTAAAGAAGGTTTGGGTGAGGACTTCGGTAACCGCGAACGTATTTTAAAATTATTACGTTATGCAACTTCCACAAATGATGAAGTGACAACTTCTTTTGCGGACTATAAGGCACGCATGAAAGAAGGGCAAAAAGCTATCTATTATGTGACTGCTGAAAGTTTAGCTGCTGCTAAGAACTCTCCACAGTTGGAGTTGTTTAAGAAAAAAGGCATTGAAGTATTATTAATGGCAGAGCGTGTTGACGAGTGGGCAATGAACTTTGTTCACGAGTTTGACGGTACACCAATGCAAAGCGTGTCTAAAGGCGCAGTAGACTTGGGCGACTTGCAAGATGCTGAAGAGAAAAAGGCATTGGAAAAAGCCGCTGAAGACTTTAAACCTGTGGTTGAAAAACTCTCTGCTTCATTGAAAGACAAAACCAAAGAAGTGCGCGTAACGACACGTTTGGTGGATTCACCTGCATGCTTGGTGACTAGCGAAGGTGAGTTATCTCCGCAGTTGCTTCGCATGTTGAAACAGGCAGGTCAGGCTGTTCCTGAAAGCAAGCCGATTCTTGAAATTAACCCTGAACACCCATTGGTAAAAAAACTCGATAGCTCCGAGCAGTTCGATGAGTTAGCCAATGTGATCTTTGATCAGGCAGTGATTGCAGAAGGTGGTTTACCTGAAGATCCTGCGGCATACGTGAAACGCATTAACAGCTTGTTGTTGAAATAATCGCTTGCTGCATCAAAAAGCCTCTGTAGATCAGGGGCTTTTTGTTTTGTTCGTTAAATTCATACAGGATCGATATGGGTGATCACATCAATCACCCGATGCTTTTGCATAATCTGATTGCGGACATTGACTGCAATATCATGTCCCTCTCGGACACTGAGCGAACCATCGACCTCAATATGTGCATCAACAATAATCATGTCACCCATTTTGCGGCTACGGATATTATGTACACCGCTAACACCTGCTGTACTGAGAAAGGTTTGGCGAATGGCTTGGACTTCGCTGTCATCGGCTGCACGATCCATTAAGTCACTGAGTGCTTCCCATGCAAATTCACCGCCCATTTTCAGAATCATACAGCCAACCATTAACGCAGCAATCGGGTCTAAAATCGGGTAGCCCATCAAATTTCCAATAATCCCGATCATGACCACTAAAGATGATGCAGCATCGGAACGGGCGTGCCATGCGTTGGCAACCAGCATGCTCGATTTCACCTGCTTGGCGATGCGAAGCATGTAACGAAACAGCAGCTCTTTGGCGATCAGTGCGGTTGCTGCCACATAAATTGCAATGCTATGGACTTGAGGAATGTCCTCATGATGCATGATTTTATGAATAGCAGAGATCGACATGCCGACTCCCACACCCAGTAATATAAAGCCCAACATTAAAGAGGCAGCATTTTCAAAGCGATAATGCCCAAAAGGATGATCATCATCGGGATCTTGATGACTGAAATGGTTGGCAATCAGGACAATAAAATCTGCAATCAGATCGCTGAGGGAATGAATCCCGTCTGCAACTAGACCTTGTGATTTGGAAAACAGACCGATGACAATCTGTAAAATCGACAAACACAGATTAATGACCACACTCACCCATGTACTTTTACTCGCAGCTTGAGCGCGTTGTTCAGGATGAATGAAGTCATCATCATGCGTATCATCAAAGTGAGGTAAAAGCATAAAGTTCAATTATCAGCGAGGAGCAATCTGCGTAGTTTACGTGATTTCTTAAAATAAAGACTTATATTTTTGTAAAAAATTCTTTTAAATCATTGAGTTAATTTAAAATAATAGTCTTGAGAATATTGAAAATAGTTTCAGTTTGGAAATGAATCTTATCTCCCAATCCTTGATCGCTAAAAGTTAGCTTCAAATTGCAGTGAAGTTGTAAAGATATGCCGACCATCATCGCTGGTTAAGTCTTTGTAATAAGACACTTCATTTTCAATATAAATCCATTTTCGCCAAAGTGGGCGACGCCAAGAAAGATAAGGCCCCCAACTTTGCACTTCAAGATCGCGTTTGGTTTTGTCATAAATCCCATTGGAATAGATGCCATAGGTTAAGCGGCGGTCATTGGGGAGCTGTTGCTGACGAAATAAGTGATTGTCCCATGTGTAGGTTTCATCGTAAGTTTTAATCACCGAAAACTGAGTCGAAGCAAGCGCAGTTTTGGATTCTTGCTGAGTCAGTTTGAAATGAGTTTCAGAATAGTTGCGACTTTCAGCACCATAGCGAAACGTTTGTGTGGCATTAAAACTAAATTTTGGGCTGAGTTTCCAGTTTTTCTCGGCACTGAGTTCAACATAAACGTCCGAGTCTGAGTTTGAACCGAGATTCATATCATTTTGAAAAGGTAACATTTTAGACAAGTCAGACAAGACATGCTTGACCCAATGGCTGTCTGTACTGACCTTTTTATGTGAGGCTGTTTTATTGTGATTGATGCCAAAAACACGCGGTTTACGATGGCTCTGTTCAGATTTAAGCGCTTTTTCTGCTAAAGAATCTTGCGTAAATGGAGCCATTAATTCTTGAATAAGCTGAGGTGATTCTGGGTTAAATTCTGGTGCATCAGGGTTTGTGGATGCAGGTTGCCAGAGGTGCTTTGTGTGCGAATGCCGTAAGTGACAACGTTGATCACTTGCCAAGTTAAAAAAACTTTGCAATGACTGTCGTTGAACAGATGCATTTGCACAGTTTGCACTAGAAATTAGCACAGCCATCAAGATAAATTTAGGAAATTGACAATGAATCATGAGCATAAAAGCATCAAAAACATCTGTTTATGATGCCAGTTTAATATTGCTATTTTAATCGTGGCTTAAAAGTTTAGCGTTCTGAAAGTAGTTTTTGGGTTTGGGCATATAAGGTTTCTGCGCGGATCGGTTGTGGTAGTGTTTCCACAATTTCACGGAACAGCTGCCATGTGACACCATCATTGCGTGAAAATAAAATACATGGATAGCCTAATTCATCAGGAGATAGCTGTAAGCGTTTTTCACCATGTACCACCCGATATTTTTGTCGTTCTTTAATCAATAACAATGGCGTTGTCGAGCTGGCTTCATCTTCTTCAAAAGGAATAAAGCGCTGCGGTAAAATCATGGATGCAGGAATAAAGGGGTAGGTGTGTTTTTGCTGCCAAAGATTTTTGGCTTGAATATATTCAGCAAATAACAGATCAATATTGTCATAACTGGCTTGAAATTGCCCCCAACTCAGGCTTTTGACACTGGCAAGAATGGTATCGGTTTGTAGGCAATATTGCTGTGCCAGTTGTGCCGAAGTCTGCAGATCACGAATCCCTAAAATCGCGATATAACCCAAGAACTGACCATGGGTATTCATGCGTTCTACAATCACGGTTGGGGTTTGGTGCATCTCATCAATACTTTGTGACAAGCTAAAACAGGTCAGGTAGCGGGAAATGTTACTTTGATGATGAAATACAATTTCAAAACAAAGCTGGTTAAAGCCTTCGATACGAATCGGCAGAACCTGATGAATCTTGAGCTGATTTTTCACAGGTTCTTCATTGGCTTCAATCTGTTCCTGTATGACCTGATTGGCTTGAGCCGTTTCTGCTGCTGTCAGATCAGTGCATGCAGGTGGTGAAATTCCTAGGCGTTGATTAAATTCATCATCGGTTAACAAACATTGTAAAAGATTTTGTTGTTGTAACATCCACTGATAGGTTTCATTGAGATGCCCGCGCCAACTACTATGAATTGCTCCACGCCGTGCTTGAGGAATCAACCAAATTTGCCATAAGCGTTGTTCTTGATCATATAAAATTGCCCAACCCATATTGGGATTTTGATTGAGCGCTTGCAATAACAAAGAGCGATCTTGAAATAATCCCCGATAGCTGTTTTTAAATTTAGACAGCTTCAGCAGCTCATGACTTAAATGAATATAAATTTCAGGTGAGCTAATGCCTTTGGGGGCTTGAATCGTAATCGGTTTTTCACAGATTTGGAAAATTTCTTTTAAATGATGAATGGCTTGAGCACGCTGAATCATGGGTGCCCGATCATTATCAATAATCAGAATAGTCTGCTGAATATCCTTGATGAGTAACGCTTTTTCTAATAAATTCATCGTTTCAGCCACATCACTTGCTAATATAATTTTTAGCTTTGTTCAGATATTGAGTTAAGAGTTGATTGAGTGCCAACTCCAAAATACGGTATTCCTCAGTGTCAGGATGAGTATGCTCATTGGCAAGTTCGATTAACTCATCCAAATTGAGTTGATCATAGCGAATTTTTTCTTGTAGGAATTCTTGTAACCGTTGCATAGCAGTCCAACGAAAAGCACAGATAATTTTAATTATAAACAAGTTCTTTGGGTTTAAAAGGCATGTTGTAGAAAAACATTCCTCTATATTTAAATATTTGATAATTAAGTGATATGTTTAATATATAAAAAAATAATGTGACGTTTTTCTTATTTTGAAAAAGCGCAGAATTACTGCGCTGAAGAAGGGGGAATATTACACTGTTGATCATCACACTGTGCTGCATGAGTATCTGCCTGAATTTTCTCAGCTTGTTGCAATGCTTGTAAAAAAACTTCACGGGGCTGTGCGCCAGATAGCGCATACTTTTGTTCAAAAACAAAAAATGGAACGCCTGTCACATTGAGCTGTTCATGAGCAATTTTCTCGTCATGGCGAACAAATTCGGCAAATTCATCTGAATCGAGCACATACTCAACTTCAGCATGATCTAAACCAATTCGAGAGGCAATTTCTTCAATCACTTCACGTTCGCCAATCGCAAGACCTTCGGTCATATAAGCATGAAAGAACGCTTCTTTGGCTTGATTACCTAAACCTTTACTTTGCGCCAAGTGGATAATACGGTGAGCGTTGAAACTGTTACCTGAATTGGCTTTTTCCCATTGAAAGTCAATTCCTTCACTGGCAGCCAGTGTCGCAACATTTCGCTCCATGTCCTGCATTTCGGCAAAACTACGACCGTATTTTTGTGCCAGACGCTCGGTATTGCTCACAGTATGTTTCACGGGTGCATTTGGGTCGAGTTCAAAGCTGTGCCAGTGAATCTCAAGTTCAATACCCGCTTGTTCTGCTACATGTTCAAGGCGTTTCTTACCAATATAACAAAACGGGCAGACCACATCTGACCAAATATCTACGCGCATTTTCATCATCTCTTTGCTTTCGATTGAGCATAGTAAGCCTTGTAGTTGGCAATGAAAAGCGACTGACTGCAACACAGATTGTTAAATCTGCAACGTGGAGTAGGTTGATACCTGTTGATGCAAGCCGACTAGAGAATAAAATAGTACACAGAAATCATGTTCTTAGAGAGAAAATAGGCATGTTCTAGTACCATGATCAGTTGAAAAATGCTTTTATCAATGCGGGCGCTTCTCTACAATGAGCAGCGAATCACTTGGCATGAAAAATTATCATCCTGAAAAATATGCAATAAAAACAAGCTGGAGAACAATATGTTGACGCGTGCAATGGCAGAAATGCTGTCGATCATGACACGCTATAGTGCGCGACTCCTGACAGGTGCGCGCAGCATTTGGCGGGGCTGTCAGCCTGAACTGAAACAGCGCATTTATTTTGCCAATCATAATAGCCATATTGACTTTATTTTGCTGTGGTCATCTCTGCCACGTCGTGTACGTCATCAAACCCATCCGATTGCCGCCTCAGATTACTGGCTGAAAAACCGTTTTCGGCGTTTTATTATTCAGGATACCTTTTCAGGCATTGTCATTCAGCGGCATCGGCAGCATGCGGAGGATGACCCTTTGCAACCTGTGAAAGCTATTTTAGCGCAAGGGGATTCCATCATCTTCTTTCCCGAAGGGACACGTAACCTGAATGATGATTGTGAGCTGCTTGAGTTTAAAAGCGGTTTATATCATTTGCAGCAACAGTTTCCACAGGTGGAAATTGTGCCTGTGTGGATTTCTAACTTAAAGCGGGTGATGCCCAAAGGTGCGATTATTCCCTTACCGTTATTGTCTACGGTGATTTTTGGTGAACCTTTGCAGCATACCCAAGCGATGCCCAAAGATGAGTTTCTAGCCTACGCACAGCAGCAGTTATTAAAATTAAAAGAGTTTGAATATCAATGAATTTAGAACAGTTCCATACCACCAATGCACTGTTCGCAACACTGGCAGTGATTTTGCTAATTGCATCGCTGATCGGTGGCTATCTGAAATATCGGATTCAGTTTGCCCCGCATGCGGTGATCGACAACCTGAATATGCGCATCAATGCATGGTGGGTGATGTTGTTGGTGCTCGGTATTGCGATTTACTTGGGGCAAGTCAGTGTGATTGTGCTGTTTGCCCTGATTTCATTTTTTGCCTTGCGTGAATTTATCAGCTTATTGCCCACGCGGCGTGGGGATTATCTGCCTTTGTTGATCGCGTTTTATATTGTGATTCCGTATCAGTATTACTTGGTGTATATCGACTGGTACGGCTTATTTACCATTTTTATTCCACTGTATTTATTTCTACTGATTCCGATAGCCACCTTAAAACATGAAGATACCACGCGCTTTTTGGAGCGCAGCGCCAAGATTCATTGGGGCTTGATGGTGTCGGTGTTCTGTATTTCGCATGTGCCTGCTTTGCTGAATTTACATGTGGCGCATTTTGGGAAACCGAATGTTTGGCTAGTGATTTGGTTGGTACTGGTGGTGCAAATTTCGGATGTGTTGCAATACATCTGTGGCAAGTTGTTTGGTCGACACAAAGTTGCGCCTGTGTTGTCGCCATCGAAAACTGTAGAAGGGCTGTTGGGCGGTATGTTTTTAGCGGTGTTGGTGGGGGTTGCTATGTCGTGGCTCACGCCGTTTAACACATGGCAAGCTGCGCTGATTGCCTTTATTTTATGTGTGTTTGGCTTCTTTGGTGGCTTGGTGATGTCTGCGATTAAACGTGATCGTGGGGTGAAAGATTGGGGGCAACTGATTCATGGGCATGGGGGTATGCTAGATCGGATTGATTCGATTTGTTTTTCTGCCCCGATTTTCTTTCATATTTTGCGGTTTTGGTGGAGTGGATAAAAATTGAATTATCCACAGATTGATGATTTTAATTTGAGAAGAATGCAATGAATAATAACAATGGTCTGAGTTTGATTGAAGCTGAATTACACCATATTCCAGAGATTGTTGAATTGGTGAATTTATCTTACCGCTCCAAAGAACCACGTGGTTGGACATCAGAAGCTGAAGTGGTCAGTGGAGATCGAATTTCTACTGAACAGCTTCAGGATTTATTTGTTGCAGATTCCAAGATTTTATTGATGTTTGATGCTGCGGAGTTAGTTGCCTGTGTACATGTTCAGAAACAGCAAGATCATGCTTATATTGGCATGTTGACCACACACCCACAGCGACAAAATCAGGGCTTGGGTAAACAGGTGTTACAGCTTGCAGAAGATTTTGCTCAAGCCAACTTTGCAGTTACAGGCTTTGAAATGTCGGTGTTGTCTTGCCGAACTGAGCTGATTGAATTTTATTTGCGCCGTGGTTATGTACTGACGGGCGAAACGGAGGATTATCCAATCGATGCCAATGTCGGACAGCCTTTAGTTGAGGATATTCGGGTGTTGCATTTGGTGAAATAGATATAAATTTAGCTAAAAGGGCTGTTAAAATATTAAACAGTTTGAATATAAGATTTGATCATCTATTTAAAATATGAAAAATCATTTTAATCATTATATAAAATATTCAGTCAAGAATTTGGATGAAGAGAAGGACTATGAATAAAGCTAAATTTAATTATGTATTTTTTATTTTCTTGATTCTTTTGTTTATTACAGCAAATATTAGACCTCTTGCGAAAGTAAAAAATTGTTTATACTAGTCCCATGAAATATGAAAATTTAACTAGATTTAATGATGGGGAATTTAAACGACTTGTTGGAATTCCTCGTCCATTATTCTTAAAAATGGT
>NZ_BKNN01000039.1 GCF_008993995.1 Acinetobacter brisouii
TCTATGTTCCTTCATCACGATAAGATTATCGATTAAAAACAACCATTTGATTTATCAGCCGTTATATTAAATTTATTTTTTATAAAATCTGGTACAAGAATTGCTTATAACCAAAATGAAATTAATATTCTTTAAAAGAATATTTAAAAATAATCCGCATCTCGCTTATTTATCGCAAAACAGGAGGGATCTATGAATTCCCGTTCTTTGATTCAACTGGCTTTGGGGAGCCTGCTGTTTACCCCTGTCTACGCATTTGCTGCCGATGCACCCTTTGATGCCGCATCTACGGTTTGGGTCATGATCTCTGCCATTTTGGTGCTGATCATGTTTATTCCAGGCTTGGCACTATTTTATGGTGGCATGATTCGCGCTAAAAACATCCTGTCAATTTTTTCGCAATTCTTTGCCATTGCTGCTGTTGTGGGTATTTTATGGGTGAGTTTTGTATATAGTTTGGTTGCCGATACCACAGGCATGACTGAAGGCTCACTGAACTTGTACAGTTTTGTCGGTGGCTTAAGCAAAGCTTTTATGCATGGAATTAGCGAGAAAACACTCATCGCAGGTGTACCCGAATATGTTATCGCTGTATTTGGGATGACCTTTGCCATGATTACACCTGCCATTGCTGTGGGTGGCTACGCTGAACGCATGAAATTCAGCGCTGTGGTTTTATTTGGGGCATTTTGGCTGATCTTAGTTTATGGACCACTGGCACACATGGTCTGGGGTGGTGCAGGTGCAATCATGCACAACTGGGGCGTACTCGACTTTGCTGGCGGTACAGCCGTACATATCAATTCGGGCGTTGCTGCACTGGTTGGAGCACTGATTTTAGGTAAGCGTAAAGGCTGGCCAACCGCGTCTATGCCACCACATAACTTGGTCTTTACCATGATTGGTGCAGCACTGCTTTGGGCGGGCTGGTTCGGGTTCAATGTTGGCTCGGCACTCGCAGCTAATACTACAGCGGGTCTTGTCCTCATGACCACCATGATAGCAACATGCGGTGGAATCGTCAGCTGGATGTTCATTGAAAAAATGGTGGCTGGTCACGTTACTTCATTGGGTCTCGCATCTGGCGCGATTGCGGGCTTGGTGGGTATTACTCCTGCCGCAGCTTATGTCGGTGTATTCGGTGCGATTGCTGTCGGTATGATCACCAGTGTTTGCTGCTTCTTTGCAGTCACTGGTTTAAAACGTAAATTTGGTTTTGACGATGCACTTGATGTCTTTGCCTTGCATGGTATTGGCGGTATGGTGGGTGGCGTGCTCACAGGTATTTTTGCTGCACCGTCTTTAGGCGGGAACATTGCCAATTTAGCCATCGGCTCGCAAGTGGTTATCCAGCTGATGGGAATTGGTTTAACCGTTATCTATTGTGGTTTCTTTACATGGCTCATTTTGACTGTTATTGATAAAACCATCGGTTTACGCGTCAGCGCTGAAGAAGAGCAGCAAGGACTTGATGTTAGCGATCACAATGAAAAAGCCTATAATCCTTAATTGTTTCTTATAAAACCAATATCCGCAGTTTCAGACTGCGGATAGTCTATGAGATTCATATTCATTCAAGTTCACATCTGAAACTTTGTAGAATTTCTTTTAATCTAAAATTTATGCATTGTTGATTAATGACAGAAGAATCATATTCTATGCCCCCTCGATCTTCATCACATGAAACATAAGGTTACTTGTTTGTTTTTTAGGGCGTGTCCTCATTTCATTTTATGAGGCAAATTAGCTCTTATTTTAGTCAACAAACAATTATATTGTTTACTAAATAATCAAATTCAGGCATAAACATACTCATTTTTGAGCTATTTCTTCAAATAAGGACAAGCCCTAATTTAGCTATGATTTCTCGCCTTTTCGAGCGTGGTAAACTCGTATCATACCAATAGCTTAAATTGATTTTACTATTGGAATATTTTCAGTTTTGACGGTACGGACGACAGGTTTATAGACTAACTCTCCCTCACCACTTTCATCTTTTGACAAAACTCGGTCACCGACCTTGATTTGTTCAATCGGTACAAGACCTTGTTCAGCATGAATCAACGTACCCGCCAAGAAACAGGCAAATTGGAACATTGGACGATTATCAAAATCTGCGTTATAGTCCACCTCATCAATCTGACGCTGGACGACACGTTCTAAATCACTATATTTGAGCGACCGTCCTCCGTCATCTGCTTGCTTAATTGCATGAACAACTGCAGTAATGCTATCAATAGTGCGAGCCATCGTGGCATCAAAACCATCTTGGGTTTTAAGTAAATCTTTTTTTGTCGTGTACAAAGGTTTTATTGAAATTATCCCTCGCTGTTTACAAGCATTAAGCTGTTTCTTTCATTAAATCAAAGTAATGGATACAGAACTATTAAAATTTCTTTTTATATTATCAAACATTGATTCGTTTGCTCTTGGCAAGTTTAAGACCAGAATTTAATCGCTAGACATTATAATTTAAGTCATGGATTTCATCAGCATAAGCTGAAAAGGATGCTGCTGTTGCGTTGATTTTTCTGCTGTTTTCTCACGAAATAATGCACCTGTACGATATTTTGCAGTATTCGATAAAATAATACGGGCATCGTCATTGGTGACTACCGCAATTTGATCAAGCATTTTAAGCTTTGGCAATACCAATTGATCCAGTGTCGATACCAGTAAATCAATCACAATGACCCCAACAAATTGCTGATCAACCATCACAGGATGCGAAAAGGTAATCGTATAAGCATGATTACAAATATAATCGACATAAGGCCCTTCAACATAGGGCTGCTTATTTTCGGCGGGATGATTAAACCAATCAAATAAGCGAAAATCTAGACGCTGCTGCATTTCTTGATAACTTTCAAGCTCTGCTTGCTGAATTTTCTGATCTTTTTTATACCACCACTCTAGTGTCCAATAGCCCTGTTGCTGATCAGTCGCAGCAGAATAACTCGCAAACCCCATACCATGACTATACTGACTCTGCTCCAAAGCAGTTTGAATATAAGTTTGCAAGCGATTTCGGTCAGATTCAGTTAACTTCACACCCCCTTGTGTGAGAATCGAATCTGACGAAAGCACTTGACTGGCTTGTGTTGCCAAATGTTGCGCTGCTTGAGTAATTTCTATTACCACTTGGTTCAACATGGTCTGAATCTGTTCAATTTGCATTTCACTCATGCTTTTCTTCCTTAACTACACTTTTTATCTTGCTAAAACAGAATCAGAATTGTGTTTTGACATTACAATGTGAGCTTATACTCAAGCATTTCATCTGTTAATCCATAAAGCAAATTCTGTGCCTGTTGGGCAGCAGCTTCAGCATCCTGCTGTTGCAAACATGCAAATAGCTTTAGGTATTGTGCAACAGTTTGCAGATGAATTTTATCGTTTTTATACAATGTCGCAACCAATGGCAACCATTCTGTTTGAATAGCAAGCTCATGATTGGCTAGTCTTGACGATTGAGCATATGCAACAAGCGTCAACAAGCAACGCATGTCTGTTTGAGCTCGTATGTCTGGCTGCTCTGCATTTTGGAAAACCAAAATCAGTTCATGCAGTTTGGTCAATTGTTGCGAGGTTGTTCGCTGAGTCGCAAGTTTGGCACTATGCGATAAAATCGCACTGTGAAACTCCGATAAATCGGCGAGGTATTCGTTACTGACTTGGCGTAAAGGTTGCTGCTGTAACACTTGATTTGCAGAAAGCTCACAAACGAAGCTACCTCCATTTCTTCCACGGCGTGTATCAATGAGTCCTTTTACACGCAATGTATTCAGTGCTTCACGCACAGTTACAGGTGACACTCCCATAAGACGCGATAAATCAGCTTCATTCGGAAGCTGTTCATTTGCTTCAAGCAGCCCTGCAATAATTGCATTACCTAATCGTTCTACGACCTGTTCAGAACGTGTCGCTTGACCGATTGGTGCATATATAACGGTATGTGCTGTCATCGCTAGTTCTCGTCTAAATCAAGCTTCATGCTTGATACGGTAGGCTAAAAAATAAAAGCTCTCCATAAAACCAGTCATCCCTATTCTTTCTAGTCAATCTCTAAAATCAGATATTGCTGAAATTCCATTTCTGATTTTGATGTATTGGGCATTGATCTGTTTTCCAGATCATTCTTCGCTCAATTAATCATCAACTATTGTTTTACGGATGCAGGGATTATAACAAATCGCTTTTCAATTGATGTTGTTTCTTGAAAAATCAACGATAATTTTGACAAATTAAAATGATTGGCTGCATTAATCTCATAAAAACCCTCTGAATATCTGAAAATGAGCGGCATTATTTATCTAATTGATAATTTTTTCCACTTTTTTATTACATAGTTTTTAATTCATATTAAATATAAGTTATTGCTTAATATAATTAATTTAAATAAAAAAATGACATATAATTTAGTATACAAAATGCAATTGGATATAAAAATTTATTCAGATCAATATACGATTTTATTTTATTGTTTTGTAAATAATAGACTTGCACTATAAATTTATCATTTTTAGCCTTCTATAAAATTGGGTTATTTCTAACCCAAACAGTATTTTCTTTCAATAAAATCAAAACACCATTGAAAAATAAACGTATAAACTAAAATACATAAGGTTATACTAATATCAAGCAATAACGCATTCCAAAAACTTAAATTCAAACTATATGCAATTAATGGCACACTAATAAACAACAGCCCGCCCTCGAAACCTATAGCATGCAAAACACGTACAGCAATGCCTCGTTTTAGATGCAAATAACATTCCAACTTCTCAAATAAATTGTTATAAATCATATTCCAAAACACAGAAATAATCGCCATTGCCAAACCTAAGCTTCCTGTCAGTTCCATCGGCATTTGCAATAGATAACTCAGTGCAATACTCATCATCAGCAATAAAATTGCTTCGTAACTGATTGCATGAACCCACCGCTTTTTTGACATCAACATAAAATTTCATCTTTTTCACTTGGAGTAAATCCATTTTATTTTTATAATTTTGATTAATCGAATTAGATTCTTTCAGAAATATTGATAGATGAATATTAATCAAGAACAACTCAATATTTTTAAAACAGTCATGGAAACTGGCTCTTTTTCTGCTGCTGCACGACAACTGGGTAAAGTTCCATCTGCAATTAGTATGTCAATTGCCAATTTAGAAATTGATCTTAATCTGAAATTATTTGAACGGATTGGTCGTGAGCCTAAACCCACAGATCAAGCCCATGTTTTGTATAAAAAAACGCTGCTCTTACTCACAGAAATACAACAGTGGGCTCAACACGCACATGCGCTCAGTACAGGTTTAGAATCAACTCTGAGTATTGTTGTGGTTTCCGAACTGATTCACACCGAATGGACTGACTATATCGCACTGCTCGAACATGAGTTTCCCATGCTGCAGATTGATATTTTTTCTGCACCTCAAGAAGATGCTTTACGAATATTGATGCAAGGTGATGTTCAATTTGCCCTGATGTTTGAGCGTGAATCTCTTGATCATCGTGAATCATTTATTGAATTAAAACAGGAAACTCTTGTTCCTGTGGTTAGTTTGCAGCACCCTTTAGCCCAGCAACAGCAGATTAGTCTTGAAACTTTACGTTATTATCGCCAAGTTATTGTGACTGCAAGAGATCGTCATATTAAGCCTGAACTATTATTTTCTTCCCAATATTGGCGTACTGACAATCATCAACTTGCACTCTCGCTCATTCTGAAAAACCTTGGCTGGGGGTTGCTTCCACTGACGATGCTCCAACAAAACCCACTTTTATATACACAACTTAAAATTTTAGATATTTTGGATATTACGCCTCAACTCGACTATTACATTGATTTAGTTTGGAATAAAGAAGCACGATTGGGGCAAGCCAGCCAGTTTTTGATTGACCATGTTCGTTCACAGCGCCTTAAAAAAGTGTAGTAAGTTGCTTTTTTTTATCTACAGCTATGCTATAAGTAATGAAATTGAAAATTTCTGTTCTATAAAGTTTAAGACAATGACTGATTCAGCTTTATCCCAATTAAAAAAACTCACCACAATTGTTGCTGATAGTAGTGACCTAAGTGCCATTGAACAATTCCGCCCACTTGATGCCACCACCAACCCCTCATTGATTACTGCTGCGGCAAGTCAAGAAAATAGTCGTGAATTAATTGAAGCGGCTTATGATCAAGCCAAAGCTGAAGGCTTAACGCATGATGCTTTGATTGAACGAACCATTGATATTTTAACTGTTAAGTTTGGCGTTGAAATTCTTAAGCTAATTGAAGGACGTGTTTCAACTGAAGTTGATGCAAGCCTGTCTTATAACACCGAAGCCACGATTGCAAAAGCAAAAGAGTTATTAGCCCTATACGCAGGTTATGGCGTAGATCAAAATCGTATTTTGATTAAAATCGCATCAACGTGGGAAGGCATTCAAGCAGCGAAAGCACTTGAGGCTGAAGGTATTCATTGTAACCTAACACTTTTATTTGGTTTGCATCAGGCACAAGCCTGTGCAGATGCTCAAGTAACCCTGATTTCACCATTCGTTGGACGCATTTTAGACTGGTATAAAAAAGCTGAAAATGTTGATCATTACCCAATCGATAAAGATCCAGGGGTATTATCTGTTAAGGCTATTTTTGACTACTATAAATCTCATGGCGTTAAAACAGAAGTTATGGGAGCGAGTTTCCGCAGCACCGCGCAAGTTTTAGCCTTAGCAGGTTGCGATCTGTTAACTGTTGCGCCAAATTTATTGGCTCAACTACAAGAAGATCCGTCAAATGTTGAAGCACAATTAATTGCCGCTCCTTCTAGTCATGAAACTGCGCCTGAATTATTAGAGCATGACTTCAAAACTGCTTTAGAGCGTGATCTGATGGCATCTCAATTATTACAAGCTGGAATTGATGGTTTTATTAAAGCTCGTGATCAATTAAATACGCTACTCCGCCAATCTTTTGGTGAAAATGCAGAATTAAAGCTCTAATATTAACCCTATCTTTTTCACATACCGAAATCGCTTATTACCGCTATTTCGGTTTCTTTATGGTCGCTCATCGTGTTTGGGATTATTGATCTTCCAAAATTCATTATTGGAACTATTTTAATTGTTTTATTGCCTGGTCCAAATTCATTGTATTTACTCGCAACAGCCTCCCGCTACGGTATTAAACGCGGGTATCAAGCAGCGCTGGGGATTTTAACAGGAGATAGTATCCTGATTTTAGCTACAGTACTTGGAGCAGTATCTCTAATTCATAGCTATCCTATTATTTTTACTGTTTTAAAAGTACTGGGCGTTAGTTACTTAGGCTATCTAGGGTTTAAATTATTTTTACACAGTATTGGCATTTGGAAAACTGCCAAACAAAAAAGTTCTGTTCTTGCTGAACCACCAGAAAATAATGAGATAGAGCCTAAACAACTCCACCCATTTCGTACTGCATTGACCATTAGTCTGCTGAACCCCAAAGCGATTCTGTTCTTTCTGTCTTTCTTTGTACAATTTGTTGATCCGAATAGCACTATGCCGATGCTGAGCTTTTTTATTTTAGCTGTTATTTTACAATGCATCAGCTTGAGCTATTTAACCAGTTTGATTTTTGGTGGGCGTAAACTTGCAGGTTATTTCTCTCGACAGCAACATCTTGCCAGTCTTGCAACCTGTGCTGTTGGTGTATTATTTTTGACTTTCGGTGCTAAACTTGCATTTTCTACCATTTAAGAAAATGCAAGAAATTAATGACCTAAAGTTTTGGAAAATAAATTCATAATCAGAACACCTGCAATAATAAAACCGATTCCAATTAAAGCAGGTGTATCCAAAATTTGTTTAAATGCGTAATAGCCAATCATCGCAGTAAATACTATTCCGACACCACTCCAAATTGCATATACCACACCAATATTCAGTGTTTTAGTCACTTGAGATAACAAATAGAATGAGATGCTATAGCATAAAATTACCAAAACAGAAGGGATCAACTGGGTAAAACCTTGTGATTTTACCAAAAATGCTGTTCCTAATACTTCAGCAACAATTGCAAAGGCTAAAAACAGATAGGCATACAGCATCACGTTCATTGACTTTTAACTCAATCAAAAAACATATTTTAAAACATACATCCAACGGTGACTACGTTACTCGACTTCTGTAATAAATATTACAACCAGATAAAAAAAACATCACATCCTTGAAAGCCTGCAAAAATTGATCATACAGCTAGATGTTAAAGCATTTGGAACGATGTCGACATTGGAATTGCACTGCTATTTGCCAAAATGACATAAAAAACGGCTGCAAAACCCTATCGTAAGTCATTTTTTTCTATAACTTAAAAAAGTGCTATTTTCCCATCGAAATTTAGAAAAATAGCACCCTTTTCTATTTAAAAATCAATAAGTTGTTAAATATTAAACACTTAACATACTATTTAATGTTTCAGCGACATTCTTCGATTTCACTTTGGCTTTGAGTGCTAACAATGCCTGTTGTACTTCTGAACGCTGTGGCTCAGCCAAAGTGTACCAACGTGACAACACTTGCAACATACGAGAACCCACAATCGGATTTTTCTCATCTAAATACTGTGCAAGCTCAATAAAGTGCTGTACACCAAAACTCCATGTATTTACAGGATTGGCATTTAAACCACCACTGACTGCACGAATACGGTTGGGTGTTCCCAAATCATAATCTGCATGTGAAGTTAAATACTGAATAGTTTGGGCAGTTGCTTTTGGATGTGCTGCCTGCAACATAAACCACTGATCAAGTGCCAATGGCTCATCGTTGAAACGGTTATAGAAATCATCCAAACATGCTTGGGCTTGTGGTGCATCATTCCAGACCAATACTTTCAAAGCACCTAAGCGCTCAGACATATTACCAGTGCTTTGATACTGCTGTTCAGCCCATGCAAATGTATCTGCATCGCCCTGACGTGCCATATAGCTCAGTGCAATATTTTTGAGTGCACGCTCACCCATCGCCTGTGAAAATTCATTTTGTAACTCAGGATCAAGCGACTGATAGGTTTCTTTCCAAAAAGTTCCCATCTCTTTGGCTAAAGCATTAGTTAAAGCATGGCGCTTTTCATGAATCACTTGTGGCTGATAATCTTGATCAATACGGCTACCCAAATAACCCTCAGCAGGCACATCCAGTAAACGCGAAGCCAGTAATGGATCTTTTTGTACCAGTTCAGGCAGGGTATTTTTCAGCGCTTGAATATAAGCTTGAGCAGCATGATCTTCCAGTAAAATACGTTCAAGCAGTGTTTGAGTCGCTTGCCACTGGTTAAAACCATTGGTTTCATGCTGAATTAAAAATGCCAATTCATCATCTGAATAGTTAAAGTCTAAATTCACAGGTGCAGAGAAATTACGCAGTAATGACACCACAGGTTGTTCAGTCACACCCGTAAATTCAATGGTTGCCTGATCTTGATCAAACAAATACACACCATCTTTTACTTCATTCACAAACAAATCTGGTGAATGCAGCGTGTATTGTTCACCTGTTTTGGCATTAAACAACGCCAAAGCCACAGGAATCGGTACGGCTTTCAGGTTTGGATATTTAGCATGCGCTTTTAAACTTTGCTTGAAGCTGACGCGATAAGTCTGAGCCGCAGCATCATACTCGCCTTTTGCTTCGAGTTTTGGTGTGCCCGGTTGGTTGTACCAATTTAAAAATGCTGATAAATCGACACCCGAACCCGCTGAAAGTGCAGCAACCCAGTCTTCCACGGTGACTGCTTGACCATCGTGACGGCGGAAATATTCATCTGTGCCCTGACGGTATTTGTCTTTACCGAGCAAAGTTGACATCATGCGGTTAATTTCCGCACCTTTTTCATAGACCGTTGCAGTATAGAAGTTGTTGATTTCAACAAAATGATCAGGACGTGGTGGATGTGACAGTGGGCCTGCATCTTCAGGGAATTGATGCGATTTAAGCACCGCAACATCATCAATACGCTGTACCGCAGCCGATTGTAAATCTTCCGAAAAAGACTGATCACGGAATACTGTTAAACCTTCTTTTAAGCACAACTGAAACCAGTCACGGCAGGTAATACGGTTGCCTGTCCAGTTATGGAAATATTCATGTGCAATAACCGACTGCACACGCATAATCGCGGCATCCGTCGTGTATTCTTCATCGGCAAGTACACAAGAGGTATTAAAGATATTTAAACCTTTATTTTCCATTGCGCCCATATTGAACTGGCTGACCGCAACAATCATATAGTTATCAAGATCGTAAGCACGACCATAATGTTCTTCATCCCAACGCATGGAATGTTTTAAGGCTTCCATCGCGATGTGACACTTTGGAATATCTTTTTCAATCGCATAAATTTCTAAAGCAACATCACGCCCTTCTGAAGTTACATAACGATCTTTTAGGACAGCCAAATGACCAATCACACAAGCAAACAGATAACTTGGTTTTTTGGTTGGATCTTGCCAAATCGCATAGTGACGACCCTCGCCCGTTTCACCTGTTTCTAGTAAGTTACCATTGGCAAGTAATACAGGATATTTTTTATCGGCTTCAACGCGCGTCGTAAAGACGGATAAGACATCTGGACGGTCAGGATAAAAGGTAATTTTACGGAAACCTTCTGGCTCGTTTTGCGTAACGAATAAATCACCAGCCTGATACAAACCTTCTAACATGGTATTGCTTTCAGGGTGAATCACCACTTGGGTCTGAATCATTGCCTGATCAGGCACATTGGACAGCACCAACTGTTCAGCATCAAGCTGATATTCAGCTTCAGACAGCAAATCACCATTTAAACGAATTGATTTCAGTTCCAAATCGCGCCCTAAAAGCACCAAATCCCCTGCTGTTTGACGTTGTACCTTCAAGGTTGCATCAACAATCGTATGATCAGCATAAACCTGAATATTGAGATCGACCGAATCCACTAAAAAACTGGGCTTTTGGTAATCTTTTAAATAAACGGTTTGATCGGCTTCTACCACTGGATTTGCTGCAATATTCATAGATCTTCCTAATTTTATTCTGAACTTGAGACCACATGATTTGATCATACGTGGAGTTGTTTCAGTTGTCTTTAGCGGTTATTTGTTAATATTGGGCAATTTGCTGTATTTTCAATTGAATTATGTTTTAGTGATGAAATCACAGACAATTTTACTGGTTAGAAATCTTCATAGAGCGCTAAAGCGATTTGTTGAGTCTATAAGGTACATATCAAAAAGCCCAATCACATAAAAATGGAGCAAAAAATGGGTTTTATTAACGCAAAAATTACTGAGCAAGACCGTTTAGATTATGGACTCGATGATTATGCTATTCCATATTTTAAAAGTGCAAGAAATTGGACAATTGACCAAGAAAACAAGATGTTCTTATTCCGTACTTGGAAAGGACATGAGTTAGGTGTAGATACCCATATTTCGGTTTGGTTATTTGGTGTTAATGGGGGATTAGTGGAATTCACCAAAGAAATTTTAAAATATAAAAAAAATAGAAGATGGACATTATTATTCCCAACAAAAACTGACAGATCTTCGAATCATTGAAGACGTGAATGTGGATCGGCAGCAACTGTTACAACAGATTGTTGAGGCGATGGAAGTCTGCCAAGAGGTAACACCAATTCCTCCTAGACCATCCATGAAAAGTTATGATCTTTGGGTTGACGTAAATGAGGTGCTTTAAAGCGATCAATTTTGATCTAGATATGTCCCAATTTGATCAAATCAGGACATATTTAGATTGTACAACTAACAAACTCAGATTTGAGCTGCTGTAACCGCAATTTCAATTAACCAGTTCGGGTTAACTAAATCTGCTTGAATGGTCGCGCGTGCAGGCGTTGCACTGCCTTTTAACCAGTCCACCCAGATTGCGTTAAATTTCGGGAAATCTTCTAGGTTTTTGATGAAGACCTGAGCTGAAATCAATTTAGTTTTATCGGTGTTTGCCAAAGCCAACAACTCATCAATCGTTGCCAAGATCTCTTTGGTTTGACCTTCAATATCCAAGTCAGTGTTTTTAGGTACTTGACCAGACAAATAAACAACGCTATTGAATACAGTCACTGCACTCATGACTTCCGTTGTTTTAAAATGCTCAATGCTAGAATTTGACATGCATGATTTCTCTACGGTTGATTTAAAAAAGTAACTCGTGATGTGACAGCGCACATCAGTTCATAGCCGACTGTTCCAGATGCGCTTGCAACGTCATCAATCGGTAAAATTGTGCCTGAAGAAGATTTACCCCAAAGTACAACTTCACTGCCCACTTGTGCATCGCTAATATGGGTGACATCGACAGCCAGCATATCCATACTGACTCGCCCAATCAATTGAGTTCGAACCCCATTCACCAAAACTGGCGTACCTGTTGGAGATATACGTTGATATCCATCGGCATAACCACAAGCCACGATACCGATTTTCATTGGGCCTTGTGTCATAAATGTTGAACCATAGCCAATCGTTTCATGATCTTGCAAATCCTGAATCGCGATTAACTCACTTTTCAAAGTCATAGTTGGTTGCAGGTTCCAGTCTTGGATGGTGTGTGTTGGATAATCTGGTGAACTACCGTAAAGCACAATCCCGCTACGCACATAATCTGAATGAAGCTTATAGCGAAGAATAGCTGCACTATTACTGATTGAGCGTTTACCCGGTAAATCTTTGACAGTTTCTTCAAAGGTTTCTAATTGATAATTAATGCCTGGTTGTCCTAAACGCTCACCATCTGCATCGGAAAAATGCATCATATGTGTGATGCTTTTGATTGCAGGATTTGAGTTGAGTTGATTCCAAGTACTGATATATTCGCTCGGTTTAAAGCCTAAACGGTTCATCCCGCTATTCATTTTTAAAAATACATCAAATTGAGCAGGATATTGATGCTGCTGAACCCATTTCACCTGTGTTTCATTATGAATGGCAAAACTCAGGTTATATTGAGTGCAATCAAAAAGGTCTTGTGGTGAGAATATCCCTTCAAGCAATATAATCGACCCTTCCCATCCTAAAGCACGTAACTTCTTCGCTTCAGCAATATCGAGTAGCGCGAAGCCATCTGCGGTTTTAAATGCATTGTAAACATTTTCAATGCGATGACCATATGCGTTTGCTTTGACTACGGCAAAGACCTGACTATTTTCAACGGTACTGCGAACCATAGCCAAGTTATGTGCTAATGCTTCATGATGAATAATTGCCGTAATTGGACGTGACATCGTTTATTCCCAACCTGTATTTGAAATCTTGATGAATGACTATGTGTCCTTTTCACCTATTTCTAGATGCTGCTCTCTAAATGGATAACTTAAAGAAGAAGGTTTGACGTACTGAGTTGATCATTTGCATCGCGTCCACGACCAAAAAATGCATAGAAAATACGAGTATATTTTCATTGCTTGACCTTCAAGATGATGTAAATCGTTGGCTGTATGACAGATAAATTTGAGAGCTTCGCCCTCAAAATCTATTTTGATTCATCCAATGAATCCACCCGTTAAACCCATCTAACTCTAGTTAATTCAACCAGTATATTTTTAAATAACTAGGTGATTTCACTATTTTTATGATTTATTTATAGATTATTTATTTATTTTTCTCGTCTTTATTAGAAAAAAGCCAATAATTTTTTATCGCTCTGATGCAATGAGATCAAGACTCTTCAATTAAGCCTTGCTTAGGTTTCATTCACATGAAACCTAAGCAAGGCTTAATGTTCAAATTATTCAATCATGACTAATTTAAATTTAAAGCGCTGTTGCTTTGCTGAGGTCAGAATGTCACTTGAGATGCTGAATTTCCGATTATTTGAGTTATTCAATGCATCGGCAAATCCTAATCCTATCTTAGTTAAATTTGCGATGTTCGTTTCACATGACTTTGTGACGATTTTTGCAATCGGATTAGTTGCTTTAGCGCTGTTTAGACCTAAACGCTTTAAATTTATTGCAATTAAAGCAGCCGTATTTACAGCGACCACCTCCATCATCGCAGCAATTATTGACAAGTTGTACTATCACCCTCGCCCATTTGTGTTGGATATGGGGCATACCCTGATTCATCACGGTGTAACCAACTCTTTTCCAAGCCATCACATGCTCGCCATGAGTAGTATGGCACTGGCAGTTTTCTTGTTTAGCCGTGAAAAATTGATTGGGGCAATCTGTGTCATTTTGGCTTGGGTTGTAGGTTGGTCACGAGTTTATCTTGGCGTACATTTTCCTGTTGATATTGTCGGCGCTTTTTTGATTGCGTTATTTATTAATATTTTGGGTCACTTGGTTTTATACAAATATCTCGAATTTCGTGAAGCACGCAAGAAACTTTCTGTTCAAATTTAAGCGACTTAACTTCGTTCATCATTAGCACATAAACATTGATGAACGAAGTCTATCATTTTGATTAATGCTGTACCGAAGAGATTGGTAACGCTGTTGTTTTTTCAGATTTTTTATTTAAAAATAAATGATTAAAGAAAATATTCAAAGTCACAGCAACCACACAAGTTGAACTGATTCCAGAATGAAATAGGGTTTGTACCCATTGTGGGAAATGAGCAAAAAAATCATGACTTATGATTGGAATCATTCCCACAGCAATTGCCACAGCCACAATAATTAGGTTTTTTTGATCCTGATAATTCACTTGTCCCAAAGCACGAATTCCACTCGCAGCAACTGTACCAAACAAAACTAAACCTGCTCCACCTAAAACAGGGGTCGGAATCGCGGCAATAAAGCGCCCCATCACAGGCAATAAGCCCAATAGCACCAAAATTGCTCCGCCTGCTGCCACAACAAAACGGCTTTTTACTCCCGTAATTGCCACCAAACCTACATTCTGCGCAAAAGCACTTTGCATAAATGTTCCAAAAAATGGCGCAATCGCAGAAGATAACATATCGGCACGAAGTCCATTTGCAATCCGTTTTTGATCAATCGGCGTTCCAATAATTTCTCCAACTGCCAAAATATCAGCTGTGGTTTCTGTCAAGGTTACAATCATAACAATAGACATGGCAATAATCGCAGGAACTTCAAATACAGGGAAGCCAAAAGCCAAGAAATTCGGCACGGCAAACCAATCCCCTACCGCCACTTTGGAAAAATCTGTAAAACCGAGTACATAAGCACATACTGTCCCAAGCACAATTGAAAGTAAAACAGCCAGACGGCGAATTGCTTCATTTCCGATTTTGCTTAAGACCAGTAAAATCAGCAATGTCAGTCCTGCAAGTCCAATATTTTCTAAAGATCCCCAATTTGGTGCTTTATCGTTGCCACCCATTGTCCAGCGTAGTGCAACAGGCAACAATGACAGCCCAATAACGGTAATGACCGAACCTGTGACCACAGGCGGAAAGAAATGTACAATTTTGGCGAAAAATGGTGCTATGAGAAGACCAATCACCGCACTGGCAAAGACCGCACCTAGAATTGCAGGAAAACCGCCACCCGATGTTCCAATCGCAATCATGCTCGCAACACCTGCAAAAGAAACACCTTGAACCAGTGGTAATTGAGCACCGAACCAACGCATTCCTAAAGTTTGCAATAAAGTTGCAAGACCACCAACAAAGAGTGACGCTGTAATGAGCATCCCGATTTGTGCAGCTGTTAGCCCCACTGCTGCCCCTACAATTAAGGGTGGAGCAACAATGCCACCATACATGGTCAATACATGTTGCAAGCCATAAGCCAAGCTCTTACCTACACCTAAAAACTCATGCTCTGGAGAGATCTGATTGGTAGATGCCATTATTGATTGTCCTTTTTTGCATTGATAAATTTACCTAACGATAAAAAGAGCAATTAATATGCCAACCAACATCCTGAATATCATGCAACAAAGCTTATACTGAACGTTCACAGCAAACCCGAGTGCTACAATCTACTTTATGTTATGCTGCGACATGTTTTGGATTTGGCGTAATTAAGCTTTGTAGTGTAAAGACATAAAATGGCGAAAGTTCCTTTTAGTATTGGCACACATCTGGTTGTGAAACATTTGGGCTATACTCATCATGGTATTTATGCGGGGCGTGGTCGTGTGATTCACTACTCTGGTTTTGCCCATCTTTTTAAAAAGCATCCCATTGAAATTACGAGCCTTGAGCAATTTTCTCATGGTAAAAAAATTGCTGTTCGACGTTATCCTAACCCCAAATACAAGGGTCGAGCCGTGATTCGTCGTATGCGCTCACGCATTAACGAAAACCATTATGATCTTATTATTAATAATTGCGAACACTTGTGTAGCTGGGCAATTACGGGGATTGAAAGTAGTCCACAAGTTATTAAAATGATGAATAGGCTTACAACGATTGGCTATGTTAGTTCAATCATGAGTTATATGAATAGTTTATTTTTAACAATTGCAACCACCAGTTTTGCACTCGTGCTGTATATTAAAAAGAAATTACGCGATAAAGCCAAAATGCAAATGCCTAGCTATTTATTTTATAAGCAAGACAATAAAAACAAGCCACCGAAAGTTTAAAAGTTAATGTATACACCCTTTCCAGTTCATAAACAGAATCATTGATATACCATTACCATATATTTTCGTTTAATGAGGTGGCAGTAACCATATTTAGCTCAAAAAACCTCAAGATTTCAGAGAAATATTAATCTTTTGAAGCTATTTATCAAACAAAAAACTCTCTAATATATTGATTAAAATTTATTTTTTAGGGTAAAAATTTATATATCTCGATTGGCTTAAATTACTCAATAAAACTCGCTCTAACCGTCTAAGTAATTATCAAGGCTATTGGTTTTACATAGCTCAATCCTCTCACATGGAGAGGATTTTTTTATGTCTGACTTATGCCGCAACTGTAGCAGGCACACCGCTATGGAAACGGAACGTATCATCTGGACTTTGAATTAGATTTTTCTCTACTTCACGAATCTGAGCAATCCGCTGCTGAATATCCTCTTCAGGATTTTTCATTTTCGCAGTTCTTGCCACATCAAGCGCAAGCGCTAAATAGTCTTCATAGTGGCGTGACTCAGACTTAAGCAAATAACGATAATAACGCCCTAACTCTTCATCCACCAAAGGTGCCAAAGCATAGAAACGCTCACAAGAACGCGCTTCCACAAATGCCCCGATAATCAGAACATCGATTAAAGCCTCAGGCTCATAGGTACGGATTTCTTTACGTAAACCACCCGCATAACGTCCTGCACTGACCGCTTCCCATTCCTGACCACGCTTTGCCATGAACTCTAACACCTGTTCATAATGCAGCATTTCTTCACGAACCAACTGTGCCAGTTTTACTTGCAAATCGGTAAAGAAGCTATAGCGAAACATCAGATTCATGGCGGTGCCCGCGGCTTTCTTTTCGCAGTTGGCATGATCTTGCATCAACAACTCTAGGTTATTGAGTGCTTCATCAAGCCATGCTTTGGGTGTTTCACAGCCCAAAAAACCGATCACTGGCTGCATCAATTCATCATAATCTGGCATAGACATTATACGCTCGCTGCCTGAATTGCGGCTTTCATGCGCTGTACGGCTTGTTCTAAGCCCACAAATACGCTGTCTGCAATAATTGAATGTCCGATGTTCAATTCATGGATTTGTGAAATTGCTGCAATTGGTGCCACATTCTCCAAGTTCAAACCATGTCCTGCATTCACCACCAAGCCTTTTGATGCCGCATATTCAGCGCCCTGAATAATACGTTGCAATTCGTGCTGCTGTGCTTCGGGAGTTTCTGCATCGGCATAAGCGCCTGTATGTAGCTCAATCGTTGCTGCACCACAAGCAACCGCTGCATCAATTTGTGCAACATCAGCATCAATAAATAATGAGACATCGCAGCCAATTGCTGTCAGTTCTTGAGTAGCAGCTTTGACGTGCTCAAAGTTACCCACAACATCCAGACCGCCCTCTGTGGTCAATTCCTGACGTTTTTCAGGAACAAAGCACACGTGATGTGGCTGAATTTCTTTAGCAAATGCCACCATTTCATCGGTCACAGCCAGTTCCAAGTTCATACGTGTTTTTAAAGCTGGGCGCATGCGGCGGACATCATCATCCTGAATATGACGACGATCTTCACGCAAATGCAACGTAATTCCTTCTGCACCTGCTTGCTCACAAATCAGTGCAGCTTTGACAGGATCAGGATATTGAGTTCCGCGAGCTTGTCTTAAAGTCGCAACATGGTCAATATTTACACCCAGTAAGGCGGCCATAACGTATTTCCTATTTAGTTCTGAACTTGACGATGCTGTATCCACAACTGCCGACTTTTTAAGGGTCGATCACCCAAAAGTGCGGTTATCATTTGTCGGTAAAGCTTGGTAAGACATTGTAACTGCTGTGCAGAAAAATCCCTACCCTGAATATGTGTTTGCATGCTTAAAATTAGCTCGCCTTGCAAACTGGCTGAACTTCGGCTGATAACAGGTAAAAAACCTTCATTCAGTTGAAATTGATAATGTGCATTTGGCAGCACATCATTTTGGTTGGCATCTTTTGAAAAATCGATGGCATAGCCGAGTTCTTGCAAAAGCACATGCTCAAACTGACGCAAAATCTGCTTTAAAAATTCAGGACGCTCTGCTTCGGCATAACTATTAAGATGCTGTAAATTTTGCACTGCAGATGCATATTGCAAAAAACTCTGCGGTAATGCTTCTTCTAATGGGCAGAGTCTTAAAATCAATTCATTCAGATAAAAGCCACAAAAAAAGGCATCTCCATGAAAAAATATCGGCTGAGATTGAATTTCGAGCTGACTAAAGTTTTTTAACTCTGATTTTCCAGAAGCTTGCAGACGCAACGGTTGATATTGAGGAGGTGAATTTTGCCGCAACATACCATCAATACGCCCAAATTCCTGACTAAAAATATGAATAATGTGGCTACGTTCACGGTATTTTCGATGATGAATCAAATATCCATGTAAGACTTGATTACGCATTGAATGATTTAATCTTTCTCTTGATTTTTTTGTTTTTCTTGATTGTTAGATTTGTCTTTATCATCATCCCCATCAGGGGTTACAGCACGCACAACAGCGGCTGTTCCTTTAACCACACCTTTGGTGGTTTTATAAGCAACTTTAATGGGAACAGTCACAATACTAGTAATACACCCCTGCAATAAAATTACAGTTGCTAAAATAATACCTATTCGTATCATGCTGTTCCCCTCTATAGCGAAGCAATTAAATATCGCTATAACCTAAACTTTTCAATGCACGTTCATCATCAGACCAGCCACCTTTGACTTTCACCCAAAGTGTCAGCATGATTTTCTGTTCAAACATTTTTTCCATATCAACACGTGCATCCATACCAATACGTTTCAGTTTTGCACCTTTATCACCAATGACAATGGCTTTTTGACCTTGGCGTTCGACAAAAATGGTCGCATCAATATAAGTACATGCTGGTTTTAAACGACCTGTTTTTTCATGTACGGTCGGTTCTTCAGTACGGAAAGACTCGATCTGCACAGTCAAATCGTAGGGAAGTTCTTCCCCCAATTGACGCATGATTTTTTCACGGATGATTTCACTTGCCAAGAAGCGCTCTGAACGATCCGTAATCTGGTCTGGTGAATACAATGGTTCAGAAAATGGCAAATAGCTTTCGATCGTATCGCGTAAATGATCAAGGTTTGCACCACGTAATGCAGAAACAGGAACAATTTCTGCAAACTTCATCAGCTTGGTACGTTCTTGAATCAAAGGTAACAGTGATTTTTTATCTTCAAGCGTATCGACTTTATTGATGACCAAAATGACAGGCATTTGCGCATTTTGTAATTTTTCAAGGACAAGATCATCATTCTGTGTCCATTTTTGTGCATCAACCACAAATAGCACAAGATTCACGTCACGCAATGCTGAATGTGCAGCACGGTTCATCATTTTATTGATGGCGCGAACTTCTTTTTTATGCATCCCTGGGGTATCAACATAAACCGCTTGTGACTTTTCACGAGTGTCGATACCGATAATTTTATGGCGTGTTGTTTGTGGTTTACGTGACGTAATTGACAGCTTTTGTCCTAGCAAGTGATTCATGAGAGTCGACTTGCCGACATTCGGACGTCCAACAATTGCCACAAAACCACTTCTGAAGTCAGCAGGCAGCGCGGCACTTTGTGAACTAAAAAATTGATTGATCAAATCAGAATTTTCAGGGTTCACAGATTGATCGTCTGGTTGATCAGATGACATCGTCATGCTGTTTTTTGCTCCAATAATTTTAAAATTTCAGCCGCCGCAGACTGCTCTGCAAAACGTCGACTGCTACCTTCACCCAGTGTTATTGGAAAATCTTCCACTTTGCACACGACTTTGAAGTGCTGATTCGGCGCATCGCCTTGAATATCCGTCACTTCATACACAGGTAAAGGTTTTTTGTGTGCTTGTAAATATTCTTGTAAACGCGACTTTGGATCTTTGAGCTGGTCCGTTGGTTCAATATGACTAAAATAAGGTGCATACCATTTTAGAACAATTTTTTTCAGAACCTCTAAATCAGCACAATCCAGATAAATCGCGCCAATAATGGCCTCAACTGTATCTGCTAAGATAGATTCTCGATGATGTCCACCTGATTTTAACTCACCCGTACTCATAATCATATACTGGCTGAGTTTCAAATCATTGGCGATCTTTCCTAAAGCTTCTTGTCTGACCAATGTTGCTCGCATTCTCGTCAGACGCCCTTCATTTTCATGCGGATAGGCATGATAAAGGTAATGTGCGATCATCATACCCAACAATGAATCGCCTAGAAACTCTAGGCGCTCATAGTTATATTTGTGACTCACCGAGCGATGAGTTAATGCAAGCTGAAGTAATTCAGGTTGTTTAAACTCATAGCCGATTTGCTGAGCTAAGCGAAAATTACTTAGCTTGGACTGTCCTTTGATCAAAATTTTTCTCGAAGCTTAAAACTAAATCAATATTTAATAGAAAATGCCGACGCACTTCATAGTGCTTCGTCACATGCAATTGTCCACCATCATTAGACACCTTGGCAATATTTTCCATCTTTAAATCATTAATGTTATTCATTGATAAACGATCATTCATATTTGAAATAAATTTAGAAGGTGTCAGATTTGAATCATTTTCTAGCAAGGTCGATTCGATTTGCTTATTGATGATGTGGTCATCCCAATAAGCAGGCCAAATTGCCACGACGATCTTTAAAATCATTGACGCGACAATTACCCCTAGTAGAAAAGTACTATACGATGCCCCATGTTGAAATTTACGCATTTTTATTATCCATAATCCAGATTATTCAAGTTGGTTTTTAACTGATTTTACCATTTCGAGAAAAACTTGGAAGATGTAAACCTGGTTCTTTATGCATCCAAACATAAAAAGCTCGTCCAGTTAAGTTTTCTTCAGGTACAAATCCCCAAAAACGACTATCTGCACTTTCATCACGGTTATCGCCCATCGCAAAATAATGTCCTTGAGGAACGGTCACCTCCCAAGCCTTACCATCACTTTGTACAAAAGTCTTATTCAGATTGGCAACAAATGGAATCGCACTCGCCTGATTTTGACTCATTGCATAATTGTATTGCTCAATTAATGGGTCACGACCTTCCAAATGACGAACCAAATGCTTATGCGTACCTAGGGTTTCATAGGTATATTTTGGCTGAAATGACGACAACTGATCTTTTTCACGACTAAATGGCGTGACTGTTGTTGCAACAGCCTGACCATTAATAAATAGTTTGCCATCATGATAAGCCACACGATCACCCGGTAAACCCACCACACGTTTAATATAGCTAATACTAGGTTGTAATGGATAACGGAAAACGATCACTTCGCCACGTTGGGGTTCCCCAATATTAATCACTTTTTTATTGATCAAAGGCAAGCGAATGCCATAATCAAATTTATTGACCAAAATAAAATCACCTGTTTCTAAGGTTGGTACCATAGAATCAGATGGAATATTAAATGGTTCATATAAAAATGAACGTAGAATCAGAACAACTGCTAATACTGGCCAAAAATCATAAGCCCATGTAATAATGACGTTTTCATTGCCTCGCCCTTTGTTGGCTCTTTGTTTGAGTTTGACTTTATCGAGTACCCAAACAAAAAACAAAATCAAGGTAACGGGAACGAGGATCAAATTAAAATCAAAATCCATGGACTTTTCCTAAAGACACTTACTTTTTATCAACTTGTAAAACGGCTAAGAAGGCTTCTTGTGGGATTTCAACACTTCCCACTTGCTTCATACGCTTTTTACCTTCTTTTTGTTTCGCAAGCAATTTTTTCTTACGGGATACGTCACCACCATAACATTTTGCCAACACATTCTTACGCATTGCTTTCACAGTTGAACGCGCAATAATCTGCGCACCAATCGCAGCTTGAATGGCGACATCAAACATTTGACGTGGAATCAATTCTTTCATTTTTTCAACGAGAGCATTACCACGGTAACGGGCATCATTACGATGACAAATCATGGCTAAAGCATCGACTTTATCACCATTAATCAAGACATCAACTTTCACCAAGCTTGCGCTTTCGAAGCGTACAAAGTTGTAATCTAAAGATGCAAAGCCACGTGAACATGACTTCAAGCGGTCAAAAAAGTCCATGACCACTTCAGCCATTGGAATATCAAAGGTAATTGAGACTTGGTTACCCAAGAATTTCATATCTTTTTGAACACCACGACGTTCAATACACAACGTCATGACATTACCTAAATATTCTTGAGGAACAAGGATATGACATTCTGCAATTGGCTCACGCAAATCTTCAACCGTTGAACCATCTGGCATTTTTGACGGGCTGTCGATGTAGATCGTTTCGCCTGCTTTGGTCAATGCTTCATAAATTACGGTTGGCGCTGAGGTAATCAGGTCTAAATCGTACTCACGCTCTAAACGTTCTTGTACGATTTCCATGTGTAACATGCCTAAGAAGCCACAGCGGAAACCAAAACCTAAAGCATCTGAACTTTCAGGTTCAAAGAACAACGCTGAATCGTTGATTTGAAGTTTTTGCAACGCTTCACGGAACGGTTCAAAATCACTTGAATCGATTGGGAATAAACCTGCATAAACCTGAGGTTTAACCTTTTTAAATCCAGGTAAAGTTGCCACTTCTGGTGTTGATGCAAGTGTGATGGTATCACCCACTGGCGCACCAAAAATATCTTTAATCCCTGCAATCACGAAGCCTACTTCGCCCGCTTCAAGCATATCTGTTTCGGTATGTTTTGGATTAAAAATACCGACAGAAGTCACAGGGTGTACTTGACCTGTCGATTTAACCAACATACGGTCACCCTTACGGATACGACCTTGCTTGATACGAACCAGTGACACGACACCTAAGTAGTTATCGAACCATGAGTCAACAATTAAAGCTTGTAGTGGCGCATCACGCTCACCTTCAGGCGCAGGGATCACATCAACGAGACGCTCCAATACACCTTCAACGCCTAAGCCTGTTTTTGCTGAACAGGTTGGGGCATCAGTCGCTTCAATCCCAATAATTTCTTCAATTTCGTGGATGACACGCTCAGGTTCAGCCTGCGGTAAATCGATTTTATTAAGAATAGGAAGAACTTCTAGACCTTGCTCAATCGCGGTATAGCAGTTTGCAACAGACTGCGCTTCAACACCTTGTGCAGCATCGACCACCAGCAATGCACCTTCACATGCAGCCAAAGAACGTGAAACCTCATAAGAGAAGTCGACGTGTCCTGGCGTGTCAATGAAGTTCAGCTGGTATTCTTGACCATTTGGATGCGTATAGTACAGTGTTACAGAAGCCGCTTTAATGGTAATCCCACGTTCACGCTCAAGCTCCATCGAGTCTAAGACTTGAGCCTGCATTTCACGCTCTTGTAATCCGCCACACATTTGAATGAAACGGTCAGCCAAAGTCGACTTACCATGGTCAATATGTGCAATGATACTGAAGTTGCGGATGTTTTTGATATCAACAGATTTTTTAGCTTGCGCCATGGGCTACCTTAAGAAATTGAAAATCGCTATGTACGCTAAAAATCATGTTGTACACAGCACAAACTGTTAACGAAATTGCGAGGATTATAGCAGATGGATATTTTAAAGTATCCATTATTTAAACTGACAGCGTTGATTCGCTGAAAAATTAGGAAGCTTCAGTTTTATCTGAAAAATCATAAGGATTAATTTCTGGGTCAAGCGGTTGGTATGCATTTAAAAATGTCGGAGACATCCGCTTTGGACGACCTGTAGAAATTTCGATACACGTCCATTTGGTTTTAGCCAGAAACACAACCGCCTGATCACTGGGTCTAAAAAAAGCATATTCGCGAAATGAATACATCGCACTAAGATCAGAAAACCAAGTTCTTAAAATCAGTTCTTCACCCGCCAAAACTGCCTTACGATATTGCATTTGATGCTCAACAGCAACCATTGCATGTTTCATTTGCATATATTGCTCGAGTCCTACGCCTAAAGCCGCAATATGGGCATGGGCAACATCTTGCATCCAACTGACATACACCACGTTATTCACATGCCCAAGCAAGTCAATGTGTTCAGGCTGAACCTGTATTGGCAAATCAAAAAAAGTGGTCATATCCCTGTATCATCATTTTTTATCAAAGCCGCTATTTTGCTACACTGTTTATGGCTTCTGCAAGAATTGAACAAAATCATGTCTATCTCTGTGACTGAAACACACCCTTTAACACCTTTTCTGCCTCAACAAGCCAAGTTATTGATGCTTGGTAGTTTTCCACCGCCACAAAATAAATGGAAAATGCAATTCTACTACCCAAATTTTCAAAATGACATGTGGCGAATTATGGGAATCTGCTTCTTTAACGATAAAAACCATTTTCTAGATCTCGCCAATAAAAATTTCTTTCAGCAACAGATTGAAGATTTTCTCAATGAAAAAGGTATTGCTATTTTTGATGCAGCTTGTGAAGTCATTCGACTCAAAGGTAATGCTTCAGATCAGTTTTTACAGGTTGTACGCGCAACAGATTTATCAGTTTTGCTCAAGCAAATCCCTGAGTGTCATAGCATCATGACCACAGGGGACAAAGCCACAGATACATTGATGACCAATTTCCCCAAAAACAGCGTTAAACCACAATTTAACCAGCCCAGTCAGGTCGATTTTCTTGATCGGTCACTCAATTTATATCGACTCCCCTCTAGCTCGCGAGCATATCCACTAGCTTTAGAAAAGAAAGCTGAAATTTATGCTAATTTTTTCAACAAAATTGGTTTGATCTAAATTTACTGCACATTAAAAAACCACAATACACTTTCGCATATTGTGGTTTCTTCCCCGTCAAGCTTTTAACTTAGTGAACAGCTTGAATTTTATCTAAGAACTGTTTGGCACGTTCATGGCGTGCGTCCAGATTCCCAAAGAACTCTGAAGTAGCACAATCTTCTAGAATCTGACCTTGATCCATAAAAATCAAACGATTAGATACTTTTCTAGCAAAGCCCATTTCATGGGTAACACACATCATGGTCATGCCTTCATTGGCAAGCTGCACCATGACATCGAGAACTTCACCCACCATTTCAGGGTCAAGTGCTGACGTTGGTTCATCAAACAACATACAGATTGGATCCATACACAAACCACGTGCAATTGCGACACGTTGTTGCTGACCACCTGAAAGCTGACCTGGAAATTTGTCTTTATGTGCCAATAAGCCTACACGCTCAAGGTACTGAGTGGCTTTGGCACGTGCATCGGCGATGTTGCGTTTTAGTACTTTGACTTGTGCAATGGTCAAATTTTCCAACACAGTCATGTGCGGAAACAACTCAAAGTGCTGAAATACCATTCCGACACGTGAACGAAATTGGGCAAGATTGGTTTTTGGGTCTTTGAGTGAAACACCATCAACAATAATGTCGCCTTTCTGGAATGGTTCAAGCGCATTCACCGTTTTAATCAGTGTTGATTTTCCTGAACCCGAAGGACCACAGACGACAACGACATCGCCTTTTTCAATTGTGGTTGTACAATCTGTGAGAACTTGGAAATCACCATACCATTTAGAGATATGTTGAATGTCGATCATAGGCATTTTGCTATCTCCTAAATTAGCGAATAATGGCAATTTTTTCTTGTAAGCGTTTGACGAGTTTGGACAGGCAGAATGATGTACAGAAGTACACGATAGCAACAACGAGATAGAAAGTTGCTTTGGTTTCTGGCCCATAAGTATTGGCAAGTGTGTCAGCATTACCCAAGAAATCAGGTGCGCTAATTACATAAACCAATGACACGTCTTGGAACAAGATAATGGTTTGAGTTAGCAAAACTGGAATCATGTTGCGAAAAGCTTGTGGCAAGACAACGTAACGCATGGATTGCCCATAGGTAAAACCCAGTGCATAACCCGCAAATACCTGTCCTTTAGAAACTGACTGAATCCCCGAACGCACAATTTCTGAAAAGAATGCGGCTTCAAAAACGGCAAAGGTCACCACGCTCGAAAAGAGTGGCCCATAATAAGTATCTGACTGAAATTCAAAAACTTTAGGCAGCAAAAAGTAAAAAATAAAGATAACCTGAATCAGTGGAATACCACGAAAACAGTCAACATACAGCTTAGAAAAATTACGTGCGAACCAATTGTTGGATAAACGCATCATTGCAAGCGGCGTACCAATCATGATACCGCCGATCATCGCCAGTAATGATACTGTCACAGTAAAGCCCAAGCCTTTAAGTAAGGCATGTGTGACATCAGCATGTTGTAATAAACTAAAATCCATCTTACTTACCCCCCGAGCCTAAACCAGGGACTGACATGCGTTTTTCAATCCATGCCATAAATGCTTTGATGGTATAGGTAATAATCAGATAAACAGGGGTAGATAAGATCAAAATGACGATATCTTGGGAGGTTTCTTCACGCATAGTTTTGGTATAAGCGAAGAAATTCAATACACTAAGCGCATATAATACTGCTGAGTTTTTGAAAATGTTCATGGACTCAGACGTAATGGTTGGCCAAACAATACGATAAGCAACAGGTAGAATGACATAACGGTAACTTTGTGCAGTGGTAAAACCCATTGCAGAAGCTGCAAACTTTTGACCACGTGGCACAGTTAAAATGCCTGCACGAATTTGCTCAGACATACGCGCTGCGGTATATAAACCTAGCGCCATAACACCAATGCTAGCAGGGTTCTGATTGAGCAGGTTTTTCCACCAACCACCTGCAACAACCTCACCACTACCCGCACTCAAGCTTTGCGGTAAAAATTCGGGAAAGACAAATGCCCAGAAAAAAAGCTGAACAATTAATGGGATATTACGAAAAATTTCAACGTAGAGATTACCAATAGCGGCAAGCGGTTTGTTGGGTAGCGTCCGTATAACACCCAGCAACGAACCTAAAAAAAATGCAATCACAAATGAAAGTAGAGCTGTCCAAAGCATGGTCACCACGCCATTGCCAAGCATCTGCAACCATGTTGGTGCTTCAGCCAACTGCGAATAGCTTGTACCACCAATATGTTGACATACTGTTTCAGCCCACTGTGCTTTCTCGACACCATATTCATTTGATGCTGAACAAAAAGTTGTCCAATTTAATGAGCCAAGAGACATACATTCACCTTATAAAAACTATAAACCGATCACCCTGCTCTCCATAGCGGGTGATCAGTAACATCCTGTTATTGCAGTTTAAATACCTGCATCAGTCGGACGAGCTTTTAACTTTTTAAATGATGCACTTGGAGCCATGTTCAAGTTTACATTTTTAGGTGGGATTGGAGATTGGAACCATTTTTTATAAAGTTTATCCATTTGACCTGTTTTCCACATACCTGTGACGACTTTGTCTGCAACTGCTTTAAATTTCGGGTCACCTTTTGGCAACATAATGCCGTAAGGTTCAGATGAGAGTACAGGTCCAACAATTGCAAATGATTTAGGATTTGAAGATTTTGCAATCAAGCCAGCCAAGATATTGTCATCCATAACAAATGCTGCTGCACGACCAGAAGCCAACATAGCAAATGAGTCAGCATGGTCTTTACCATAAACATTTTGTACGTTTACAGCTTGACCTTTTTCATTCATTTTGATGTATTTATCAGAAGTTGTACCTTGTGTAGTCACAACTGCTTTACCATCTAAATCACCAATACTTTTAACATTTGTGCCTGCTTTTACAGCCATACGCACTTCTGTTGCATAGTAATTGGTTGAGAAGCCCACTTGTTGCTGACGCTGTAAAGAGTTGGTCGTTGTACCACATTCCATGTCAATATTGCCTGCCAACAGTTCAGGAATACGGGTTGATGAAGTTACAGCCTTATATTCAACCTTAAGGTTCGGCATTTTCAATTCTTTTTTGATTTCATTCGCCACGTTGTTACAGATATCAACTGCATAGCCAACTGGTTTTCCTGCCACAACATAAGAAATCGGATCTGATGATTCACGATGGCCAATCACAATTTTACCAGTCGCTTTAATTTTGGCTAGTGTATCTGCCGCTTGGACTTGGCTCGCTCCTCCCATCATACAAAGCATTAAGGTTGAGGTAAGTACTGATTTGGAAGAAAGTTTCATATTCACTCCTGTGATGAATCGTTTGTTTTAGCTTTTGTTTATCCAATCGATAGATTTGGCTAAATACCTGCATATCCCAAGCAAATATCAAGCCAATGTTTAGTAATTTATAAATTCAAATTACTAATCATATTTTTATACCCAATTTAGTGCATTGAGTGAAACAAAATATTACCAATTTAGACTTTAGTCTAAGTTTTATACATTAACAAAATTTTTCTTTTTTAAAAACAATAAGGTAATTTTCAAGCAATTATTATCATTTCAATAAAAAACAAGATATATATCAAAATAAATAT
>NZ_BKNN01000040.1 GCF_008993995.1 Acinetobacter brisouii
TGTTCTTCCAATTCTCTTAATGATCTTCTTAATGATTCGTCATCATCAAGCTAGGTCGGCTATGTTACTCTATTTTAAAACAAAGTCAACAGGTAATTTCGATATTTTTTAAAACTCATTCAATCAAACCAAAAACTTATCTATCTAGCTAAGCCCTTGTTAATCAACAAGTTTTTATCTGCATCACCGCCGATGGATACGCATTATAGACCATAACTAATCTAACGCAACCCCTTTTTCTAAGTTTTTAATACATCTGTGCGTTTTTTCTGCTTTTTTATGCCTTTTGTTGCTTTTATACGCATTTTTTCATAAAAAAAGGCAATCTTTTGCAGATTACCTTTTCAACTTCTTATGTTTTTCGACTCTTAATCCGTAAATGTCACTCGGGCAATCGCCTTTTTACCTGACTGAACAATTATCGTCGTGTTTTCTTTTACTGAATAACCTAGATCAACAATAAATTTCTGTATGTAAATCTAAAGGTATCTCATAAAAACAACCGCATCGTTAAGGGAAATACACACTATTTAATAGAGTAGATTTTTCAGCCAAGCATGATTGGTAGCTCTTAATTCCAAACCTACTCACTCCAGCGAATAGCGAATAGCGAATAGCGAATAGCGAATAGCGAATAGCGAATAGCGAATAGCGAATAGCGAATAGCGAATAGCGAATAGCGAATTATAATAGAATAAGAAATTTCAGACATAAAAAAACCGCATTTAAGCGGATTATTTATTTCATCTTTTAGATGATGGTCGGAGCAGTAGGATTCGAACCTACGACCCCCTGGTCCCAAACCAGGTGCACTACCAGGCTGTGCTATGCTCCGAAATTGGGGTGAATGATGGGGCTCGAACCCACGACAACCGGAATCACAATCCGGGGCTCTACCAACTGAGCTACATCCACCGTAGTGTTTTGGTTCTATTCATCAGACACCATAAGATGGCGCGCCTGACAGGATTCGAACCTGTGACCATCCGCTTAGAAGGCGGATGCTCTATCCAACTGAGCTACAAGCGCTTGATCGATGATAAAACATCATGCGATACCGCCTTGAGGAATTGGTCGGAGCAGTAGGATTCGAACCTACGACCCCCTGGTCCCAAACCAGGTGCACTACCAGGCTGTGCTATGCTCCGATTCATCTCAGCTTTCGCTGTATCGCACATCGTGCGGTACGGTGTGCATTCTAGGCGTGAGTCTTGTTTTGGTCAATACCTTAATTCAAAAAAATATACATTTATTCATTCAAAAGCTTATTTATTCAGCATTTTTATTATTTTTGTGCTTTTTTTAGGCATTTCTTTCTAATTTTCAAGCATCTACCTCAAACAAAAAAGCCTCATTCTAGGATGAGGCTCATTTTAAGATCTTAGATTAGTCACTTAAGAACGGTAATCGGCATTAATTTTCACATAATCATAAGACAAGTCACAGGTATAAACCGTGTCTTTCGCTGACCCACGCCCCAAATCCACTCGAATTGTCATTTCTGATTGCTGCATGACACGTGCGCCTTCAGCTTCTGTATAGTCAGCGGCTGCTCCACCATCTTTACACAATTGAACCTCATCCAACCAGACTTGTACTTTTTCAACATCTAAATCTTGAATCTTAGCATAACCAATTGCACACAAAATACGACCCCAGTTTGGATCTGATGCAAAAATTGCAGTTTTAACCAATGGTGAATGCGCAATACTATAAGCAACTTCACAGCATTCGTCGGTATTGTGTCCACCTTCAACTGTTACCGTAATGAATTTGGTTGCCCCTTCACCATCACGTACGATTAATTGAGCAAGGCGTTTCATCACTCGGATCAGGACTTCCGCAACAACCGTATATCGAGAATCGTCTACAGATTGAATTTCTTCACCGCCTGCCTGACCTGTTGCAACAAAAATACAGGAATCATTGGTTGAGGTATCACCATCAATCGTAATACGGTTAAATGACTGGTCAGCTGCATCTTTCAGCAGTTTTTGTACGAGATCTCGTGCAATTGGCGCATCAGTCGCAACAAAGGACAGCATGGTTGCCATATTTGGGCGAATCATACCTGCACCTTTACTAATACCTGTCATGGTATAAGTCACGCCATCTAATTCAAATTGTTCAGATGCACCTTTTGGCGTGGTATCTGTTGTCATGATCCCTTTTGCTGCATCTGTCCAAGCATCTGCCTGCAAACTGTCAAATGCAGGTTGTAATCCAGCAACAATACGCTGCACAGGAAGTTGTTCACCAATCACACCTGTTGAAAAAGGTAAAATTTCTTGTGTAGCAACGCCTGCAACTACAGCTAAGCTTTCACAAATTTTTTGGGCATTTTGTAAACCCAATGGACCTGTACCTGCATTGGCATTGCCTGTATTAATTACCAAATAACGCGCATTACTTTCTGCTAAATGAGCTTTAGAAATGCGCACAGGCGCAGCACAAAAAGCATTTTGTGTGAAAACACCTGCAACATTTGCCCCTTCAGAAAATTCAAAGATCACCAGATCTCGTCGGTTTGGATAACGTACATGCGCTTCTGTAGAGCCAATTTTTACACCTTTTACCACATGCATAAGTGGCATAGTAACGTCACCAACAGCCATTTTAATGATCCATTTTTAGAAGTGAAAATAAAGTTCTAGCTTATTAGATATACACCAAAAAATCGAGCCTCTGATCTTAAATCCAATAAAAAACCAGCAAGGTAGCTGGTTTTCTATTTCAACAATTAAATCAATTTCTTTCATATACCTACGCTGTCTTTACTTTTTTAGCATAAAGAAAATAGGACTTTGAAAGATATTTAATGTGTTGCCTGATTCATGCTTAATAAAGATTGTTCCGCTTTTTGCTGACTCTCAACAGACAATGCAGGGTTGGTCGCAAGAATTCGTTTTACAGTCACATTATTTGCAGGTGCAATCGCAGCCGTTTGAATCACAATTGCACGCCCTTGAGTATCACCTAGTGCATAACGTATGCCCGTACGAGGGCTAATAATCATGGTGTTATTTCCTTGCACGACAGTTTGTGCAGTTGTTGCACCTTTTGCAGCCATAACATTGCCAACAGTTGTGGTAAATGGCTGTGCCTCTACCGCCCATGTGATTGCAGGAACAACACAGATACTGAGCAAGATCGCCTGTTTGATTTTTTTCATATAAGCACCAACACTTTAAATTTTACAAAGTGAATTTTGGTTAAAAGTGTACTGGAATTTCATGACCGAGCCTATGACCTGCCAATAAAAAAGCAGAACATCTTGTTCTGCTTTTGTAAAATAGGTCTAAGCTTTAAATTTTACCATGACATTGTTTATATTTTAAACCTGAGCCACATGGACAAGGTGCATTACGGCTCGCTGGTGGCACAATCTGATTTTTATTCAAATTTAACTCGGAGGAATTTGTAATTGCATCATCACTTTCATCCATCATGAGCGTTGCGCCTGTTAAACCATCAACATTGTCATGTTCAAAAGACAAACGCATCGAATCTGCCTGCTGTTGCTGGCGCGCTTCCATTTCTGCAAGCTCTTCAGGTGTTGGCACATGTACCAACGACAAGTCTGTCACAACGTCAGATTTGATTGCACCGAGCATATTCACAAACAGGTTGAAGGCTTCTTTTTTATATTCTTGCTCAGGATTTTTCTGTGCATAGCCACGTAAATGAATCCCTTGACGCAAATAATCCATTGCAGCCAAATGATCTTTCCAGTGGCGATCAAGCGCATTTAAGACAAAATGACGCTCCAGTGTTGAAGCCGATTCTGCACCCATTTGCTCACGACGCGCACGGTAACGCGCAATGACTTCATCAGTAATGCGTTCAACCAAACCTTCTTCATCTAAACGGCGATCTTCATCCAGCCATTGTTGAATCGGTAATTCAATACCTAAATCGGTACTTAGTGCTTTTTCTAGACCTTCGATATCCCATTGATCATGAATGGACTCAGGTGGAATAAAGTTGGCAATCAAGGCCTTCATCACATCATGGTGCATTTCTTCAACATATTCTTGCAGGGTATTTTCTGCCAAAACTGCATCACGTTGAGAATAAATAATCTTACGCTGTTCGTTATTAACATCATCGTATTTCAATAAGTTTTTACGGATGTCAAAGTTACGTGCTTCAACTTTGCGTTGGGCATTTTCAATTGAACGACTGACCATTTTATGCTCAATGGCTTCATCTTCTTTCAAGCCCATCGCACGCATCATGCCAACCACACGATCACCCGCAAAGATACGCATCAAATCATCTTCTAAAGACAAATAGAAACGTGAAACACCAGGGTCACCCTGACGCCCTGCACGACCACGCAATTGGTTATCAATACGGCGTGATTCATGACGTTCAGAGCCAATGATATGTAAACCACCCGCATTTAAGACAGTTTCATGGTCACGTTGCCATTCAGCTTTTAAACGCGCTTCATCTTCAGCCGTTGGGTTTTCAATTTTGGCGAGTTTAGCTTTCCAGTTACCACCGAGCAAAATGTCTGTACCACGACCTGCCATGTTGGTTGCAATGGTCACAGAATCTGGACTACCTGCTTGGGCAATAATGTCTGCTTCACGCTCATGTTGTTTGGCATTCAGAACTTCGTGTCGGATACCCGCAGCGGTCAGTTTTTGTGACAGGATTTCACTGGCTTCAATCGTTGCAGTACCCACCAAAATTGGCGCGCGAGTTTCCTGAATACGTTTGATCTCAGCTACAATCGCGCTGTATTTACCATCACGATTAAGGTAAATCAGGTCATTATGGTCTTGACGAATCATTGGACGATGCGTTGGAATCAGAACCACATCTAGACCATAAATTTCTTTCATTTCTGCCGCTTCTGTATCGGCAGTACCTGTCATGCCTGAAAGCTTTTTATATAAACGGAAATAGTTTTGGAATGTTGTGGTTGCCAATGTTTGGTTTTCTGGTTGAATTTCCAAGCCTTCTTTGGCTTCGACCGCTTGATGTAGACCTTCAGACCAACGTCGACCTGGCATGGTACGACCTGTATGTTCGTCCACAATCACCACTTCACCATCATGAATAATGTAGTGAACGTCACGTTGATACAGAAAATGCGCTCGAATTGCCGCAGATACATGATGAACCAAGTTTAAGTTCGTTGCTGAATATAGACTCTCGCCTTCTTGCAACAAACCCATCTGAATCAATTCCCTTTCCACAGCTTCATAACCGACTTCGGTCATTTCCACTGAGCGTTGTTTTTCATCGATCCAAAAGTGACCCCCATCAGCCACTTTTTCTTCTTTTTGTGGATGAAGTTTAGGAGCAATATGATTAATTGCAGCATAAAGCTGTGAAGAGTCTTCACTTTGCCCTGAAATAATCAATGGTGTGCGCGCTTCATCGATCAGGATTGAGTCAACCTCATCGATAATGGCATATACTAAACCACGCTGTTTTTTCTCTGCGAGTGAAAACACCATGTTGTCACGCAGATAGTCAAAACCAAATTCGTTGTTTGTACCATAAGTAATATCGGCTTTATAGGCTAAGGCTTTTTCGTCTGGCGCTTGCATTGAGTAAATCGTGCCAACGGTTAAACCCAAAAACTCAAATAAAGGTCGGTTTAACTCAGCATCCCGCTGTGCCAAGTAGTCATTTACCGTAATGACATGCACACCCTGAGCAGTTAACGCATTGAGATAGCACGCCAAGGTCGCCATCAAGGTTTTACCTTCACCTGTACGCATTTCGGCAATTTTACCTTCATGCAAAGTGATACCACCAATTAACTGCACATCATAGTGACGCATACCCATGATACGTTTACCCGCCTCACGGCAGACTGCAAACGCTTCAGGCAATAAATCGTCTAAACTTACCCCAGTTTGATAACGATCTTTAAATTCTTGAGTTTTTGCAGATAAGTCTGCATCGCTAAGAGCGGCTATCGTCGGTTCGAGCGCATTAATTTTCTCGACAATTTTACGCATGCGTTTCAGTTCGCGCTCATTTTTTGTACCGAAGATACCTCCGATCAGACCTGCCAACATGGATAAACTCTCTAAATTTTGCTAGTCAAAAATGAAAAATGAATTTCTAGTTAGACGTTATTATGGAGTTAGATTTTTGAAGTACAAGTTTTTTACGTAAAAAGCCGTATTTTTTTTCAATATTTCAGTCACAAATCAACCGATCCTGACCACCTATTTTGATCATTCAAAACCATGCTTTATTCATTTTATTCATATCAACATCATAAAGCTGTATTTTCTCTGCAAAAGAATTGGTTCATAGTGAATTTATCAACACAATAAAATACTTTTGAGGATGCACATGAGTTTACGTCTTGGCGATACCGCCCCAAACTTCCAACAACAATCAAGTGAAGGCGAAATTGATTTTTATCAATTTCTTGGTCAGCATTGGGGTATTTTATTTTCACACCCTGCGGATTACACACCCGTGTGTACTACAGAACTGGGCTATACTGCCAAATTACATGATGAATTTAGCAAACGTGATGTCAAAGCCATTGCGTTATCGGTCGATGATGTCGAATCTCATCAAGGCTGGATTCAAGATATTAATCAAACTCAAGGTACCACAGTGAATTTCCCAATCTTGGCAGACCAAGATCGTAAAGTTTCTGAGCTATATGGTTTTTTACATCCGAATGCGAGTGAAACCACAACTGTACGGTCTTTGGTGATTATTGACCCCAACAAAAAAGTCCGTTTAATTATTACCTATCCTGCATCAACAGGACGGAATTTCAATGAAATTTTACGTGTCATCGATTCACTACAATTAACCGACCACTATAAAGTCGCCACCCCTGCCAACTGGCAACAAGGGGATGATGTGGTGATTGTCCCGAGCTTAAAAGATGAAGATGAGTTAAAACAGCGTTTTCCTAAAGGCTATACGGCGGTCAAACACTATTTACGTTTAACTCCACAACCCAATCTGGACTAAATTCTTATAAAAAACGGTATGTAAATTTCTCCGAGCCTATTTTTTAATAGGCTTTTTTTTACACAAAATCTGCTGTAACAGACGAAAATTTTTATTAATTTAAAGCAATTCTACGACGAATGTTCATGATCATGCAGGTTCGATCTTATCACTGGGTTATCATCGCCATAACCTCTGGTCTGTTTTTACAAGGCTGTATGCAAAGCAGCGCTTTACCCGATACTCAGCGCCCTACCAACTGGGGAGTTGCTGTCGATAAACATTATAATTTTTATCGTGTTAACTCATGGTTATATCGGAGTGAACAACCTTCATCCGAATTACTGCCCTACTTGCAACAGCAACAGATTGATATTGTCATTAATCTGCGGGTTCATAATGAAGATCGTCAATTATTACAACATGTTCCAGTTCAGTTATTTCATATTCCGATCAATACTTGGGATATTGAACGACAAGATATTGTCAAAGTCATGCAAATTTTACAGGCAGCCAAGGCACAGCATAAACGGGTATTGATTCATTGTTATTATGGCTCAGACCGTACAGGTACGATGGTTGCCATGTCACGAATTTTACTCGAGAACTGGTCAAGTGATGATGCAATTAATGAGATGAAACATGGAGGTTATGGCTTTCATCCTATCTGGATGAATATTGATGGGTTATTTAAAACTAAAAATATTGACTGGATGCGTCAACAATTAACGCATCCACATCAAACATCCTAGCGTTGATCGAGTGGTACCCAGTCAATAATCCACGCTGATTTCATGCCTAAACTACTGTCAGCCTGAATTTTTCGACGTGCTGTATCTGCACCATCGCGATCTTTAGAAGGCCCAACCATAATCCGAATCCCTTTTGAGGTTGGACTAGTGACCACTTTATAGCCTTTGGCACGAAGTTTAGCAACTGTTGCATCGGCATTGGCTTGGTTTGCTGCAAGTGATACCTGTACCATCCACTTTTTCTTACCTTCAAGCAAGTCCCGTGCTTTATCTGCATCAGCTTGTTTTTTGCTTGTCGATTTTTTAGCATCCGCATCAGCTTGTTTTTTTGCCTCTATCTCGGCTTTTTTCTTCGCATCTACAACCGCTTTATGTTTCGCTTCCGCATCAGCCTTACGTTTTTCTTCAGCGTCAGCCTTACGTTTTTGTTCAGCGTCTGCTTTTTTCTGTGCCTCTAATTCAGCTTTCTTTTTGGCAGCAGCTTCATGACGAGCATCTTCATCTGCCTGTTTTTTTGCATCTGCATTGGCTTGTTTTTTCGCCTCCAAATCAGCCTGACGTTTCGCTTCTGCATCTGCTTTTTTCTTAGCATCTACAGCAACTTTATGTTTGGCTGCTTCATCATCGGCGTGTTTCTTTTTTACATCAGAATCTACCTGATGCTGTTGATCTACAATTTTACCATCAGGCTTGACTTCAGGTGGAATGTTATCCGAGCTGTCTTGACCTGTACGGCGCTTATTGATTTCAGCATATTCTTCAGCAGCTTTACGGGCAGCGTCGGCTTCTGCTTGTTGTTGTTGTTGCAAATACTGTTGTGTTTTTGCTTCTTGTTCAGCAACGGCACGTTCACGTGCCCGTTTTTGCTCTTCAAGCAAACGCTTCTCGGTTTCAACATCAACTGTTAAGGGTTGCAAAGCCTGCATATCGCCTGATTTTTGCGTATTTTTTTGTTGTGCTGTCGCTGTTTGATTTAAGGGAGCGGCTTGTTTATGCTGTAATTCTTGTGTGCCTTTCATCAGCAATGCTGCAAGCAGCACGCCGCCACCCAATAAAACAACGCCTCCCATCCAACGTTGTTTGCTATTCATTGACATTATTCAATGTACTCCCAAACCGCTTCTAAGGTATGAAACGAACCACAAACCAAAATCAGTTGTTGATCTTGTAAATGATCGAGAGCTGTTTGAAAGGCTTCTTTCACATTTGCAAATTGCTGTGTCGTTCTATTGTTTAAAGCCTGCTGAATTTTTTCAAGTTTTGCCGCACGTGGCACAGTTAACTCCGCAATATGCCAAGTCGATACCACAGGATTCAGCAATTCAACCACTGAATCTATATCTTTGTCAGCCAACATTGAAAAAACGGCAACAACTTCAGAATACTGTTTATTGTATTGCATAAAATTCTGCAATTGCTTTAACAAAAATTCAACACCATGCGGGTTATGCCCTGCATCAAAAATCACGGTTTTGTTCTGGATTTGACGAACTTCAAAACGACCTGCAATTTTTGCTGTTTGAATCCCCAAACCAATCGCCTGATCAGAAACAGTTAAACCACTCACAAGTATGGCAGCAACTGCAGTTGATATGTTATCGAGAGCCAAATGCCCTTTAGGTAGCAGCAAAGTTGATGCAGGAGTTGCAAATAGCCAAGTATCTTCTGACTGCTCTTGATAAAAATAATCACGATTCAACACATACAGTTGAGCATTACATTCCTGTGCTTTATTCTGAATTGCTTGTGGAAGCTGTTGCTGCCCCGCAAAAATCACGGGAATGTTAGGACGAATAATCCCAGCCTTTTCAAAGGCAATTTTTTCAATGGTATCACCTAGCCAATCCACATGATCTAAACCAATATTGGTGATCACAGCAACATCTGGCTCAATAACATTGACAACATCAAGTCGCCCACCGAGCCCAATTTCAAGCACCCAGACATCACATTGTTTTTGTTGAAAAATAAGAAAAGCAGCTAAGGTGGTTGCTTCAAAAAATGAAAGACTTAAACCACATTCACGGCGCGCCTGATCGACTTGGACAAAAGCATCAATCAGTTCTTGATCGCTGGCTTCCAAACCTGAGATTTTGACACGCTCATTAAAACGATAAATATGTGGCGATTGGTAAAGTGCAACTTTATAGCCCGCTTGTTGAAGAATCGCGGCAATTGTTGTTGTGGTTGAACCTTTCCCATTGGTACCTGCAACCGTAATGACTTTGGCTGAAGTGGTTGTCACATTTAATTTTTCTGCAACAGGAATGACACGCTCTAAGCCTAAATCAATTCCTGTTACATGCACATGGCCCCAATAGTTGAGCCATGTGAGAAGACTATCCGTAGCTTGTGGTGCTATTGTGTTCAATTTAGATGTTCATCAGTTTACTTACGATTCTGTATACAGTATCACGTAATGAATGACGATGAACAATTTGATCGACCACACCATGATCAAGCAAATATTCAGCACGTTGGAACGGTTCATCGAGTTTTTCACGAACAGTTTGTTCAATGACACGCTTACCTGCGAAACCGATCATCGCTTTAGGTTCAGCGATATGAACATCACCCAACATGGCTAAAGATGCAGTGACACCACCATAAACAGGATGAGTTAACACCACGATGTATGGCAAGCCTGCGGCTTTGACTTTTTCAATCGCTGCTGAAGTACGTGCCATTTGCATCAAAGACAACATGCCTTCTTGCATACGCGCACCACCTGAAGCAGCAAAGCAGATGAATGGTTGTTTTTTCGCAATCGCACTTTCAGCGGCTTGCACAAAACGATCACCCACTACCGTACCCATTGAACCGCCCATAAAGTCGAATTCAAATGCACATGCTGTCATTGCCACGCCTTTTAACGTGCCTTGCAATACAACCAATGCTTCAGATTCGCCAGTTTTCTTTTGCGCTTCTTGCATACGTGCAGGATATGGTTTGCTGTCCACAAAATTCAGTGGATCTTTCGCACTAAATTCTTGACCAAGTTCTTTATCAACTTGATCAAAGAACCATGTTAAACGCTCACGCGCTTTCATACGTAAATGTTCATCACACTGTGGACAAACATAAGCATTAAAGCTCATTGCGGTGACTGTTGTCAGTGAATGGCACTCTGGGCATTCAACTGTTGGTTCATTAAAACTTGCTTTGAAAGTTTCTTTTGCATCTGGTACATGGATTCCAGGAACTGGGCGATCAGTCCAAGGTGTCGATGGGTTCAGAACTTTACTTGGTTTAACTTCTTGATTCATACTCACTCATCGAGCGCAGCTCGAAGCTCCTTGACTTTATTAACCGTTTGTTCTGCGGCTTGTTCCGGTGGCAACGTTGCAAAAGGCTTGACGAGAGCACTTCCGACAATGACAGCATCGGCAACTGCAGCCATGGCTTTTGCAGATTGCGCATCGCTAATACCAAAACCCACACCAACAGGAATGTTGGTTTGAGATTTAATTTTCTCGATACGTTGCGCTGCTTCAGACGTATCTAAGGTTGCTGCGCCTGTTACACCTTTCAGTGACACATAATAGATAAAACCACTGGCTTGTTTTATGACATGTTGAATACGTTCATCAGTCGATGTTGGGGCTAACAGGAAAATCTGATTCATATCGTACTGGCGTAACACCTGATTGAACTGATCCGATTCTTCTGGTGGCAAGTCCACCAACAAAATACCGTCGACACCACTTTGATGTGCTGTTTCAACAAAATTCTCATAACCAATGACTTCTACTGGGTTTAAATAACCCATCAAAACCACTGGTGTTTCCTGATCTTTTTGACGAAATTCTTTGACCATAGCCAAAGCATCTAAGGTATTTGTCCCACCCGCAAGCGCTCGCTCTGCAGCAAGCGCGATTACAGGACCATCTGCCATTGGATCGGAAAAAGGCAAGCCCAATTCGATCACATCGACACCTGCATCAACCATGCGATGCAATAATGGTACTGTCACCTCTGGATGAGGGTCGCCCGCCATAACATAAGAAACCAAAGCTTTTTGTTGTTTAGATTGAAGCTGTTCAAAACGTGTGGCTAGACGAGACATAAGGTTTACTTTCCTTGCATGAAAAAATAGTGTGTGCTGTGTTTACATGACACCGCATTGTAACGCTATTTTTTAGACATTGCACAGCGCCAAAAGCTGCCTGATTTGATTCAACATTTATGAAACAATCCGCAAGCTACATTAATCAATATTTGATAGCTTTTCTCAATGATCAAAGCTTCCTAATTTTTAGGCATCTTTTGAATTGTTTTTTTGGCTCATCTTGGAATCTTTAATCATAAAAATCATAAAAATCATAAAAATAAACAAACGACCAAGCTTTACCCACATGGCAAAATGTTTGTTCAAGTCTAATTTTTATCCATTGATCATGCATTCTGCATTGTACTTTTTCGTCATTGATTGCCCAAAAAATAAAAAAGCGAGCCAAATTTAGCTCGCTTTTTATTAAAGCTTAGAATTTACAGATCAACCAACGGAATACCATCGACACGAGCAACTGTCAGTAAATCTTTATCACCACGACCTGAAACCGTGGCAATAATGATCTGATCTTTCGACATGGTTGGTGCCAGCTTAGTGACATAAGCCATTGCATGTGAGCTTTCTAATGCAGGAATAATCCCTTCAATTTTGGTCAAATCACGGAAGCCTTGGAGTGCTTCTTCATCATTGATTGGCACGTACTGAACACGTTTCATATCTTTCAGAAAGCTATGCTCTGGCCCCACACCCGGGTAATCCAGACCTGCTGAAATACTGTGCGTTTCAATAATCTGACCTTGTGCATCACTCATCAGGTAAGTACGGTTACCATGGAGTACACCAACATGTCCTGCATTTAAAGGGGCTGAGTGTTTACCTGTTTCAATGCCATAGCCCGCAGCTTCGACACCATACATTTTTACATCAGCATCATTTAGGAATGGATAGAATAGACCCATCGCATTTGAGCCACCGCCCACACAGGCAACCAGTGCATCGGGTAAACGACCTGCTTGCTCTAAAATTTGTTGACGTGCTTCACGACCAATGATTGACTGGAAATCACGGACCAATTGCGGATATGGGTGTGGGCCTGCCACTGTACCAATGACATAGTAAGTGCTATCAACATTACTCACCCAGTCACGCATCGCTTCATTGAGTGCATCTTTGAGTGTTTTTGAACCACTTTCCACTGGCACAACTGTTGCACCGAGTAAACGCATACGGTATACGTTCATGGCTTGACGTTTCACGTCTTCGGCGCCCATGTAAACCACACATTCAAGACCTAAACGTGCCGCAATGGTTGCTGTTGCCACGCCATGCTGACCTGCGCCTGTTTCCGCAATAATACGTTTCTTACCTGACAATTTAGCCAGCAATGCCTGACCAATGGTATTGTTGACTTTATGAGAGCCCGTATGGTTCAAGTCTTCACGTTTTAAGTAAATTTGCGCACCACCTAAATGTTTAGACCATCGTTCAGCATGATAAAGTGGACTTGGGCGGCCGACATAGTAAGCCAAATCACGGTCAAATTCTGCCAAAAACTGTGCATCATTTTTCATTCTGTTATACAGATTTTCTAAATCTTGTAATGCAGCCATCAATGTTTCTGACACGAATCGTCCGCCATGAATGCCAAAGTGTCCTTTAGCATCTGGATATTGTGTATAGTCAATCACTTCGTTTTGCTGATCCACAATGGACTCCTTGCATAAATTTTTTGATTAATCGTTGATCTTTAATTCCTTTTTGGGCTTCGACACCACCACTGACATCCACCGCAAACGGTTCGGTCAGTTCAATTGCCTCAGCAATATTGTCAGGATTTAAGCCCCCCGCCAAAATCAGCGGAATATCAAGTTTCGGGAATTGCGACCAATCAAATTGTAAACCTGTCCCACCCTTTAAATCAGGATGCCAAGCATCGAGTAAGATAGCACTTGCGCCCGCGTGTTGGTAGCGTTGAATTTCGTTTATTAGGTCTAAATCAGGTTTGACCTGTATGGCTTTATACCAGCGGCGTTTGGTGATTTGTGCTATTTCCTGACACAGCTCAGGGCTTTCATCGCCATGCAACTGTAATACATCTAAAGGAACCTGCTGCAAAACGTGCTGGATCTCTTCTGCGCTGGCATTGACAAACAAACCAACCACTTGCACATAAGGGGGAATCTGTAGCACTAATTTCTGGGCTTGCTCTATAGTCACTGAACGGGGGCTAGGCGGATAAAAGACCAGACCAATTGCATCAGCCCCTTCCTGCACGACGCTGTGTACATCTTCAATACGGGTAATTCCGCAAATTTTTGCTCGGGTTCGCATAAAATCAATCTAATTTGTATTAAAAAGCATGCTGTTGATTAAAACGGAAAAACCATAAAAAAATCTAGGAGAATTTGCAGTTTTCAACGCAATCTCTGTCTACAGATTGTTTCAATAATGTAAAGACCGTATACTTTGGCACAATTTATAGCAACAAGTTTTAGGGAAGTTGGTGAAAACCCAACACTGCCCCCGCAGCGGTAACAATGAAACGCATATTGTTTGAGTCATTCACTCACGTCACTGTTTTTTAAAATGGGAAGACGAATATGTTGGTTATATCTGTAACTATATTGCAAGTCCGAAGACCTGCTTGTTGTTTACTTCAATGAATCATTCACGGGGAGTGAATGTATGGAGCAAAAAGCCATGTCTATTTTTAAGCCCACTGCTTTGGTCGGTGCGATTGCACTTATCACAGGTTTTTCAGTTACAACACATGCCGCAGATCAGCAAGCAACCAATGACGAGCAAAATGCAACTTCTCTAGATACCATTGTTGTCACAGCATCTCGTACGCCAGAAAAAGTTAAAAACGTCCCTGCACGTATTGATGTCATTGATCAAAAAACCATTGAGCAGTCACCTCTCGCCGACCTACCCATGCTTTTAGAAAGAGAGGCAGGACTTTCAATTAAACAAACTGGTGGTTATGGACAACCCGCATCTGTGTACCTTCGTGGTACAGGTGCATCACATACCCTTTTCTTACAAGATGGTATGCGCTCAAATATTGCTACTGTTGCAGATACAAATATTCATTTATTTGATTTATCTGATATTAAACAAATTGAGATTTTAAAAGGGCCTGCATCAGTACAATACGGTACAGATGCAATTGGTGGTGTGATTCAACTGATTTCAAAAATACCCACTCAAAATACAGTATTCACGACTACTGAAATGGGTGAACACAATACCTATAAATCTATTTTAGGTGCAGATATCGCTCAAGATGGTTTTTACGCTCAAATTCGTGGTCAACGCTTTGAAACGGATGGTGACAAAATTATTAGCAATGAAGACCGTAAAGCTAGTTTCGATCAAAAAGGTTATTCTGCAAAAGTTGGTGTAGAAAAGGAAGCCTATGGCATCTCTGCTGAAATCAAAGAAAATAAAGGTACTGGAGATTATTTTTCTTATGGCGCACCTAATGCCTATGACTTCCTTAACCGCTTATATAATATTCAAGGGCACTTCAATTTAACTGATAATTTAACTTGGAGTACTCGTTTATCTCAATTTAATGATGAATATAACGTCGTTAAAAGTGCTTACCCATCTATTGTAAATACAGAACAACAAGAAATTGATTCCAATCTAAAATGGCAGTTAACACCGAATCAAAATATTTTATTCGGCGTAGAATACAATAAAACCAAAGCAGAAAAAGTTGCAGCTTACGTTGGCGATGAAGGCTTCGATTCAGACAATGAAACCATCGGCTACTATGCACAACATCAATTTAACAATGATATATTTTCAACACAAGCTGGTGTCCGTGTTGAAGATAATCAACAGTTTGGAACACATACTGTCGGACAAGTTGCGATCAGATACTTCGCAACGCCAAATACCAGTATTTATACAAACGTAGGAACAGCATTTAAAGCACCTGTTGTGGGGCAACTCATTACTGCACCTTCATGGTGGGGCGGTAATCCTAACCTAAAACCTGAAGAAAGTGTTTCATATGAGCTTGGTTTTGACCATGCTTTTGCTTATGGTCTTCACGTCTACGGTTCTGTATATCAAACCAAAGTGGATAACCTGATGGTCTCCGATTCTTCTACAAACTTTACATATTACAATATCAATAAAGCAACCTTAACAGGTTCAGAACTTGGTTTAAAATGGAAACAAGGTGATCTTTTTGCCAATGCAGAATATGCCTATGTCCAATCTACGAATGAAGCAACAAATAAAGATGCTCCAAATCATCCACGCCAAAACCTATCATTGTCTGCTGGCTGGGATAATGGTATCTATGGCTTTACAACATCTTTAGTTGCTCGAGGTTCTGCACGAGATACTCATAATATTCCCGGTTATGCAACTATAGACATGAATGCTTATTGGCAAATCAACTCGCATTTAAAAGTATTTAGTAATATCAAAAATATTGGTGATACCACCTATAAAACAGCATGGAACAATGAGGTACAATCATACTATATCGCAAGTGGTCGCTTAGCATCCATTGGGGTAACTTTACGCTACTAATATTCATGTTCAAAAAAGTATTTTATCAGCGCATTTTCATGGATAATGTTTAAAAAAACATTATCCTTTTTTATGATCAAAAGGAATGAATTATGGGTCATCGTTTAAGCAAAATTGCAACGCGTACAGGTGATGATGGGACGACAGGTCTTGGCGATGGGACACGCGTCGAGAAAGATGATCTACGGATTCAAGCTTTAGGTGATGTTGATGAACTCAATAGTATTCTTGGCGTACTGCGCGCCCAAATCGTGAATAGTGGGATCGATGCCGATGAAAAGCAGCGTTGGGATAAAAGTTTAAGTTTGATCCAACACTGGTTATTTGACTTGGGTGGTGAAGTGTGTATTCCCAACTTTAACCTTTTACAAGAATCAGCACTCATTTTCTTGGAAAGCGATATCGATGCCATGAATAAATACCTTCCGATGTTGAAAGAATTTATTCTACCTGCGGGTTCATTATCATGCAGTTATGCACATCAAGCACGTTCTGTCTGCCGCCGTGCTGAACGTAGCTTAATCAGCCTGCAAAAACGCGATCAAAATATTCAGAAAACAGCTTTATTGCTGTTGAACCGCTTGTCTGACTGGTTATTTGTCGCTTCTCGTAGCCTACAATTGGCTGAACATGGCAAAGAAATTTACTGGCAAAAACAAAAGTAAGTACTTTTAAGCGTAAAATAATTTCATCCTCAACTTCATGTGAAAAATGGATGCAAATTATTGGTCACCGTGGTGCACGTGGCGAAGCACCTGAAAATACGCTAGGTGGTTTTTATTACTTACAACACTTGGGCATTCGGGCTGTTGAGTTCGATGTCCGCCAACTTACAGATGGTACGTTGTTTGTCATGCACGATGATAATTTTCTCCGTACCGCAGGTAAACTCAGCTCGGTTTATTCATGTACTTCCTCCGATTTAAAACATTATGACCATCGTGCACAATGGAAGAATTGGACGTCCACAGAGAGTACGCCTTTACTCTCTGAAGTTTTAACAATATTGCGTGATTTTCGACATATTGAAGTCGAAGTTAAAACCGTCAAAGATACTGCGACAGCTGAACGTTTAATCGACACCTTACAGCAGCAGTTACAAGGTTTTGAACAATCTGCAACCATTACCAGTTTTGATGAAAAAATTTTAATTGCGCTTCAAAAACAAAATAGTCACTTTCAGCGAGGTTTATTAATTGAAGACAACATTAAAAGCCAAGCTATTGAAAAAGCAATAAAATATAATTGTAGTCGTATAGGTTGGAAAGATACATTGGCAACGCCTGACATGATTGAGTTGTCCAAATTGGCAGGGCTTGCTGTCAGCGTCTGGACAGTCAATGACGTTGAAAGGGCAAAAATACTACAAGATCAAGGCATTGATGGCTTAATCACAGATTTTCCGAAAACAATGCAACAGCAGCTACACGTTTTAGGGTAATATTTAGACAAAACGCATTGGTCGAAAGTTTCGCTTTAGCTTTTAAAATACAAGTGTATAATATTGTTAAAGCATCGATAAAGATGCCTATAAACAGCCATCAGTATTGCGTTTGAAGGTCGACCCTATTTTTCTTTGAGGAGCGTCGCTGCATATGACTCCCCTGCCGCAAGCACCTATTAACTGGACAGCAACCATTACCTTGTTGGGGACTCCAATTGCTGCCCTGATTGCCATACCGCTATATGCTTATTACCACGATTTTTCTGTCAGTGCGTGGGTAAGCCTATTTTTTCTACTCGCGCTGAGTAGTTTAAGTATTACAGCGGGTTATCACCGCTTATGGGCACACCGTGCCTATGAAGCGGCTCTCCCACTCAAAATTATCCTGATGCTCGGTGGTACATTTGCTGTGCAAAACAGTATTTTGTACTGGGCTTCTGGACACCGTACGCATCATCGTCATGTTGATGATATCGATCAAGATCCATATTCAATTAAAAAAGGTTTCTGGTACGCCCATTTAGGTTGGATGATTCGTGATTATCCTGCGGCTACAGCGAACTATAAAAATGCGCCTGATTTACTCAATGACAAAGTCGTGATGTTCCAAGACAAATACTATGTGCCTTTAGTGATTGCGGTACATGTTGTGATTTTGGGGACAATTGGCTGGGCAGTTGGTGATATTTGGGGTGTAATTTTATTAGGTGGTTTACTGCGTTTAATCTTGAGTCACCATGTCACATTCTTTATCAACTCACTGTGCCATATGTTTGGTAAACGTCCATATACCGATGAAAATACAGCACGTGATAACTTTTGGTTAGCGATTGCCACTTGGGGCGAAGGCTATCATAACTATCATCATATCTTCCAATACGACTACCGTAATGGAGTGAAATGGTGGCAGTACGATCCAACCAAATGGTTGATTTGGTCATGTTCAAAAGTTGGTTTAGCTAAAAATCTGCGCCGTATTCCAAGCTTTAATATTAAAAAAGCAGAATTGGCAATGAAGTTCAAATATGCAGAGCAAGACCTTGCGGTGTATGGTCTGGATATCAATGAAGATTTACGCACGATGAAACAGCACATCGCGCAAGAATATGAAGCCTTTACCCATACTTTAAACGATATGGCTAAGCTCAAAGAACTGGAGTTGCAGCACAAAAAAGCAGCAATGACCGAGAAAATCCATCAAATTGATCATAAACTGAAGGCAGATTTCCAACTGGTCGAGCAGCGTTTACAGCACCATCGTGATCGCTTGGAAGTATTAGTGAAAAGCCTGCGTAAAATTTCAACCTAATCTCAATCGTATTCAAAAAAGAGATGCTTGAGCATCTCTTTTTTTATGGCTATTTTTCTATAAACCCAAATTTTGCTATAGAGTAATACAGAATCTTTGTAAAACCTGCCGACTATGATCTTTAACACATTGTATCCTGCATTAAATGCCAAGCTGTTTCATCAGCAAATGCCAAAAACATTACAAGGCGCACGCGCAGGACATTTTAATGTCGCCCTCGCCAATGAATTGCAATGGTCAGCCGAAGAACAACAAAACTGGGTGGAGATCTGTAGTGGGCAACAAACTTTTGCCGAGTTTCCCCCACTGGCAATGGTGTATGCAGGGCATCAGTTTGGTCAATGGGCTGGACAATTGGGTGATGGTCGTGGCTTATTGATTGGGCAAGTGCTTGACCGTCAGGGTAAAACCATTGACTTGCATTTAAAAGGTGCAGGCAAAACGCCTTATTCGCGGATGGGCGATGGGCGTGCTGTTTTGCGTTCAGTAATTCGTGAATACTTAGCAGGACATGCACTCAATTCACTGGGTATTGCTTCAAGCAATGCCATCGGCTTTACCACGTCCAACCATGCCGTACAACGTGAGCAACTTGAACAAGGTGCAATGCTGTTACGTACAGCAGACTGTCATATTCGTTTTGGGCATTTTGAATGGATTAATCAATATGCGCCTGAACTGCTCAAAGAATTTACTGAAAAAGCCATCGAGTGGTATTTTCCTGAATGTTTAAATGCAGAGCAGCCTGTTTTGGCTTTTGTAGATCAGGTGATTGAACGGACTGCAAAAATGATTGCCCAATGGCAACTGGTCGGCTTTGCACATGGTGTGATGAACACAGATAATCTCAATATTACAGGTTCAACCCTCGATTTTGGCCCTTATGGTTTTATGGAACGTTTCCGTCCCAACTGGATCAACAATCATTCGGATCATCAGGGACGTTATACTTATCAAAATCAGCCAAGTATTGGACACTGGAATTTGTGGGTTTGGATCAATAATCTTGTGCCACTGGCAAAAGCTGAAGATCGAGAACAATTTAAGCAAGAGTTAGTAAAAGCCTTAGAACAGTATGAGCCGAAGTTTTTAGCGTTTTATCAGCAAGGTCTAGCCGCTAAAATGGGGCTGCCTGACTTTCATAAAGACAGCTTTGACTGCGGTATGGCATTTTTAAAAATCATGCAAAGTGAACAGCTCGATTACACGCAAAGTTTCATTCGTCTGCAAGAACAACAATATCGGGCTATTCAAGATGATTGCCTCAATATTCGACAGTTCGAGGATTTCCTAAAGCAGTATCATGCGATTCGTGAACATCAAGATATTGAACAGCTTAATGCTGCTATGCGCTTAGCCAACCCACGTTATATTTTACGCAATCACATGGCACAAACCGCGATCGAAGCTGCTCAACGCGACGACTTTAGCGAAGTTGAGCGTTTGTTTGAGCTTTTGGCACAACCATTTACCCACCAACCTGAGCGTGAACGCCCTGCCGATCTTGCGCCACTACCTAGTGATATGCCTGATGTGATGGTGAGTTGTTCATCTTGACCCGCTGATCTGAAGGCACATAAAAAAAAGGAAGCTGACTTGGGCTTCCTTTTTTTGATGTCACTTAATATTAGTCATTTGGATATTCAAAGCGATAACCAACCCCATACACCGCTTGCACCCATTCATGGCGACTGTCATCTTCAGCGACTTCAGAAATCTTACGGCGCAGGTTTTTAATATGACTGTCAATCACACGGTCTGCCACATCAAAACTGTCAGGATTAATATGGTCGAGCAACTGAATGCGTGAATACACCTGACCCACATGTTCTAGAAATAGCTCTAGAAGACGAAACTCAGTTGGCGTTAAATTCAGGGCTTTTTGTTTATACCAAACCCGTTGTTGTGACTTGTCGATACGGAATAAATCATTTTCTTCTGGCTCTGATTTACGCTCTAATCGACGCAAAACTGCCTGTACACGAGCAACCAGTTCTTTCGGGCTAAATGGCTTACAGACGTAATCATCTGCCCCCATGTTCAAGCCCAAGACCCGATCAATTTCTTCAGTACGTGCAGTCACCATAATAATCGGCAAGTCAGATTGTTCGCGCACTTTACGACAAATGGTTAAACCATCCATACGTGGCACCATCAAGTCCAAAATCATCAAGCTCGGTTTACGTTGTAAAAAGCTGTTATAGGCTTCTTGTCCATCGTGAAACATACTAACTTCATAGCCCGCAGCTTCTAAATAATCCCGAACCAGACCTGCTAACTCAACTTCATCTTCAACCAAAATAATATGTTTCATGTATTTATTTCCTAGAAATTTTTGGGAAAGTTAATTGGCAGCGCAAACCACCCAAAGGCGAATGATCAAAACTTAACTGACCACCTAAAGCTTTGGCAATTTTAACCGAAAGTGCCAGACCTAAACCTGTGCCTCCCGTGCTCCGTGTACGCGAATCATCGACACGATAAAAACGTTCACCCAAACGCTGTAACTGTTCATCAGATAAACCGAGCGGGCTATCATCGATCAACAGTGTCCATGCCTGTTCAGTTTGTACGGTATGGATGCGAATCATTCCACCCATTTCTGTATAACGAATACTATTACCCAACAAATTCACAATAATTTGTTTAAAACGGTCGACATCTAGAGAAAGCAGCGTGCCACTTCCTTCAACCTCAACTTGCAACTGTGCTTGTTCAAGTTTAGGCGTAAAATTAATGACTTCCTGCACGACGGTCTGCCACGGGTCGACTTCTGCAAAATAGCATGTCAATTGCTGCGCCTCAACCTGTGCTAAATCTGCCAAATCTTGCGTTAATTTTTTCAGGCTACTGACCTGACTCATCATTGAAGCAAAATGTTCAGGGGTTGGTTTTCGAATCCCATCTTGCATCGCTTCAATTTGCGCCTGCAATACAGCAAGTGGCGTTTTCAACTCATGTGAAGTATCGGCGACCCATTGACGGCGTGACTGTTCATGTTGATCTAAAATTTCGGACAAATGATTCATCTGGTTAGATAAATCACCCAATTCATCATTACGCTTGACCTGCATTTTATATTGATAGTGCCCTTTGGTCAGCTCACGAGCCGTTCGTAGCAATTGATGAATCGGTTTCTTAAAGTATGTCGCGAGCAATAAAGCCAAAATTAGACTGGCAACCACAGTCACTGCATAAATCAAGAGCAATACTTTCTTTTGTGTACTAAAGAAATTTAGACTTAAAGCATCTTCCTGATCTAAAACAGGTTTTAATCCCAGATAACCCACAATTTGATTATTGACTTTAATTGGACGAAATGACACTGCCCCTGTATTTTGCTCACCCACAATAAAATGCTTCTTAGCATCATATAAAGACAAGCGAGAACTTAGCCCCAATTTGTCAGGCATGGGAATAAAGCGCTTTTTACCTTCAGGGGGGGGAGTATCTTCAGGAGGTGGTGTATTGGCATCTTTGGGTGGACGTGGTTGCTGAATGGGTTTGCGATTCCAAAAAATTGGACCACTATTGAGTGGAAAACTAAGCCCTTCAAAGGGTTGATATTCAGAAGGTAAATTTTCTTGTAGCAAACGAATTTCATCAACAGACAAACCTTCTTTTTTAATGGCTGTTTGTTGTTCTACGCCTGTGGGTACGTTGAGAATGGTATTTTCTTTAAAATAGCGCTGCTGAAAGGCAATGTCATACTGACGGCGTAACCAGACTCTTGATAAATGGTCATAATCATCAGGGCCGGGTTGACCTTCAATCTGTAAAATCTGTGCCTGAATCGCATTGCCCCAGTCATGATAAATGCTGTAGACCCCAGCCAGATTTTCAATCAGATGATCAAGTTTCTGCATTTCAACATCTGCCACATATTTGGCAAAGTTTTCCTTCATCGTCCATTGGAACACGCCTAAACTCACTGTGGTAATAATCACCGTGGTCAGTAGCACTGTGAAAAACAGGCGCAAGGCAATCGGAATACGCAGCTTTTTCAACAACTCAACTCAATTAATATCCTGAATTTCTCCATTGTAACCAACATGTCCACAAAAAACTCTTCATTGTTCCTCCATGTTGGTTGATTAAAGTTAACACAGTTGCACTTTTACTCCTTCACATCATATAAGGACAATAATATGAATCTATTTGCAAAAGTTGCATTGGTCAGTGCCGTAATTTTGAGCATGGGGACATTAACTGCGTGTCAATCCATGACAAAACCACATGAACCCCCGATGCAAGCTGGCCCACAAGACCCTCATCACCGCCATCATGCTCCTCGCATGTCTGAACAGGACATGGCAAAACATAAAGCTGAATTTGAACAATTCAAACAGGCATGTAGCAATCAACCTGTAGGTGCCAAAGTTCAAGTTAAACTTGCAGATAAAACCATTACAGGTACCTGTGAATTGCGTTTTAAACCAGATCAGGACAAAGACCGTCCATTACCACCACCGCCTCCAGCAGATGCACCTGCACCAGCAGCACCTGCAAGCAAGTAATTGCACAGATAGAAAGAAACGGCATACGCTCTGTATGCCGTTTTTTATTTTCAGGTTAAGGTTGGCTAAAGCTACATTTTAACTATAAATAAAAATAATATTTTTCATAAGCTTAGTATTATTAATAAAACTTTATTTGACTTTAGAGTCACACAGAAACCACGATTTTACTCTTGTCGGATACTGCAACTTGTTGCACGATGTACTGCATACAAAGTGCTGGGAAAGGCACATTTTAAAGACATAAAACTGGGGTTTGCCAGTACAAGAGGACATCATCATGCCACATTACAAAGCGCCTTTACGTGATATGCAATTTGTCTTACATGAATTGCTCGATGCAGAGCAGCACTATGCCAAACTGCCTGCTTTTCAAGATACAGTCAGCCGTGAATTGATTGATCAATATTTAGAGGCTGCTGCAGATTTTTGTGAAAATGAGCTTTCCCCACTCAATCAAGTGGGCGACCGTGAAGGCTGTACATGGCATGACGGTGAAGTCACTACACCCACAGGTTTTAAAGAAGCCTATCAAAAATATATCGAACTTGGTTTCCCATCTCTATCTGCTGAAGAACAGTATGGCGGTCAAGCTTTACCGAACTCACTTGCCACTGTAATTTCAGAAATGGTCGGCAGTTCAAACTGGGCATGGGGCATGTATCCTGGCTTGTCACATGGTGCGGTACGTACCATTGAACATCATGGTTCAGACGAGCAAAAAGACACGTACTTACCGAAACTGGTTTCAGGTGAATGGACAGGTACCATGTGCTTGACCGAATCCCATGCGGGTTCAGACCTTGGCATTATTCGTAGTAAAGCTGAACCGAATGCCGACGGCAGCTATGCCATTTCTGGAGAAAAAATCTTTATCTCCGCGGGCGAACACGATATGGCTGAAAATATCGTGCACATCGTCTTGGCGCGCTTGCCAAATGCTCCGAAAGGCACCAAAGGTATTTCGCTGTTTATTGTGCCTAAATTCCATGTCAATGCAGATGGCTCTCTTGGTGAGCGTAACAAGGTTCGCTGCGGTTCTATCGAACATAAAATGGGGATTCATGGCAATGCCACCTGTGTCTTGAATTTTGACAAAGCCACAGGTTATTTGATTGGCCCTGAAAACCGTGGCTTAAACTGCATGTTTACCTTTATGAACACGGCACGTATTGGTACAGCCGTACAAGGTTTAGCGGCATCCGAATCTTCTTTCCAAGGCGCACTGGTCTATGCCAAAGAGCGTTTGGCGATGCGTTCACTGTCTGGGGCAAAACAGCCTGAAAAAGAAGCTGACCCGATTATTGTGCATCCTGCTGTTCGTAACATGTTGCTCACTCAAAAAGCCTTTGCCGAAGGTGGTCGTGCGCTCGTTTACTTACTCTCTCAATATGCGGACTTGGTTGAACGCGCTGCAACACCTGAAGAACGCGAATATGCGGACAATATCTTGTCACTACTTACACCAATTGCCAAAGCTTTCTTGACGGAAACAGGCTATGAAGCTGCCAACAAAGGCGTTCAGGTCTTTGGTGGACATGGCTTTATTGCTGAACATGGCATGGAACAGATTGTTCGTGATACCCGTATTGCCTGTTTGTATGAAGGAACCACTGAAATTCAGGCACTGGATTTATTGGGTCGTAAAGTCCTACAGACCAAAGGGGCTTTATTGCGTGATTTCACCAAAATCATTTATGACTTCACCCAAGAACAAGCCCACAATGCTGAATTACAAGCGTTGATCAGCGAACTGGCTAGTCTCAATAAAGAATGGGGACAACTCACCAACCGTATTGGTGAACGTGCTCGCGAAAATGCCGATGAAGTCGGTGCTGCCGCAGTCGACTATTTATATTTTGCAGGCTATGTGACGCTTGGCTATTTATGGGCGCGTATGGCGGTTGTTGCACAGCAAAAATTGGCTCACGGTTCAAGTGAAGTTGAATTCTATAAAGCCAAAATTACCACAGCACAATTCTACTTCAAGAAAATACTGCCTCGTGTTCACGGACACATTGCCGTGATAGCAGGTGGCTTAGAACCACTGATGAATTTAGATGCTGAACATTTTGCGTTCTAATGCACAGAAAAAGGCTGCCTGACTGTGCAGCCTTTTTTATGAAATGTCTTGCAACGATATTCAGGAAGCGATCCATCAGTATCGTCATAAAAGTTGCTAGAGTTAAAGCAAACTCAAAAAAACAGGTGAACAACAATGCCAATCTACAATGCCCCACTTGCTGATATGCGTTTTATTTTAAATGAAGTTTTTGACGCAGAACAATTTTGGCAAAGCAATGAAAAGCTGGCACATTTAGATGCTGCAACTGCCGAGGCAATTTTAGAAGAAATGGCTAAATTTGCCAAAAATGTGACACTGCCAATCAATCGCAGTGGCGATGAACAAGGCGCACACTATGCCGATGGCAAAGTGTCTACCCCTGAAGGTTTCAAGGCAGCATTTCAACAATATGCCGAAGGTGGCTGGATTGGTTTAAGCGCCGATGAAGAATGGGGTGGTCAAAGCATGCCAAAAATGCTGACTGTCCTGTCTGATGAAATGATTTTTGCCACCAACCCGTCCTTTATGCTGTATCCACTGTTGTCGGTCGGTGCAGGCATGGCGCTCAACAGCTATGCGTCACAACAACAAAAAGAAACCTATTTACCAAAAATCTATTCGGGTGAATGGTCAGGCACCATGTGCTTAACCGAGCCACATGCAGGTACAGACTTAGGCATTATCAAAACCAAAGCAGAACCGAATGCCGATGGTAGCTACAACATTACAGGCACCAAGATTTTCATTACAGGTGGCGACCACGACCTGACCCAAAACATCATTCACCTTGTCTTGGCCAAAACACCGAATGCACCAGCAGGTTCTCGCGGTATTTCACTGTTTATTGTGCCGAAATACATGGTCAATGAAGATGGCTCTTTAGGTGAACGCAACACAGTTGCCCCAGGTTCAATTGAACATAAAATGGGAATCAAGGCATCTGCAACTTGTGTCATGAACTTCGATGCAGCCAAAGGTTTCTTGGTCGGCAAAGAAAATGAAGGCTTGGCGGCAATGTTCGTGATGATGAACTATGAGCGCTTGTCGATGGGGATTCAGGGGCTAGGCGCGGCTGAATTTGCCTATCAAAATGCTGCTCAATATGCCACAGACCGTTTGCAAGGGCGCAGTGCCACAGGCGTGAAAAGCCCAGAAAAACCTGCGGACAGCATTTTAGTGCATGGCGATGTACGTCGCATGTTACTCAATGCCCGCGCCAATAATGAAGCATCACGTGCCTTTGCGGTATATGTTGGTCAACAGCTCGACATCACCAAGTTTTCAACCGATGCCGAAGCGGTGCGTAAAGCCAACAACCGTGTTGCCCTGCTCACTCCAATTGCCAAAGCCTATTTAACCGACACTGCATTCAATGCGGTTCTAGATGCGCAAATGTGCTTTGGGGGACATGGTTATATTGCTGAATGGGGCATGGAACAATGCATCCGTGATTTACGTATTTCCCAGATTTACGAAGGAACCAACGGCATTCAGTCGCAAGATTTGATTGGGCGTAAAGTTATTAAAAACAATGGTGAATTCTTATATGAATATATCGATGAAATCCGTAGTTTTGTCGATGAACTTGATACTGACCTCACCATTATTAAAGATATAACCTTAGATGCCTGCCTTGAAGTTGAAGCTTTGACACAGCGTATCATTGATCAAGCTCAAGAAGACCCTGACTTTGCCAATGCGGTGGCGGTTGATTTCTTGCATGTGGTGGGCTTACTCAGCTTTGCCTATATGTTTGCCAAAATTGCCAAAGCGGCGGAGTCAAAACAAGGCGAGTTTTATGCCAATAAGCTGCGTTTGGCACAATACTACATTGAAAAAGTCTTGCCTGAACTTAATAGCCGTTTTGCCAAAATCAATGCAGGTTCGAGTGTCATCATGCAGTTTGATCCAGACTACTTTACTCAACAGTAATTCCATTTCGATCTAAAAAAATGCCTGTTTATCAGGCATTTTTTTTTGGTTTTATGATTTGTCATCCTGTCATCACAATGCTAATTTAAGCTTATCATAGATTGTTTTAAGGTGTTTTTGCGATGCCTATTCCCAAAAATAAGACCGATCAAATACAACAGTTCCTAGATCGGGTTGGTCATTTAGCCGTAGAGAGTTTTCATTATTTAGCGCTGTTTATTATTGGCTGTATGATCGCATGGTCTGCGGTACACACCACCATCGACATTTTTACTGCAAAAAGCTATGCCAGCATTGATGATATTTTGCTGTTATTTATCTATTTAGAACTGGGTGCTATGGTTGGCATCTACTTTAAAACCAATCATATGCCTGTGCGTTTTCTCATTTATGTGGCAATTACTGCACTCACTCGCCTGCTGATTTCGGTGATTCAGCATGACCATAAAGCCTCTATGGATTTAATTATTGTCACAGGTTCAATTCTGATTTTAGCTGTGGCAATTTTTATCGTGCGCTATGCTTCTTGGCATTATCCATCAGCCATTAAAGAAAAAAATGAAGTGGGCAGTAAAAAGCTACAACCTCAAGATGATGAATTGGCTTAATTGTCAGGTATAGTAATGCGGGTGAAATCAAGAGAATTGCAACGTGTCTGAATTAAATTTTGAACGTCTAGAACAGTTTTTTGCCAAAGTCCCGAGTGTCCAAGCCAGTCGTATTGTGGGACATGGGGATGATGGACAACATGCATGGTGGTTTAAGTTTTTTATTGATATTGAACATCCATTGGCATGGCAAACCGTACAAGAACTTGGACATGTTTTAAATTACCTGTCGACCAATGAGCGTTTACCGACTCAGTTTTTGCCTGTCTCTCCACCACCTTATATGAATGGTGAAGCCAAAGACTTTTTGGCGTGGGTGATTCAATGCAACCATGCCGAGTTTTCACCCGATGTGGTCTGTGACTGGCTTGAAGCACGTTTGCCTAATCCTATTGAAGATGTTGAGAAATGGAAAATCAAAACCGATTTAAGCGAACTGAATAATTTAGATGACAAAACACTGGATCAACTCATCCCACCGCAACAGTGATCATTTTGAATAAAAAAAGAGAGGCACATGACCATTGCTGTCCCACAATTTTTCACAAGAGGAAGCTCATTTGAGCTTCCTCTTGTTTTATGGGTATTTTATCGGGTGAAAATAAAGCTTTTAAAGTTCTACTTTCAAACAAATTCACTTGAATTATTCTGAGTAAACGTTGAACTGTCCAACCTGTTTTCCCTAAATGTTGAGCGAAACTCACCAATAAATAGGCGATCATCGCAATCCAGATTTGTGTCTGAATTG
>NZ_BKNN01000041.1 GCF_008993995.1 Acinetobacter brisouii
AATCAAAGCAGGTTGCATATATTCAAAATTATCAGGTATGTCTAATGAGATTATTTTTTTCCCATTAATCACATGCCTAAATTTTTGTTGTATCTTTACTTTGTGCTTTTTTTCCATCGTAAAGATTATATCTGCCCATTGGATAGTTTCTGCATCTATTGGTGTATTGGCTGACTCATGAATTCCAGCAGATGTGCATTCAATATTTTGATACTCAGAAAAAACGGTTTCAGCAGCTGGGCTACGAAGTTTATTCTGAGCACAAACAAATAATATTTTGATCATCATTTATTATCTTTTGAATTTTCATTACTTTATAGAGTAAATATAATGAATAAACAATTTATGATATAAAAATTCATACTTATTTTTAAAATCAATATGGAGAATAACCATTGAAAGTCTACGGAGATCTGCTATCTGGCAATTGCTATAAAGTTAAATTGTTGCTTGAGTTTTTAGGCATTCAACATGAATGGTTGCATATCAATGTGCTAAAAGCTGAAAGTCACACACCTGAATTCTTGCAGATGAATCCAAATGGAAAGATTCCTGTTTTAGTACTCGATGATGAGCGAATTTTGACAGAATCCAATGCAATTTTGGGTTATTTAGCTGAGGAAACTGAATTCGTTCCAACAGATCGCTATGCCAAAGCCAAAATGTACGAATGGATGTTCTTTGAACAATATAGCCATGAGCCATTTATTGCAGTTGCCCGTTTTATCAATAAATACTTGGGCTTACCTGAAGCTCGTATTGAGGAATATCATGCTTTGCAGTCAAAAGGGCATAAAGCCTTGGCGATTATGGAGCAGGCATTGGGGCAACATGATTATTTAGTAGGAAATGAACTCTCATTGGCAGATATTTCTCTTTATGCTTATACCCATGTGGCCGATGAAGGTGGTTTCGATCTAAGTCTTTACCCAAATATTCAAGCATGGTGTCAGCGCATTCAAAATTATCCTGCTTATCGGGGAATGGCTGCATAAAAAGTCATTTAACCTTAGTTTGCCATATCGTTTTGAAGCAGATAAAGTCATTTAACCTTAGTTTGCCATATCGTTTTGAAGCAGATATGGCAAAGCAATTTATAGAGATCATCATTTATCTTTAAAAATCAGTTTTACAAATTTGATGAGGATTTAGTTTTGTTTAAACTTTAAACAATTTAAATTTTATCTCATTGTTTTTCCAACGCTTAAATCTAAGAAAACTGAATGGAATTCATGGTAAAATACTCGGCTTTCATCTTTGATGACATTCCCATCTCCAGCCAGCCGAGAATTGCCAGCTATGTCTACTGCCTACACCATGCAGACTGCGCCAAAAGCGTTGTTTGACTATGATAAACATTGGGCTTCATGCTTTGAACCAGCCCCATTTTTGCCAATGTCTCGGCAAGAAATGGATGCATTGGGCTGGGATGCCTGTGATTTTATTTTGGTCTGTGGTGATGCATATATTGATCATCCTTCATTTTGTTCGGGTGTGATTGGGCGAGTTTTGGAAGCGCAAGGCTTTCGTGTTGGCATTATTTCTCAGCCAGATTGGACCAACGTAGAAAGTTTTCGTGTGCTAGGTAAACCCACAATTGCTTGGGGTGTGACCGCGGGCAATATGGATTCGATGATTAACCGTTATACGGCAGATCGTAAAATCCGTTCGGATGATGCTTATTCTCCTGATAATCTGCCAAACAAACGTCCTGACCGTGCTGCGACTGTCTATAGTCAGCGTTGTCGTGAAGCTTTCCCTGATGTTCCTGTACTTTTAGGTGGTATTGAAGGCAGCTTGCGTCGTATTGCACATTATGATTATTGGTCAGATAAAGTCCGTCGTTCGATTTTGATGGATTCGAAAGCGGATATGCTAATGTATGGTAATGGCGAACGTGCCATTATTGATGTGATGCATCGTCTGGCAAAAGGTGAAAAAATTCATCAGATTACTGATGTTCGTGGTACCGCATTTATTATCAATAAACTCAACAAGCCGTCAAAAGCCAAGTTTGTTGAGATTGCCAGTAACGATGTTGATACCATTGGACGTGTTGATCCGATTATCAACCCGTATGTAATGACTGAAGATATTGATGGCTGTGAAGTTGAAAAAGAAAAAGGTAACTCTTTAGCACAGTACCAAAATTTCCAAAAAGAATTGGTTGCAAATCCAGTTGTGCGTGAAGGCGATAAGCTAGATGAGCATACACAAGTGGTGCAGTTGCAAGTTGCTTCCAAAGCGATCAAACATAAACTGCCACCACGCGAATTGGCGGTGATTCGTTTACCTTCTTTTGAACAAGTGGCGAATGACCGTGTGCTATATGCACATGCCAACCGTATTTTGCATTTGGAAACTAATCCAGGGAATGCACGTGCGTTAGTACAACGTCATGGTGAACGTGATGTGTGGATTAACCCACCACCGATTCCATTGACCACTGAAGAAATGGATTACGTGTTTGACTTGCCTTATGCACGTTTGCCACATCCTGTGTATGGCAATGCACGTTTCCCGGCCTTTGACATGATTAAATTCTCAGTGAATATCATGCGGGGTTGTTTTGGTGGCTGTACGTTCTGTTCGATTACTGAACATGAAGGGCGAATTATTCAAAACCGTTCGGAAGAGTCGATTCTTCGAGAAATTGAAAAGATTCGTGATACTGCACCACAATTTACAGGGATTATTTCGGACTTGGGTGGCCCAACAGCCAACATGTACCGTTTGCACTGTAAAGACCCTGAGATTGAGAAAAACTGCCGTAAACCATCTTGTGTGTATCCGGGTGTTTGTCAAAACTTGCATACCGATCATGCTCCGCTGGTACAGTTGTATCGTAAAGCCCGTGAAATTAAAGGCATTAAGAAAATTCTGATTGGTTCAGGTCTCCGCTATGACTTGGCAGTATTGAACCCTGAATATGTTAAAGAATTGGTACAGCATCACGTTGGTGGTTATCTGAAGATTGCGCCTGAGCATACCGAGCAAGGGCCATTGTCGAAGATGATGAAACCAGGCATTGGCACTTATGATCGTTTCAAACAAATGTTTGACCGTTTCAGTAAGGAAGTGGGTAAAGAACAGTACCTGATTCCATACTTTATTGCAGCGCATCCGGGAACGACCGATTATGACATGATGCATTTGGCAATCTGGTTGAAAAAGAATGGTTTCCGTGCCGATCAGGTACAGACCTTCTATCCATCGCCGATGGCAACCGCAACCACCATGTATTATTCAGCAAAAAACCCGTTGGCGAAAGTCGCGCGTTATACTGAAGATGTTGACATTGTGAAAGGTGAGAAACGTCGTCGCTTGCATAAAGCATTCTTGCGTTATCATGATCCAAATAACTGGCCGTTGTTACGCGAAGCGTTAAAAGAAATGGGACGTGCCGACCTGATTGGGAACTCGAAGCAGCACTTGATTCCAACTTTCCAGCCGAAAGCGGCAGATGGTGAATATAAAGCAGCACGTAAGAAAAATTCGAGTGTGGCAGGGGATTCACAAAAACGTACTGGTGAAAATACAGCACGTCAAAATTCACAGCGTCAACAACCGAAAAAAGGACAGATTTTGACGCAGCACACAGGTTTACCACCGCGTGAAACAGGTGATCGCAAGCGTCCTTTTAATAAGTCGAAATCCAAAAATCGTGCTTAAGTTTTAAAAATCTGGAAAAATAAAAAAGCCAAGTTAATCTTGGCTTTTTTATGTCAGGATGATTTATCCAACAAGATGCTGATAAGCACAGTATAAATAACCCAGTACGATTAGACCGACAACAGGTTCTAAAATTTTTGCCCATGTTGGTACTTGAGCAATAATAGGTTCAGCAACTTGATGATCATCGTGGTGGTCAGTATGAGAAACCATGTGATTAAACTCCTTGATAGTTTCGTCTAATGATACCTGTTTTGTCTCGGCAGGTTTAGAGCCAATCAGTCGAATCAAGGTATTTGTTGCCCAAACCCAATCTGCTGCTTGTCCTGCCAAATAGGGCGGTTGACCTAGAAGGAGTTCATTGATGCCTGTTTGTCCTAAGTGCCCTGTGCAATCAAGCTGATGTAGTTCGGTCAGTTGTAATGATAAAATTTCTGTAAGAGCTTGTTCAAATTCAGTTTTATTCAAACTCGATTTATTCTGTGATGATGTTGTCATCAAACGGGCAATTTGTTGAATATACAATAAGTCTTGTTGTTGTATTTCTAAATAAACATGATTGGCATGATGTTGCCATTCAGCAATCAGTTTGCCTAAAGCGAGTGCATTAAGCTCTAAAAGTAGACTTTGGCGTTCTTCTACAGGATAGTGAGCGAGAAGCTGAGGCTTTTGAATTCTCGTTTGCTCAGCAAAATAATGAAATAAATCAAAAGCCATACACTCCTCCTTAATGAGGTTAGTCGACGATTCTTAAACTTGGTTTTTTCTTTGGTGCTTCTGTTTCTGATATTTCAGCAATTTCTTCGGTTGTTACTGGACTTATATTCTCATATTCGCTTGGATCAAAAAAGAGTCCTTGACCATTTTCACGTGCATAAATGCCAATAACTGAAGCGAATGGTACATAAATATTTTGTGCAACACCACCAAAACGTGCAGAGAAGCTGATGGCATCATTATTCATAACCAACTGATGCACAGCATGCGGCACGATGTTCAGGACAATTTGACCATCTTTGACAAACTGAACAGGTACACTAGTATGTGGCTGAGTGGCATCCACCAAGAGATAGGGGGTTAGCTGATTGTCACAAATCCATTCATAGATCGCACGGGCTAAATAGGGGCGTGTAGGGGGTAAGTTGATTTCTTGATCAGACATAACAAAGCTCTAAAATATTTCTCGGCATACAAATTACTATACCGATTTTTGTTGTATCGTGTCATGGTTTTGACACAGTTTGTACATTATCGTAGACATAAAAAAACCTCGGTAAAACCGAGGCTTTTTGTCCAATTCGGAAAACGAATTAACGTTTAGAGAATTGAGGACGTTTACGCGCTTTACGTAAACCAAGTTTCTTACGTTCAACTTCACGAGCATCACGAGTAACGAAACCAGCTTGACGAAGAGTCGGTTTTAAAGTTTCGTCAGCAGCGATTAATGCACGAGTAATACCGTGACGGATCGCGCCAGCTTGACCACCGATACCACCACCAGCAACAGTGATGTAAAGGTCATATTTTTCAGTAGCTTCTAAAAGCTCTAAAGGTTGACGAACAACCATACGAGCAGTTTCACGACCGAAATATTGCTCTAAAGTACGGTTGTTAATAACGAGTTTACCAGTACCAGCTGACAAGAAAACACGTGCAGTTGCGGTCTTACGGCGACCTGTACCATAATTAGTAGCCATGTGCTTTATCCCTTAGATGTCCAAAACTTGTGGCTGTTGAGCCGCGTGTGGATGCTCGCTACCAGCGTACACTTTCATTTTCTTGATCATTGCATAACCAAGAGGACCTTTTGGCAACATGCCTTTAACAGCACGTTCAAAGATTTCTTCAGGTTTGTGAGCAACTAATTTTTCGAAATTAGTTTCTTTCAAACCGCCTGGGAATTCAGTGTGGCGATAGTATTTTTTGTCAAGTGCTTTGTTACCAGTCACTTGAACTTGTTCAGCGTTGATAACAACGATGTAATCACCAGTGTCAACGTGAGGAGTATAAGAAGTCTTATGCTTACCGCGTAAACGACGAGCGATTTCAGTCGCAAGACGACCTAAAGTTTTGCCAGAAGCGTCAACAACGAACCAGTCGTGTTGTACTTCAGCAGGCTTAGCGCTGAGAGTTTTCATTAACTACATACCTATTATAGTTGGTTTGGACGATAAATTTGCCCAAACAAAAGGAGCCGAAATTCTACCTGAATTTGCGTAGAATCACAATGAAAAATTAAATTTCAAGCGCTATATTATAGGCGTTCAAAATGCACAAATAAACGGAAAAATTTGAAAAATCGGATTAAATTTTCGGGGTCAATCGGCTTCTTTCCTCATTGCTTATACCTTCTTTATTTTTTTCCCATAGGGAGAAAGAAAAAGGACTGATGTGATAAATATAATAAAAATATAAAAATCAATAATATAAATAAAATTAAATCGAGCTGTCTAAGTGATATGAATAAAAAATATTGACTGTGCTTTCGCGAATAAATGACATGATTTTTCTGAGATAAAGGGATACGTGAGAATGGTATCTGCTCAGGATTGTCTCTAGGTTTTACTTTATAATGAGACAAAATCGACACAGAGATGTTTAACATGCTTCCTTTATATGTCACCAGTGGTGAACCTGCAGGCATTGGGCCAGATATCTGTTTGAGTTTGGCGGATCGAGTGGATGAACGCCCGATCGTGGTACTTGCGGATATTCAAATGTTGCAAGCACGTGCCGATATTTTGCAGAAAACTGTTGAACTGATTGAATATAAAGGACAAGTTGAATCATCTCAGCAAGGGCAATTGTATGTAGAGCATGTGCCTTTAAATGCTGATGTGGTTTTGGGCGAGTTGAACCCTCAAAATTCAGCCTATGTCTTAGAACAATTGCGTCGTTCGGCTGAGTATGCTATGCAGGCTAAAAGTGTGGGTGTGGCAACTGCCCCTGTGCAAAAATCAGTGATTAATGATGCAGGCATTCATTTTAGTGGGCATACTGAATATTATCAGGAGTTTGCTGGTGTAGAACGTGTGGTGATGATGCTTGCCACCAAAACTTTACGTGTTGCTTTGGCCACCACGCATTTACCGCTTCGTGAAGTTGCCGACGCGATTACAGTGATTCGCTTGCAACAAGTGATTGATATTTTATTGCATGATTTAAAAACTAAATTTCAGATTGAACAACCGCGTATTTTGGTGTGTGGTTTGAACCCACATGCAGGTGAGGGCGGTTACTTGGGTCATGAAGAAATTGAAGTCATTAACCCTGTTTTAGAACAATATCGTGCACGTGGAGAACAGCTCAGTCTGTGTTTGCCTGCCGATACCTTGTTTACCCCTGAACATTTGCAACATGCCGATGCTGTACTTGCCATGTACCATGATCAGGGCTTACCTGTGTTAAAATCTCAAGGATTTGGTGAAGCGATCAATATTACGTTAGGTCTGCCGTTTATTCGGACGTCAGTTGATCACGGCACGGCACTTTCTTTGGCAGGAACTGGACAAGCCAAAAGTTCCAGTTTACATGTTGCCGTTGATTTAGCCTTGACCCTCGCTCACTCGTTATAATCTTTCTTGGAAATTGTCTATGTATCAAATTAATGCCCTAAACCCAAAAGACGAAGGGCATCAGGCGCGGAAACGCTTCGGGCAGAACTTTTTGCATGATCAGCGTGTGATTGCCAAAATTGTACGTTCTGTTAATCCACGTGCAGGCGACAATATTGTTGAAATTGGCCCTGGTTTGGCGGCATTAACATCGCCTTTGATTGGTGAATGCGATGCCTTGACTGTGGTTGAGCTAGACCGTGATTTGGCAGCAGGATTACCTGCGCGCGTGCCACATCCTGAGCGTTTAACGATTGTAGAAGCTGATGCACTAAAATTTGATTTTACGCAGCTTTTTCAAGAAGGTCGTCCACTACGTATTGTTGGAAACTTGCCTTATAACATTTCGACACCGTTATTGTTCCATCTCTTGGAGTTTGGTGGCAAAGTCAAAGACATGCACTTTATGCTGCAAAAAGAAGTGGTCGATCGCATCACGGCTGAGCCGAATACCAAAGAGTATGGGCGCTTGTCAGTGATGATCCAGTATTTTTGTCAGCCGACATTCTTGTTTGAAGTGCCACCAGGTTCATTCAATCCACCACCAAAAGTCACCAGTGCCGTGTTCCGTCTTGTGCCATACAATGAAAAACCGATTGTGGCGAAAAATGAACAAGCCTTGGCGCGTTTGGTCGCTCACGTCTTTACTCAGCGCCGTAAAACTTTACGTAATAGCTTAAAAGGTATGTTAGGTGAAGATGGTTTTGAGCAAGCAGGGGTTGACCCGATGGCACGTCCTGAAACGTTGACTTTGGCGCAGTTTGTGGCGTTATCGGATCAGATGGTGTAACGATGGCTCGCTATAATTATGTCATTGGTGATCTGCAAGGTTGCTTTGAAGCACTGAAACAGCTTCTGAAAAAAATCCAGTTCGATCCAGATCAGGACTTTATTTGGTTTGCAGGGGATTTGGTGGCACGTGGAGAAAACTCTCTGGGTGCGCTGCGTTTTGTCAAAAAACTGGTGGAGCGTGGTAGTGCGGCAACGGTGTTGGGCAATCATGACCTGAATCTGTTGGCATGTGCGCGTAACGTCAAAAAAATCAAAGCCAAAGATCAGACTCAAGACATTATTGATGCGATTGATAGTGATGAGTTGATTGACTGGTTACGCCGTCAGCCACTGTGCCTGTTCCCGAATGATAAAACCATTTTGACCCATGCAGGCGTGCCTTGTATTTGGTCAGCAGAGCAAACGGCTGAATTGGCAAAAGAAGTTGAAGCCGTGATTGCCCATGATGATTTCACTGTCGTGGATGCGTTTTTAACCCAAATGTATGGGGCAACCCCTGATTTATGGGAAGATGATTTGCAAGGGCAGGATCGTCTACGCACCATTACCAACTATTTGACCCGCATGCGTTTGACCAATGCTGAAGGGCGTCTTGAGTTTTCTTTTAAAGAATCACTGGATGACCCCATGCCTAAAGGTTTTCTGCCGTGGTTCAAGTTTGACGGTTTGACGACACGAACACATCAAATTGTTTTTGGGCATTGGGCGGCATTAGAAGGTCGAGCTATTAATCCTCAGATTCAGAATGTGGATGGTGGTTGTGTTTGGGGTGGAAAACTGATGGCATTTCGCCTTGAAGATCAGACCTTATTTTCAGTTGAGAATCCAGTCTTCAGCTAAAGATGCAAAGCGGTCATTGTCAGATGATCGCTTTGATTTTTATGTTTAAATATTTATTTTTCTCGAATCCACACTTGTGTGCGCCCAAGCGTTGAAATTCCTAAATAGCCACGTAATTGTAATAAGCGTCCATTCGACAGTAAGCGTCCTTTCACGCTGTAAATTTTACCTGTAAGTGGATCAAGAATTTTACCATTGCCATAACTATTATCACTGAGCAGTTTTAAGTCATGAATAATATCGAGTCCTAAAATGGGCTTATTACGATAGGGTTCAGGACAGTCAATACAGGTTTCTTGTGGAACATAACCTGGGCGTGGAGTAATTTTTACAATTTTCCCCGTGTAACTGCCATCTTTTTCCTGACGAATCTGAATAAATGCTTTAGGTGATCCAGTTTTATCATCAATTTGTTTCCAAGTTCCGCTAATGTCCGCAGCGAAGCTTAGACCACTATAAACTGAGAAAGCTAAAATAAGCGGTAATTTCCACATGCTCAACGCTCCTCTGTAATTTCCATATTAAATGAGCAAAAATTATTCTAAAAGAGAAATAAAGCAATAACAATCATACTCACTCCATAAATGGGAACTCATCAGTTAATGTAACAAATGGATTACAATTGGCAGCCAAATTGCGGTAAACACTCCATTTACGGCCATACCAAAAGCAGCATAACGACCCGCAACAGGCCCACGTTGCCATGCTTGTACTGTGCCAATCGCATGGGCTGCAAGTCCTAAAGCCAGTCCAGAAGCACGTTCATCGTGAATATGACGTAAGATGAGCCCTGAGAAGCTTGCGCCAATTAAACCAGACAAAATCACAATTAAAATCACTAAACCAATCGGTGAACCGAGTAAAGTGGCAATATTAATGGCAATCGGTGTCGTCACTGCACGAGTGGCAAATGCCAAAATTGTGGGCTGGGCCATATGTAATATGTAGGCAAGGCTCATGGGTAGGGCAACCGCACTGACACTAGCAAAGGCCAAAATACCTGTTAAAGATTTGAGCGGTAAATCATCGTAGCGCATAGTAGCCAATGGTATTGCGAGTGCAACTGTCACATAACCGAGTAGACGCCCAAAAACATCATGTGTGCCTTGCATGTATTGTGCATAAGGTAAGCCCACAACAGCCAAAAGCCCTACCACGCAAAACATACCAATCACTAAAACAGGAACGCGTGGTACATAGCGATTGATCAATTTGGCAATTAGATAGGCGACCAAGGTGATTGCAAAGCTAAACAGTAAAATATTCATGAATTGCTCCTTATAGCCAGCGTTTGGCCATTTTGGCGTAAACCCAAAGCGGAATCAGGGTACTGACCACCAAGACCATAAGAAAGAGTGGAATTTCTTTGCCCATATGTGCAAGGGTAATCAGTGAGCCAGCACAGACGGGTAAAAAGGCGAAAGCACTTTCTCGCATGATTTTGTTGTTGCTGTCGATCAGGCGTAGTGAAATCGGGCGAAACTTGCGCCACAGCCCCAAAGCCACTAAAAGGCTGAGTAAACCGACTAAATTGCCTAGTTCTGGAAAATGAAGTTGCGTCATGATCCATAAGGCAACTTCACGAAAAATAATAATTAAGGCAATGTTGGCAATCCATGCTTGCCAGTCGATGCTTTTTATTCCATTCATTTTTTAATCTTCGTGGTTTTGGGGTGATCGAAATATCATTCACCCCTTGGCTAGAAAGTGTTACTTTTCCAGTTTTAACCGATCTAAGATTTAATTTCAAACTCTTCCAAAGGCACTTTGAACTGACTTGCACGCTCACCCAAAATTTCATCGATGGGTAAATGCAGCTTTTGAATCAGCTCTTCAAGTTTGTGTGGCGCAATCACAACATCAATCAGCAGGTTGCCATGATCATCATAATGTTCAGATTGAATGACATTGAGTGCGTAAAGTTGCGTGCGTAATTTGCCATAAGCAGGTTTTAATGTGAGCTGGAAGTTTTGAATTTGCCCCATTAAAGATTCTTGAACGGCTTGGCGTAACAGCGTTAAGCCTTGCTGGCTATGGGCTGAGACATAAACCCGTTCTGGTTGATGCGGTTTGGCGTAGATGATTTTGGCTTCGTCACCACTTAAATCAATTTTGTTATAGACTCGAAGTACAGGCACATCTGCGCCGATTTCTTTCAGTACAGATTCAACCGCATCAATCTGTTCGAGCATGTCTGGACTGCTTGCATCAATCACATGTAACAGCAGTGTTGCTTCTAAAGTTTCTTCGAGTGTCGCCTTAAAGGATTCGACTAAAGAATGAGGTAAATCTCGAACGAAACCGACCGTATCGGCAAGTACCAGTGCGCCAATACCATCCCAATTTAAACGCCGTAAGGTTGGGTCGAGTGTGGCAAACAGTTGGTCTGCTGCGTAGACTTCACTTTCGGAAAGAATATTGAACAGCGTCGATTTTCCAGCATTGGTATAGCCGACCAAAGAAACGGTTGGGATCGCAGCTTTTTGGCGAGCAGCACGACCTTGACTACGAGTTTGGCGGACTTTTTCAAGTTTGTCTTTGAGTTGTCCCATGCGAATTCGGAGTAAGCGACGGTCGGTTTCAAGCTGTGATTCACCTGGCCCACGCAAGCCGATACCGCCTTTTTGTCGTTCCAAGTGCGTCCAGCCACGAACTAACCTTGAAGACAAATGTTCAAGCTGAGCCAGTTCAACCTGTAATTTACCTTCATGGGTACGGGCACGCTGAGCAAAGATATCTAAAATTAAGCCTGTGCGGTCAATCACTCGACATTTTAAAATTCTTTCCAAGTTACGTTCTTGGGCAGGTGAGAGTGAGTGATCGAAAATCACCAGTTCCGCTTCGAGTTCAGCCACCAAAGCGGCAATTTCTTCGGCTTTACCTGAACCAACAAATAGCTTTGGGTCGGGTTTAATGCGTTGTGCAGTAAGATGGCTCAAGATTTCAGCGCCTGCGGATTTTGCAAGTAATCGAAATTCTTCGTCATCAAGATTATTTAGCATGTTGACCGAAACACTAACCAATATGGCACGTTCGCCGCCTTGATGTCGCTCAAAATATTCCACTAAAACCCAACTCAGCAATCAAAAAAATCTATTGTAGAGAAAACTTGTCAGCTAGGCGAGTCTGAAATCTACATGTGAAGAAAAATGAAAAATTTGTTCAGTAAAATCAATAATCCAGCGTAGAGAATGCTACAGCCCAAAATCCATCTGAGTGGCTGTAATAGGGCTTTATATTGGCTTTTTATATCTTGAAGATTCAGCATGTGGTTCATGGTACTCTCCTGTTGAGCGACATGATGAGTAGTATAAAAAAGAATGATTATTAAATAAAATTGAAAATTATTATCATTACTTTCAGTTATTCAGATCAAGTTTGCAACTTTTTTACAGAATAATTGCTGCGCTCATCTATAATGCTGCTATAGCTTTCAGCATGATTTATACATATTTATGACGCAACAAGATTTAACAACAGCGGTAAAAAAGAAAGGCTTATCTCGTTTTATTCATTTGGGTAAAAAATTAGGCAATGGGGTGATGGCTGTTGGTCAAGGTTTTTATGTGGTGTATCGCCATCAACTCTATAAACAGCCGAATAACCCAGAAAATACACGCTATGTTCAATGGTTTTGTCGGCGTTTATGTGATGTATTTAATATCGAAGTTCGTATAGAAGGTGAACCTGCGGGGCATGAACCTGCACTTTGGGTCAGTAATCATATTTCATGGTTAGATATTCCTGCTCTAGGTTCAGGTGCACGCGTCTTCTTTTTGGCAAAAGCTGAAATTGAACAATGGCCAATTGTTGGAAAATTGGCGAAAGGCGGGGGAACTTTATTTATTAAACGGGGTTCAGGGGATTCCTTACGGATTCGTCAACAAATTGCAGATTTTTTAAAACAGAATATCCCCGTGTTATTTTTTCCTGAAGCTACGACATCGGATGGTCAAGAAGTTAAACGGATTCATGGTCGATTACTTGGGGCAGCCATTGAGGCACAGCAGCCTGTACAGATCGCACTGTTGTGTTATGTCAATCAGCACGGTGAACTTGATCAGATTGCGCCGTATATTGGTGAAATGTCGTTTAGTGAACACGTCATGCATGTCCTTGAGATGCCTCGTGTCACTGCACATTTACGCTTTTTACCGCGTATTGATGTGACAGGACATACCTTAGATAGTTTGACGCATGAAGTGCAGCAGAAAATGCGAACAGGTTTACAAGAGTTACATCAACAAGTTTTACATCATACCCTCGATGGGTAGCCATGAAATGAGCTTCAAGCCAATTTTTTGCCACCATTTCATATTTGGTTCATGTGGATACACTTTATGGAAATTGCTGGTTTGACGTGTCCACTGAATTTTTTGTTCGGGTGTCAGTGACAATTCATAGCTGTAGGCATCAATATTTTGATCAAGGGTGTCATGGATGGCTTTGGCTAGGTTTGGACTGTCAAGCACTACGCCAATTTCAGTGTTGAGTTTTGCAGAACGTGGGTCAAGGTTAAATGAGCCAATAAATACCTGCTGTTGATCAAGTTCCATCAGTTTGGCATGTAGACTAGAGCGGCTAAGTCCTTTTAGACTAATTTTAGCTTTTTTGGAAATTTCTTCAGTTTGTGGGTTTAAACTCAGTCCTGACAATGCAGGTAAGAACTCATACAGTTTGACATTGTTTTTGAGTAGATCATCACGGTATTTGCTATAAAAAGCATGAACTAGCCAAACATCATTGGCTTTAAATGAGTTGGTGAGTACCCGAACCTGAACGCCATTTTGTGCCATGCTACTGAGCGCTTGAGTCCCTGATTTTTCAGGCACAAAATAAGCAGAAATAATATCGACATTGTGTTGGGGTGAAATCAGCTCTTTTTTAAGCTGCGTTTTCAGATAGTCATCCCCTTGTGCCTGATCACGGATTTTATCGGGAGAGTCTTTGACGACTGTGGCTTTGACCCAATCAAAGCGGATTTGATGGTGTAACCATTCATCAAATACATCGGTACGTTTGGCTAAACCAAGGTAATTTTGTACCGTAGCCTTCTGATAATGTGCTGTGAGCTGCTGTTTTAGATTGTCATAACGCAATTGATGCTTTTGTGGATTGACAATTTGTCGTACAGGATAGGCATAGGCATCATTCCAATACGCATCAAATGAACTGGAAATGTCTTGTACAGCCTGCCCCACTAACATCACATCAATATCAGAAAACTGATAATTATCACTGACATTAAAATATTGGTCACTCATGTTACGCCCGCCAATTAAGGCGATTTGATTATCTACAATAAAGCTTTTATTGTGCATACGACGGTTAATGCGCTTTAAATCGAGTAGCATATCCATGGCTCGAAATTGGCGAAAACCGTAAGGGTTATACAGCTTGACCTGAATATTTTGATGTTGATCTAAAGCGAGAAAAGCACCTTCCATACCTTTGGCGTTGTTATCATCAATCAATAAGCGAACTTTGACACCACGGTCTGCGGCCTGAATAATGTCATAAAGTGCCAGTGCACCAATCTTGTCGTTGTCCCAGATATAATATTGTAAATCCAGTGTTTTTTGTGCTTTGTTAATCAGGTTGAGTCGTGTCGAAATCGCTTCGAGTGGATCATAGAGAATATGATAACCTGTTAAGCCTGCGTTCGCCTGTTGTAATGGCTGAATCATTTGCGCCAAACTGGTTCGAGAGGTATCAATATCGTGGGCATAACGAGGTGTTTGCGGCTGTGGAGTGGGTAAGGTGCTGCACGCCGTCATCGTCAATGTCAGACAAACAGCCACTGCCAAGTGCATCGGACTCAGCGTAGAATTGGGGAATGATAAGTGGCTCATGTTGGCTATAAAATCTCACGAAAAACCTGTAGATCAATAATTGTCCTTGCTGTCATGCTTGTTTCATATTGATCTGAGAAAAACTATGTGGAATTCTAATTCAATTATTTCGATCTTCTATATCATTTTCTTTACCGTTGCAGTATGGGCAACGTTACATGCTTGGCGCAGTCAGTCGAAAACTGAAACGATTCATCCTTTTAAAGCATTTGTCCATTTGTGGGTATTTTATGCTTGCTATCTACTCTTTCCGTTGTGGGTTTTTAGTATTTATGCAGGCATGATCGGCTATTATTCCACACAGCAAAGTATTTTTGTGGTTATTTTAACCAGTATTTTAATTTATGCACGTTTTATTGAGCCTAATCTGGTGCGGGTGAAAACGACACAATACCAAATGAATGACCCACATAGTTTTCATCATCCATTTAAAATTGCCTTAATTGCCGATTTACATGTCGGATTATTCTCAGGAAATGAACGTCAGCTCAAAATCATTGTTGAAAAGATCAATCAGCAGCAGCCTGATATTGTGGTGGTTGCAGGTGACTGGACCTATGAACCTGAAGATACGCTGGCCGATGAGTTGAGCATTCTCAAGCAGATTCAAGCACCTGTTTATTCGGTTTTAGGTAATCATGATGAGCAATATCCCGGCCCACCGATTCGGAATTTATTACAGAAGGCGTTAAAAGCCAATAATGTGATTGATATTGAGGGGCAAGTGGTGGAATTTGATGAATTTCGCCTGATTGGCGTTGGGGATCTGTGGGCGGGTAAAACCGATATGCGTACTATGCCCGATTTACCACAAGACAAACCGTGGGTGATTTTGTCACATAATCCCGATACGGTGGATATGGTGCCAGAACTGCCGAGCCGCCCTTTGATGTTGTCGGGACATACCCATGGTGGGCAGATCGAATTGCCTTGGGTGACCAGCTATATTATGAAACATGTGTCGATTTCAGGGCATAAACATGGGCTGTATCAACATGAACATGCCGATGTTTATGTGACGGTGGGTACGGGAATGGTCGGTGTACCATTTCGGTTTCGTGTACCACCTACCGTAGATATGATTGAATTGATTTAAAAAAAGCGCTCGGGATGAGCGCTTTTTTATGGGGCGAGTGGATGATTAATGAGCCTCATCCCAGTTATGCCCTTGACCAACTTCAACCAGAAGTGGTACAGAGAGAGAAAGAACGGATTGCATCACGTCTTGAATTTGTGGCGCAAGTTCAGCGGCGTAGTCTTGATCGACTTCAAGCACCAATTCATCGTGGACTTGTAGCAGTAACTTGGCATGTTGTGCTGGCAGCATTTTTTGTACCGCAATCATCGCCAACTTAATGATGTCGGCAGCACTACCTTGCAGTGGCGCATTAATCGCAGCACGTTCCGCAGCCTGTTTCACCATTTTGTTGCTGGCCAAAATATCAGGCGTATACAGGCGACGTCCTAAAATGGTTTCTACAAAGCCTTGCTCACGTGCAATCTGACGGGTGCGTTCCATATAGTCCAACACCCCTGGGTAACGTTGGAAGTAACGTGCAATATAGCTGCGTGATTCTTCACGGCTAAAGCCAAGTTGACGGGTTAAACCAAACTCAGACATGCCATACAGCAGTCCGAAGTTCACCGCTTTGGCTTGACGACGCTGGTCACCTGTGACTTGATCCAGTGGAATGCCGAGGACTTCCGAAGCCGTGCGACGATGCACATCTTGCCCTTGTTGGAAGGCATGTAGCAGCGCTTCATCCTGAGAAAAATGCGCCATCAGACGCAGTTCAATTTGCGAGTAATCGGCTGCCAGTAACACGCGTCCTTCAGGGGCAACAAAGGCTTTACGAATCTGACGACCAATTTCCCCACGCACAGGAATATTTTGCAGATTCGGATCAGAAGAAGACAGACGACCTGTCGCTGTCAATGCCTGATGATAACTGGTATGGACACGCATTGAGTTTGGATTGGCCTGTTCTACCAAACGATCGGTATAGGTACTTTTCAGTTTTGCTAAACCGCGATGTTCCAAGATGACTTCTGCAATCGGATGTTCAACTTTTTCCAGAACGCTTTCACTGGTGCTGTACTGTCCAGTGGCGGTTTTTTTGCCACCTTTAATCGCCAGTTTATCAAACAGAATCTCACCGACCTGTTTTGGTGAAGCAATATTAAAACTTTCGCCTGCCATGCTTTCGGCTTTCTGTTCGAGTTCATGCATGGTGCTGGCAAATTCAGTGCTGAGCTGTTTTAAAAACTCAGGATCAAGCTGAATACCATTTTCTTCCATTTGTGTTAACACTTCAGCCACAGGCATTTCAATGTTATGCAGAATATTGACCAGCTCAGGAAAAGCAGAAAGTTTTTCAGACAGCACTTCGTATAACCGATAAGTCACATGAGCATCTTCTGCGGCATAGTGTGCGGCTGTTTCGAGTTCAATCTGGTTAAAAGTTTTCTGTTTTGCACCTTTACCCGCAATTTGTTCAAAGGTGGTGGTCAGGTGGCTTAAGTACAAACGTGCGACATCATCCATACCATGACGGGTTGCTGAAGCATTCAGGACATAAGACGCGAGCATGCTGTCAAAGAACCAGCCTTGCAGATGAATGCCATGATTGGCAAAAATATGCGCATCATATTTCAGGTGATGCCCGATTTTTTCAATCGCAGGATTTTCGAGAATGGGCTTGAGCTGAGCCAAAATCTGTTCGCGATTGAGTTGTTGTGGTGCACCTTCATAGTCATGGGTAAAGGGCACATAGTAGGCATCATGGGCATCGAAGGCGACCGAGAAGCCAACCATTTGCGCCGTACGATAATCGAGACTGGTGGTTTCGGTATCAATTGCAAAGCGCTTCGCGGTTTCAAAGCGCTGCCAAAGCTGTTGCCATGCTGCATCAGTCAGGATGGTGTGATAACGTGCTTGACCAAGTTGATCATCTTGGCTGCTGCTATGCGATTCATCTTCGGTTTTTACGGATGCCGTTACGGTATTTTCAGCAGTAACAGATGCAGCAGATTGACTATTTTTATAGCTTGGATTGTCTGGATTATTTGGATGATCGAGCGACTGCAACTGATTACGGAATTCAAGTTCGGTATATAAGCGACGTAGTTCATCCACATTTGGATTGCTGAGTTTAAGTTCATGCCAATCGAGGTTTAATTCTAGATTGCAAACAATGCTCGCCAGTTGGTGATCGACCTTAATGCTTTCGGCACTTTCTTGTAAGCTTTTACCGACTTTGCCTTTAATGTTGGCTGCATTCGCCATGATGTTATCGAGGGTTTGATATTCGGTGAGCAATTTGGCTGCGGTTTTAGCACCGACACCTGCCACACCCATAATGCCATCGGAAGCATCGCCCATCAGCGTCAGATAATCCACAATCTGATTTGGCCACACGCCAAATTTTTCAAATACGCCGTCAACATCCAACACGCGTTCTTTAAAACTGTCTTCAAGTTTGACTTTGTCATTAACCAACTGCGCCATGTCCTTGTCGCCCGTTGAAATCAGGACATGATGACCTTCAGCCACAGCACGTTTTGCCAGTGTTCCAATAATGTCGTCGGCTTCTGCACCGGGTAGCATGTGCAAAGGAATTCCCAAAGAACGAATCAAGGCATGTAAATAAGGAATTTGCTGCGCCAATTCGTCAGGCATACTTGGACGATCACCTTTATAAATTGGTGATAATTTATGGCGGAAGGTTGGTTCAGGCGTATCGAAAATGACCGCCATATGTGTTGGTTGAGTCCGACGAATCAGTTTCTGAATGGCAGAAATTGCGCCACGTACAGCGTTGGTGTGGAGTCCTGTCGAAGTGGTGAGTGGTGGTACCGCATGGTAGGCACGAAATAAAAAATAAGACCCATCAACCAAAACAAATGGTGGCATTACACAATTTCCTGAATTTAATCTGCTGACTATTTTACGTGAATTTTAAATTTGATGCAGACGTAGATCAGTGAAGCGCTGTTTTATATTGTTCCGCTGATCGGTTAACATCAACAAAACGACTGCGCCGATTGGGAAATCTATGTTGCAGAAAAATACAGCCTTCATCATCAGCCTGATTTTTATTTTGATTATGGCAGTGGTGGGAATGAAGTGGGCATTTCAATTCGAACAATGGATGTATTTACTCTTATTGGTCGCTTTCGCTATTTTACTGGTGTGGATTTTTCGACTCGACCATAAAGTGGGTCAGCTTGAACAGCGTTTATTGCATCTTGAAAAACAGCAGGGTTCACCATCTTCTGTATCTTCACCACCACCGTTCAGTCCTCCACCGATTCCTGCCCAATCCAATCCGCAAGCTGAAATCTTGGACACTCAGCCAGCAATGCGCATTCCTCAACCTGTTGAGCCACATTGGCAGCATATGCTGGATTGGCTGGTCAAGGGTAATCCTATTTTGAAAGTTGCGGTTGCCTTGTTGTTGATCGGTGTGGTGTTGTTGCTGCGTTTTGCCAGTGAATATTGGCAAGTCAGTTTGGGAGGGCGTTTATTGGCGATTGGTGCGGTTGGCGTGGTGACGACTATTGCAGGATACTGGCTAGGCAATCGTAATTTGCGCTTTGCTGTCGCTGTACAGGGTGTCGGTTTGGCGGTGATTTTCCTCACCCTGATTTTTGCATATCACTTCTTGCTGATGAATAGCCTGATGATTGCCAGTGCAGTACTTGCGGTATTGCTGCTGAGTACCACATGGCTCAGCCTCAAACAAAAAGAAATTTCGTTGGCGATTTTGGCATTGGGGATGGCGTATCTTGCGCCGTTACTCATTCCGCAGTATCGCCCAGATCCCGTGTTCTTGTGGGAATACTATCTGGTGGTGAATTTAGCGGTGGCTGCGATTAATTTTGTGCAGTCGTGGAAGTTGCTCAATCATTTGGCTTTCTTTGCCACCATCGGTTTGGCGGGTGGAAGCGTCTTGATGCATGACATTGACAGTCAGCGCTATTATCTTGATCTTTTATTGTGGCTGCATTTGGCATTATTTATTTGGCTGAGCATTCGTTATAGCCAGTTAATGCTGCGTCAACCCCGTTCACGTTATGCATCGATTTTAGATGTCGGTCTGATTTTTAGTGTACCTGTACTGGGTTTTTCCTTGCATGCTCACATTATGCATCAATCGACCCAAGCCTTAACTTTGGCTTCTGCGGGTCTGGCTGCGGTGTATCTCGGGTTAACGCTCTGGATTCGTAAGCAACAAACAGAACTGTCCTTGCTCGGCAAAAGTTTCATGCTTTTGGCGACTGCATTTTTTGCACTGATTTTCCCACTGGCGAAAGGTGCACACTGGACGAGTCTCGGTTGGGTGATTCAAGGCACAGCACTGATTGTTTGGGGGGTAACAGAACGTTATCGCTTTAGCCGAATAATTGGGGAAATTTTACTGTTCTTGAGTGCCTGCGCATTATTTTATCAAATCTGGGCAGATGACTATTTCCCAACCCTGAGTGCTTGTATTTATACACTGGTTCAGGCGGTTGCGGTTTATTTCTTGTTGTTAGACACTAAAAATCAACCTGAGCGCCGTATTGCAGCCATTCCTCCGATGACTTTTTTCCTTGCTTTTGCCTTGTACAGTGGTGGTCGGGCAGTCGTTGAAATTTTTCATTGGCAAACTTATGGGCTATTGGCGCAGTTGGCGGTTGCATCCATTTTGTATGTGGCTTTTTATCTGGTTGTGACCCTAAAACAGGCTGTTGAATGGACAGCAGAAAAAATACTGGTGAGTGGGCTCACCCTGTGTGGATTGAGTATTGCATTGGCTCAGCAGCATATTTTTCAGGGTTTACAGCATTGGGAAAATACAGGGTTAATGCTGTTCTTTGCGATCAGTGCAATCTTACATAGCGAAGTGCTGTATTGGGAACATCATCAGGAAAATAGCAATCGCTTGCTGAGCTTGTTGTTGTGGCTGAGTTTGGCGATGACGGGCTTGATCTTTTGGGTACAAGCGCCGTTATTGGCATGGGGTGCATTCCCAACGGTTTGGCTGTGGGCTGTGATTATTCAAAAAAATGAAACATGGGGAACACATCCAGAACTTTGGTTTTGTAGCTTGCTCTGGTTACTTTGCGTGAATCTCGATACGCAAGCCATTCAAGCCTATTACTATTTTCCGTTGCTGAATCCAATTGATATTTTAAGTATCGCCATGCTGTGTGGCTTACTGTGGTTACAGCAAAATAGTCGATCTTCACGTCCTTGGCATCAGGCTCTAAAAGTCAGTTTGTTCTTTATGCTGCTTTGGGTGCTGAGTAGCGTCATGGTTCGCGGCTTACATGATGTTTTAAATACGCCGTTATGGAGCTGGGAAATCTGGCATAGCGGTGCAGTTCAGTTGAGTCTGACACTGCTGTGGACACTTCTTGCTTGTATCGGAATGACGATTGCTAGTCGTAAAGCCGTGCGCGAAATTTGGTATATCGGTGCTTGTATTCTGGCCATTGTGGTCTTTAAGCTAGCGCTTTTGGATTTATCACAAAGTGCGACCTTAACGCGGGTAGTTTCCTTTATCGGGGCAGGGATGATGATGCTGATTATTGCTTATCTGGCACCATTACCTCCTGCTCAGAAAGTAGCTAAGGATTAAGGTTGAATGGTTGGCGTAGATGGATCTGCGCCCACAAAACCAATTTTAGGAACAGGAATTTCAATATTATTTTTGATAAATGCATCACGAATACGTTCTTGCATTTCATCTTTGACGTCTAAATAGTTTTCTTGCTGACACCAAATGGCAAACAACAATTCAATTGAAGATTCACCAAATGCGGTCACGGTCATGGCAGGCTTTGGATTTTCCAAGACTAAAACATGATGTTTGGCGGTGGTGAGTAATACTTCACGGACTTTGGCCAAATTTTCATGGAAACTCACAGCAAGCGTGATCGGAATCCGCCGAATCGGATATTTGGATAGGTTATAAACAGGCGTTTTAATCAGTTGTTCATTGGGAAGGCGAATATAAATATTGTCTAAGGTCAGTAGTTTTACTGAAAGCAGATCAATCGAAATCACTTCTCCTTCAATCACTTGACCACGTAGTAAGGTGAGCTGAATGGTGTCTCCAACTTCAAATGAACCTTCGCCAATCAAAAATAAACCGCTGATCAGGTTGGTCGCAGAAGTCTGTGAGGCAAAACCCAAAGCCACTGTTAAAATGCCTGCTGCACCCAAAAATACACTGACTTTAAAGCCTGCTTCCCGTAAACCTGCGATCACGAAAAATAGAAAAATGGTATAGAAAATACCACGCCGCCAAACCATACGTTGATGTGCATTAAAGTTGGTACCAACAGTACGAATAAAAGTATTAGATACCAAGCGTGCCAGTGCAAAGCCGATCAAGCACAAAAAAGCAGCCACAATAATGTCAGTAATACGTTCGACATTAATATGAATATTGGTAAAAACACCCTTAAAACTGGAAATTAGGTCTTGAGGAATTTGTGATTTTTCCATTCATCATCCTAGAAAAATGAGTCAAACATATTAAATAACGCACCACCTGGTGATCGAGGGGCATGTACATAAGTCACTTCACCTGCTTTGGGCGGGGTGCGATTTTCGATTCGGACACGGGGCGTTCGTTCAGAAGATTCATGAATCACTTTAATATGCGAAGTCCATAATCGACCTGTACTTTCACTATAAAATAACGGTAAAGCAGGGACGGGAACATTCATGCGATCAAAACGTAACAGTTCATGGCTGCTATTATGAAAGATAATCGGGGTGACTGCTCGAAAGGCACGTGGTTTGAGTTGTTCAAGCTCAGTTCGACCATCGACTGCGGTGGCATAACACAGCTCACCTGAAAGCTTGTCTGGGCCAAACCATGTATCTTTTGGGCGACTCACGGGAATATCAAAAAGCGGCTCGCGTTGCCCTTCTGCAAAACCTGTAATCCAAAGTGGGGTACTAATATAGAGTAATCCGCGTTGCCCTGCAGGAATATACATCGGATCGACAGGGCGAATTACCACAGAGCGATCTGCAAGGCGAGGAAGTAATTGGAAAGTATTGCCCATTTTACGAAACATATAGCGTTCAACATGCACAGGTTTTGGAAAAGCAAAATCAGGTTCTAAAATTTCTTTCCATTGTTGTTCATAGTCAAATTGAATAGCAGGGCGGTGATACTCCATACGCCATTCTTGAGCGCCACGTGTTAGGCGGAACAGCAATGACCCAAATTGCCATGTGCGACTCTGATGAAGTTCAAAGTGATATTCACCCCACCATCGAATATGCTTTTCCCAATGATCATCGATATGATTGATATCAAGCACAGTGCTTCCTTAGATGCATTTTTAAGTCACTTTAAACGCTTCAGTGTCAGGCGTACAGAGGGAAATACGACAATCAATACGATGATTGTATTAAATAAAAACAGAAAATTAAAATTGGACTAATCGGCGATGTTGCATGAGAGGCATTGCCTCACGAATCTGTTGCTGTTCGTTTAAGTCAAATTCAACTGTAATTAAAGCAGCACCGTCGCCTTCGACCAAAGCAAGGAGTTGACCACGACTATTGGTTGCCCCTGAATGTCCCCATGTTTGACGTTTCTCACCATGCCAACCTTGTTGTGCAGCACCTAATACAGCACATTGACTGTCCATCGCTCGTGCTTGTAACAGCAATTGCCAGTGCATTTGTCCTGTTGTATAGGTAAATGCGGCAGGCGCAGTTAAAATATGCGCTCCACGTTGTCGTAAAGTTAAGGCCAATTCAGGAAAACGTAAGTCATAACAAACCATTAACCCAATATTGCCAAAAGGCGTTTGGGCAATCACAACATCATCACCAGGTTCAAAAAATTGAGATTCTTGATAACCGCCTACGCCATCAGCCACTTGCACATCAAACAAATGAATTTTGTCATAACGTGCTTCAGTTCCTTCAGGGCTAATACATAGGCTTGAGGTGCGAACACGACCATCGGGTACAATTGAGCCATCGGGACGAAAAGGGCAAGGTAATGTACCTGCGACAATCCAAATTTGATATTGATGTGCTAATTGTTCTAGGCGTTGCTGGATCGCTTCAAACTGTGCGGCAGTTTCACGCTGTTTCCCCGCGGCAAAACAAATAAAATTTTCAGGAAAAGTAATTAGAGAAGCACCTTGTGCTTTACTCTGCTGGATTAATTGCTCAACTTGTTTGAAGTTATCTTCAATATTATTTTGAGAATTCATTTGAGCAACAGAGAGTAAAGTCATGGCAAGCGTTCCTTTGCTATCATCAATCAAGTTTTAGTGTGGGTGAGCAACTTGCTCTTGAAATTGATCTTGTTCTTTTTCGAGTTGTTTAACCAAAGGTTCAAAAATATTTTGGTTATTATCATTGAGTTCCATCAAGGTGCGGTGAGCATCTAGAACGGTATTCAACATGGCAGATTGGGTCACGTTATCATCAATCAGCGCACGCGTGCAGACATTATTGTCACCACAATTGAGCATTATAAAGACTTGACCTAAGCCCATACTATTGGCAAGCGTTGTAATGTCGGGATTGGTCGATAACATCACTGCTTGGATTTTATGGGCTTGTTTAAGTTTAAGACCTAACTTTGCCAAAATGCCAAGAACGGTACTATCGATAAATGTGGTTTGAGTTAAATCGACAACTGCACCTTTAACGTTGCTTTGTTGTTCAATCTTACCCAAAAGTTTGTCTAAACTGATACAAGATTGTGCGCGAACTTCTCCAATAATTTTGAAAAAATGCGTGCCATCCAAACTTGCATATTCAACATGACCTGTTGACATATATATGCCATTTTTTGAGAAGGATTAGAAAATTATCACATAGGGGGGGGATAGACTCAAGTAGTTGATCTGCGAAAATTGATTACAAAAAACTACGATATCGATTTTTTTTGCTACTTCATTCGACAGAGACTTAAGATCGCAATATCATCGGCAACGTGTGCAGGTGCTTCAAATGTATGATTTTGCAGGTGATCGACAAGTTTTTGAAATTGCTCATTTAAACCGCCATCAAATGGCTCTAGAGCGCCATCCGAACAGACAATGAAACGCGCCTGTTTGCTTAAAATACATTCAAATTCTTCAACTTCTAGGTCTTCAGTTAGACCTAAGGGGAAGCTACTGGTGTTTAAAATTTTTGCAGGCTGATTCGGTTCAAATAAAATTGCAGGCGGGTAATGTCCTGCGCTTGACCAGCGGAGATGATGATTCTCAAAGTTTAAAATGCCTGTGATCATGGTAATGTGTTTTTCAATATTTTCTTGAACTAACATTCCATTCAGTTTTTTAATTAATTCACGAGGAGTTTTTGAGCGACCATGAAATGCAGCCATCCAAGAGGTCAGTAAACTGCTGGTAACGCCGTGTCCAGATACATCAGCAAGGTAAAACATGATTTCTTTATCACTGATTTTCCAGTAATCGTACCAATCTCCCGATAAATATGCGGAAGGCTTAAAAAAAGACTCAATTTTATAATTAGGAAGTTCAAGTGGTGTGGGTAAAAGTTTTTTTTGTAAAATTGCTGCGGATGGTAGATCACGACTATCTTGATTACGTTTATATTGAGCATCGATCTTGGCTAAGGCATCTACGGGTTTTTCGGGTAATTGATACCAAATCCAACCTGCTAAAGCGCCTGTCTGCCATGCTTGTGCTAAATCTGTTCCTTCATCTTCAAACGCAAGCACAATCGTTGGTAATGCCCATTGATACTGCAAAAAGTCTTTAACGTCTGCTATGGCAATAATGCTTTGATCGTAAAGGGAGATGTCCTCTATATGAATCATTTGCAGGCTCGGTAAAGCATTTAGCACACGGTCTAAATGCGGTATTTTTCGAGTAGGTTGAATGAAATACATAAATAAGAGAACGGTCCTTTTACATCAATCATGAATTCAAAATATAACAAATACTGCCGATAGCAAATACTTATTTATTGTCGGTATTAGAATCAGATGTTGAGCTATTGTCTACACCAGAATCATCTTCATCAACAAAAGAAACATCATCATTTGAGTCACCTTTTTTCTCTGCAATGACAAAGCGCTTACGTTGTAAGTACGCATCGCGAATTGTAGCGTAACGATCTCCTTGTAAAGCACGATCAACATCAAGTAGAGAACTACGCATATCAATTGCATATACCGCCCAGTCGCCCCAATATAAACCTTGATAATCATCTAGAATATATTTTTGTGGACTCGCTTGACTATCGACTAAGAAACCAAAACCATCTCGTAATGTGCTTGGTCCCACAAAAGGAACCATTAAGTAAGGGCCAGAGCGAACCCCATAATAGCCAAGTGTTGTTCCAAAACTTTCATCCTCACCATCTAGCCCCAATCTGCTTGCAGGATCTGCGAGACCTAAGGTCGTAATACTATTAATAACAAAACGCCCTACTGTTTTTAGAGCGCGTTTAGGTTTCCATTGGATGACCTGATTGGTTGCATTCCATGGTTCAGCTAAATTTCCACGAAAATCTCGATAAGAGCCACGGACTTCAGCAGGAATCTTCGCTTGATATTGCACAGCAATTGGGCGGAGTGCATGACGATCTATATAGTCATTAAATACAAAAATTTTACGGTTGACCGATTGGAATGGATCTTTAATTTCATCAGGCTGTGCGGCATTGGCATCTACTTTTAAATCTTGGATTGTTTTTCCAGAAAAAGCTTTAAATTTGTCAATACGTGAATGTTTATTTGCAGATTCAGCTTGAGCGTCATTAATCGTTGTTGGTTCATTGGCTAAAATTGAACTACTAATTCCAAGCGTAACTAAAGTAGCGCACAAGACAGAAAACTGACGCATAAGCATTTCCGAAAAATAATAGATAATTTAATTTTAACTATTATATAGCACGAATAAAATTGAAATGTGATGATGACCATGTGAAAAAAATAGATTAAATGCTAAAAAATGCCGAATAAATCAACAAATGTAGCCTAAAAACCTTTAAATAGGATAAAGTTTAATCGGTTGTAAGAAAAAAGTGGTTTAGGGGGTTGCGTTAGATTAGTTATGGTCTATAATGCGTATCCATCGGCGGTGATGCAGATAAAAACTTGTTG
>NZ_BKNN01000042.1 GCF_008993995.1 Acinetobacter brisouii
GAAAATAACAATAATATCCACAACATAAATATATGATTATTATTAAAAATAATTGATTATCCACAAAAAATATCAACGCTAATAATAATAAATTTGAATTTTAAAATTTAAATTTAATTAATAGGGCGGATATTTTTGTGGATAAATCGGTTTATTTTGAATTTAAATTTATTTTTTTAAAGTAAATTGAACAACAGCAAGTGAGATTAAAATGAATGACATCATAGATAAAATTAAAAATATGTAAGATTTGAATTGCCTAAATCCTATTTTTTTACACACATATTAATTTGAAGATGTGTATTTTTTCAGAAATATGTAAGAAATAGCATAAAAAACAGCTTTTTGATTGACAGTACGCTAAATGCACAATAAAATCGCGAACCTTTATAGATAGATCAATTTTTGGGAGTTTCTGTATGAAACGTACATTCCAACCATCTGAATTAAAGCGTAAACGCGTTCATGGTTTCCGTGCTCGTATGGCAACTAAAGCTGGTCGTCAAGTTCTAGCTCGTCGCCGTGCAAAAGGTCGTCATAGCTTAACTGTATAATTTAAAGTTAACGCTTCATCGACTTGGGTGTATGGCACTTTATAGTTTCAGCACAGATGTTCGCATACGCTGTGCTGTAGATTACAAAAGTGTGTTCGATGGTGCGCTTTTTAAAGTGCATCAACCCCATTTTCTTTTTTTAGCAAAACCAAGTGAAACGAATAGTCGTCTTGGATTGGTTGTTGCAAAAAAGAAAGTTCGTCGAGCACATGAAAGAAATCGAATAAAACGGATCGCTCGCGAAAGTTTTCGCCTGAACCAACAAGCAATTGCTTCGTTGGACATTGTTGTTATGCCTAAAATGGGCATTGAAAATATTTCAAATGCTGAATTGCACCAGCAATTAAAATTTGCTTGGCAAAAACTCAATCGCTTGGCACATAAGCGTCAAAATAATACGTCTATTTCCCCACAAAAGTAGAGATGACCAATGGTTCGTATCCTGCATTGGTTTATACGTCTCTATCAGATTGCGATTAGTCCTCTACTTGGACCGCGTTGTCGTTATATTCCTACTTGTTCACAATATGCATTGGAAGCTTTACAAATGCATGGTGCACGACGTGGTTTGTGGTTAACGACATGTCGAGTGTGTCGCTGTCACCCTTGGGGAGGTTCAGGCTATGATCCTGTGCCTGCAAAGGGTGTTCGTTTTATTTCCTTTCTGCAAATCGATTCTCAAACGCTTCATGTTACTGTACCCTTTCGTGAACGTTTCTTGAACCAAAATTACTCTCACTACTTGGGGTCATAGCTATGCAACAATGGGCCAGGTTTGCGATTATCGGTGCCATGTTGGTTACCGCTTATTTGCTTATTTTGTCTTGGCAAAAAGACTATGGACACGCAAATAACCCACCGCAGCAGCAAAGTGCAGCGGTTGTGTCACGTGATGTGTCTGCAGATTTGCCAAACAGTCAAAATACAGCATCTACAGATATGCCACAGGCAAATACTGTAGCAGCAGCAAACACTACTTCTGCAACAGCGAATCAGCATTTGATTACTGTCGCAACAGATTTATATCGTCTTTGGATTACTCCAAAAGGCGGTGATATTGTGCGTCTTGAATTGCTTGCACATGATGAAAGCAAAGGCAGTGATCAGCCTTTCGTGATGTTGGAAAGCGATAATAAACGTACCTATGTCGCACAATCTGGTTTAATTGGTGCCAATGGACCAGACGGCAGTGCAAATGGACGTCCTGATTTTGAGGTAGAGAAAAACAGCTATACCTTAAATGATGCAAAAACGGTAACTGAAAATGGCAAAACCGTAAAAGTTCTCACAGTGCCAATGGTATATAAAACTGCCAATGGCGTTGAAATTGTGAAAACCTTTACCTTCAAACAGGGTGATTACCCGATTGAAGTTGGTTATCAAGTCATGAACCGTAGCCAGCAAAACTGGCAAGGTCAGTTCTTTGGTCAGATTAAACGTGATAACTCAGTTGATCCAGGTAAATCAAGTCAAGGTATCTTCCAGTTAGGAACTTATCTTGGTGGTGCTTGGGGTACGCCAGATCAGCCTTACAACAAGTTGAAATTTGCCAACTTTAATGATGACAAGCTGAATGTTCAGGCCAAAGGTGGTTGGGTGGCTGTGGTTCAGCACTACTTTGTCAGTGCATGGATTCCAGGGTCATTGAAGCTGACGCAAGCCAATGGTCAACCTTACACAGCCACTTTACAGTCACGTAAAGCTGGTGAAGAGATGAATATTATTGGATTCACTTCACCTTCGATTACTGTACCTGCAGGGACAAAAATGGAAGTCAATGCGACATTCTATTCGGGTCCAAAAGTACAGTCTGAACTGAAAGATCTAGCAGTTGGTTTAAACCAAACTGTGGATTATGGTTGGTTGTGGCCAATTGCAAAACTGTTGTTCCTTGGTTTGGAAACTTTCCATAAGTTCTTGGGGAACTGGGGCTGGTCAATTATTCTATTGACGGTTGTTGTGAAGATGATTTTGTGGCCATTGTCTGCAAAAAGCTATCGCTCAATGGCTAAAATGCGTGTGATTGCACCTGAAATGCAACGCATGAAAGAAGAGTTTGGCGAAGACCGTATGCGTTTCTCTCAAGAAATGATGGCCTTGTATAAACGTGAAGGGGTAAACCCGCTTTCAGGTTGCTTGCCATTATTCATGCAAATGCCAATTTTCTTGGCATTGTATTGGGTGTTGATGGAAAGTGTTGAGTTGCGTCATGCACCGTGGTTAGGTTGGATCACTGACTTATCTGCAATGGATCCATGGTTTATCTTGCCATTAATTATGGGTGGAACCATGTTCGTTCAGCAAATGTTGAATCCTCAACCTGCTGATCCAATGCAAGCAAAAGTGTTCCGTTTAATGCCGATTATCTTTACGGTATTTATGCTGTTCTTCCCTGCAGGTCTGGTATTGTACTGGATTGTGAACAACAGTATTACGATTTTACAGCAGTGGTTTATTGCACAAAGTGTGAAAAAGCAACGTGAAACTCAAACCAGTGCTTAATCTCAACTAGACCAAGCAGACAACTGCTGAATAAATCCGCCTAAGATGTTACGCTTAGGCGGATTTTTCTTTGACTGAATATTGATAAATTTAGGTGTGTGTTATGCAAAACCAAACCACCATTGCTGCTATCGCAACGCCGCCCGGTCGTGGTGGTGTCGGTGTCATTCGACTGTCAGGTCCTAAAGCCTATGCAATTGCTCAGGCAATCAGTCAGAAGAACTTGCCGAAAGCCCGAATGGCAGGTTTTCGCCAGTTTTACGATGCTCAGGGCGAAGTCATGGATGAGGGTTTGGTCTTATGCTTCCCTAACCCCAATTCCTTTACTGGTGAGGATGTGGTAGAGCTACAGGGACATGGTGGACCTGTGATTCAGAATGCCCTGCTTGCGCGTTTACTTGAACTTGGTGCAACTGCTGCTAAAGCAGGTGAATTTTCCATGCGCGCCTTTGAAAATGGCAAACTGGATTTGGTACAGGCTGAAGCGATTGCTGATTTGATTGATGCAACTTCACAAGCGGCTGCACGCTCTGCAGTACGCTCCTTGCAAGGTGCATTTTCCAATAAAGTGAATACCGTTTTGGAAAAATTGATCCACTTGCGTTTGCATGTGGAAGCTGCAATTGATTTTCCCGAAGAGGAAATTGATTTTCTGGCCGATGGTAAAATTTTGGCTTTGCTCGAAGATGTGCAAAGCTCAGTGCAATCCGTGCAACAGTCAGCACGTCAAGGTCAGCTGCTTCGTGAAGGTTTACAGGTGGTGATTGCGGGTAAACCTAATGCAGGTAAATCCAGTTTATTGAATGCTTTGGCTGGGGTTGAACGTGCGATTGTGACTGATATTGCAGGGACAACCCGTGATGTCTTGCATGAAAAACTCAGTCTGAATGGATTGCCAATTACCCTGACCGATACCGCAGGTTTACGCGAAACAGGCGACATTGTGGAAAAAGAAGGCATTCGCCGTGCCATCAAAGAAATTGAACAGGCAGATTTATTGCTTCTGGTCTATGACTTGAGCCAAGGTGAAGATCCGCTGCAACTGGCACAGCATTATTTTGCTGAACATTTAGAGCCGCGCCGTTTGATGCTAATCGCCAATAAATGTGATTTGACTGAGAATACACCTGCAATTGGTGAATATCAGGGCTTTCGTCATATTACAGTGTCGGCGAAGCAGGAAATGGGTGTTCAGGCGCTCATAGATGCGATTACAGCGCATGCAGGCTTTCATCCTGAAGAAGATACCTTTATTGCGCGAACGCGTCATTTAGATGCAATGAAGCGCACACAACAGTATTTGGTAGAAGCACGTGTACAGTTGGTCGATTTCCATGCAGGTGAATTGGTCGCCGAATCACTACGTCTTGCCCAAAATGCCTTGGGTGAAATTACGGGTGAGTTTAGTGCGGATGATTTGCTCGGAAAAATCTTCGGTTCGTTTTGTATCGGAAAATAAGCATATCGTTTCTACGGTATTTTATCCACATTGAGTGAATCAACTGTGGATAAAACCTATTGAGATGTGGGTAAGATTAAGTACATCAACTGAGAGAAAATAGTTGCTCAGCCTCATGTTTAAGGGCTTGGTTCATTTGCTCAAAGTTAGTCTTGGTTTTGGTTTCGAGTGTTTTTAAAAATGCTCGAACCAAGATACCCTGAAATTCTTCACTATGGATCAGTCGAGTTCGATTTTCGCCAATCGTGCTGAGTTGAAAGTAATGTTCTCCATCAAATAAACCTGTGATCAGCAGCTTACCTCTCCACTTGAATTCTTGGTTTTCTTGTTTGTTTAAAACCACTGCATGAAATGACATTTTATTTTTCTGTGGGTCTTGTAGGCTGACTTTGATTTTATTGCCAACTTTGACATCGCCAATAATCTGCTGAATAAATGGATTCCAGTTAGGGTAATGTTCAAATTGCATCAGGGTGTTCCACACAATCTCAAGTGGCGCATTGATGATGATTTCTGTTTGAATCGTTGTACGCATAAATTATATTTTTCTTATAAAAGTGCTTTAACCCTAAATGATTTTTTGAATTTTTCCCGATGAATTTTGTAATTAAAATTTAAATAAATATCAATAAATTATAATTATTTTAAAAGTCTGAGTCATGCTAAGAAATACAGCATGACTGTGCCTGAGTTGCATTAGGAGTAGCGTTTGAGCAATTTTAAAAACTCGTCAAGTTCGACTTCATTCACCACGGTTTCATCTCCTAAAACATGATGACGTAAATGTTGCTCAGTTAGCTCGTTCATTAAGCCATTAATTGCGCCTTTAATGGCAGCAACTTGCTGCAAAACGTCGATACAACTGCTATTACCTGCTTCAAGGTGTTGCTCCACACTTTGAATTTGACCTTTTAGGCGTTTCACACGATTCAATATTTTTTTATCTTGATGAAGATGGCTCATATCCGAACTCAAAAAAAATAAATATACTATGGGGGAGTATATTTGAGTGATCTAAAAATGCAACGTATCGATTCAAAACGATCTCATGATCATCAGTTTGATGAAGGAAATCCACTGGCTCAAAAACGTATTTTGTGGGCGACCATTTTAACGGGTGTCATGATGGTTTTTGAAGTCGCTGGAGGATGGATTTTTAACTCCATGGCACTTTTAGCAGATGGTTGGCATATGAGTTCGCATATGTTGGCTTTGGGCTTGGCATATGTGGCTTATCGGGCTGCTCGTCATTATTCAAAAGACCAGCGTTTTAGTTTTGGTACGTGGAAAATCGAAATTTTAGCAGGTTATAGCAGCGCAATTTTATTGATGGTTGTTGCCTTATTTATGGCATTTCAATCCATTGAACGATTATTCACACCATTGCCTATTCATTATAATGAAGCGATTTTAATCGCAGTGATTGGATTGGTGGTGAATTTGGTTTGTGCGTGGCTGCTACATGATGATCCTAACCATCACCATCACCATCACCATCACCATCACCATCACCATCACCATCACCATCACCATCATCACGATCATGATGATCATGGACATGAGCATCATCATGATTTAAATCAGAAAGCAGCATTTATCCATGTGATTGCCGATGCGGTGACTTCGGTATTTGCAATTATTGCCCTGCTGGCAGCCAAGTATTTTGGTTGGAACTTTTTAGATGCAGTACTCGGTATTGTTGGATCGGTCTTGGTGGCAAAGTGGTCTTGGGGGCTAATGTGTGAAACGGGTCGGACTTTACTCGATGCAGAAATGGATCATCCTGTGGTTGCTGAAATTTATGAAGTCATTGAACAGCTCGATATCCCTGTAAATGTAACCGATGTACATGTTTGGAAAGTGGGTAAAGGAAAATTTTCCTGCATCTTGGCATTGGAAACAGCGCATGCTTTAAGTGCAGATCAGGTGCGTGAAGCATTATCCATTCATGAAGAAATTGTACATATTTCAGTTGAAATCAATCCAACTGAACCAAATGTTCCACGTGAAACCTACTGACAAATTTACAACGCTTGGATTGCATACTTAGAAAATCGTTATCCGCTACAATCAGCACTTTTTAAGGGAGTGCTGAGCCATGAAAAAATTAAGCCTCTGGTTATTGGCATTATGTTGCTCAAGTGCCACCTTTGCCGATGTTACTAGTTTAAGTAATCAACTGAAGCGCCAGTATCCGAACCTGAATTTTCAAAATATTGCACCGACTGAAGTGCATGGTTTATATAGTGCCAATTTGGACAATCAAATCGTTTACTTAGATGAAGCAGGTCAGCATGTCATGCTTGGCAGTATGATTCGTTTAAAAGATCAGAAGAATCTGACGCAAGATTTAGTAATTCAAAATAACCGTGTGGATTGGCGTAGCCTTCCCTTTCAAGATGCATTAAAACAGGTTAAAGGCAATGGTCAACATCAATTGGCGATTTTTGTTGATCCGAATTGTCCATACTGTAAAAAATTAGAGAAAGAACTCGCAAAATTGAACAATGTTACGATTTATCGTTTCTTGTATCCAATTCATCCGCAATCCATCGTACCGTCGAAACAAGTGTGGTGCAGTGAAAACCGCAATTATGCTTGGGATAATTTGATTGGGCGCGGCTTCATGTCAAATGCCAGTTCAAGTTGTGCCAATCCAATTCAGCGCAATTTACAACTCGGTCAAAAACTGAAAATTGAAGGAACGCCAGGGATTATTTTTGCCAATGGTTATCGGGCATTGGGCTATACTTCAGCCGAGCAAATTCAGGCATTTTGGCAGCAAAATGGCTTATAAAATTTAAAAAAATAGCACACTCTAAGGTGTGCTATTTAATAAAAAATTGAATTTTAGCTGTTTTTACGAATGAAGTTGTAAATCACTAAAATCACGACGGCACCAATTACCGATGCAATAAAACCTGCCGATGAATTTGCGCTATATAGTCCAAGCATTCGTCCGCCATAAGTGGCAACAAATGAACCTGCAATCCCGAGCAGGGTCGTGACAATAAAGCCTGCTTTATCATCGCCAGGATGTAAAGCACGTGCAATCAGCCCCGCAATAAAACCAATAATAATCACAACAATCAGATGCCACATGTTGTTGCTCCTTTCGTGTATGAATGAAATAGATTGAAATCAGTATGCAGTATGAAGATGGTTGAAAATAGCAGAGTATTGATAATTCACGTTATATTTTGTGATTAAAAATAAAAAAGTGGCGACCTGCACCACTTTAAATCAACATCTTTTTACAGACCAATTTCACCAATAAATGGCAAGTGGCGGTATTTTTGGTCATAGTCTAGACCATAACCAACAATGAATTTATCTTCGACTTCAAAGCCAAGGAATTGCACATCCAAATCAATTTCACGGCGTGATGGTTTGCTGACCAAGGTGCAAAGTTGAATCGAATTTGGCTCACGCGTTTTTAAGATTTCCAGCACTTTGCTTAAGGTGTTGCCTGAGTCGATGATATCTTCAACTACAAGTACATCTTTGCCACGGATTTCACCATCGAGGTCTTTGAGAATTTTCACGTCACGCGTAGATACGGTTCCACCACCGTAGCTTGATACGGTCATGAAGTCGAGTTCATGTGCTTTTTGGATTTGACGGCATAGATCCGCCATAAAAATCACTGAACCACGCAGTAATCCAATCAATACCAGTTCTTTATCACTATGGGCATAGTGAGCATTGATCTGTTCACCGAGCTCTTTGACTTTGGCTTGAATCGCCTCTTCAGAAATCATTACGCTTAATTGCACAGTCATGGACAGCTACCTAGAAACATCAGTATGTAAAAATAAAAAAGGTGTTGACCTGCAACACCTCGAATTCATGAGTTTATGGGCAAATTTTAAAACAAATTCCACATTCCTGCATCTTTTCTTGCTCAACAAAATGTAAGAATAGATACAGGATCATTGATTTTGCGCGCAATTTAGCCCTTAAACATCAGATTTTATTTGCTGAATTTGCATTGTCCATACACATAAGTAGCATGAACATTACGGTCATCACCGAGTGTAAAGAGGGCAAATAAACGGTCTTCAATGGCTTTGGCACGTGATTGACGTAAGCTTTGTAGTGCAGTGGCATTTAAGTCCAGCACGACAAAATCAGCTTCTTTGCCGAGGTTAAAATTGCCGAGCTTGTCCTGTAGATCCAATGCTTTTGCACCGCCTAATGTCGCATGATACAGCGACTCAAAGGCTGAAAGTTTATTACCTTGAAGTTGTTGAACTTTATAGGCTTCATTCAGGGTTTGTAGCTGATTGAAGGATGTTCCCGCGCCAATGTCGGTACCTAAGCCAACTTTGACCTGTTTTTCCCATGTTTTATTGAGTGGGAATAAACCACTGCCCAAGAACAGGTTTGAGGTTGGGCAAAAGGCAATCGCTGAATCTGTAGCGTGCATGCAGTCCCATTCTTGATCTTCTAAATGCACACAATGCGCAAAGACAGAGCGCTGACCTGTCAAACCATAATGATGATATACGTCCAAATAGCTTTGACGCTCAGGGAAGAGAGATTTGACCCATGCAATTTCATCTTTGTTTTCACTCAAATGCGTATGGACATAAACATCAGGAAATTCCTGTTTGAGCTGCCCTGCTTTTTCCAATTGCTCTGGTGTTGACGTTGGGGCAAAGCGAGGGGTGATGGCATACAGTGCCCGTCCCTGCCCATGCCATTTTTCAATGAGGGCTTTCGAGTCTGTATAGCTACTCTCAGCAGTATCACAAAGATCTTCAGGTGCATGGCGATCCATCATCACCTTGCCCGCGATCAGACGCATATTGAAATTTGCTGCGGCTTGAAACAGTGCATCGACTGATTCAGGATGTACCATACAAAACACAAGTGCTGTGGTTGTGCCATTTTTCAAGAGTTCTTGAATAAAGAAATGGGCAATGTGTTCAGCATAATTGCGATCTTTAAATTGAAGCTCTGTTGGAAAGGTATAGGTGTTGAGCCAGCTTAAAAGTTGTTCACCATAAGCACCGACCATTTCGGTTTGTGGATAGTGAATATGGGTATCAATAAACCCAGGAACGATCAGTTGTTCAGGATAATGTTGAATCTCGACATCTTCTGGTAAATGTGGCTGTGCATCTTGCCATGTACCAAACCATTTGATTTTTCCATGCTCGCTGATCAGCACGGCATCTTCCAGATAACGAACCTGTTCCGCAATTTCAGAAGGGTGTTGAACCAGTTGTTGGATATCTAAGAAACGACCACGAATAATGCTGATCGGAGAACAATGTGTCATGAAAAACCTACTTTTTACTTTTTTCGAGCGATTGTAACGTATTTGAAGGGATTGAAGCACCATAAAAAAGGGTGCTGTGAGCACCCTAAAAATTTGGCTTTTTTATTTTTTAATTTAGCAAAAACTATTCCAAGTTCAGCTATGGCATAGAAATGCTGTGGTTAAATCCAAGATATTTCCATTCATTCGGCAAGGTTTTTCTGAGTTTGATCGATATCGACCTGACTGATTTTAGTTGAGCCTGCATCGCCATAAAGTCCAAACTGACCATATGGCGATGTGCTTAGGGAATGATGTTACTGAGTTTGTTTTTGATGGCGTAGGGACAAAACAGCAGTGATTGCTAAAACAAAAACAATAAAGCCTAACGAAATCCAGATTGGCATGTGAAATACATCAAGGAGTAGCATTTTTGCACCAATAAACAGCAGGATAATGCCTAATCCATATGGTAGATAATGCATTTTCTCAGCCGCACCTGCGAGCAGGAAAAACATGGCACGTAAACCTAAAATCGCCATGAGATTGGCACTCAATACAATAAATGGATCACTGGTCACGGCAAAAATTGCAGGAATAGAATCCACCGCAAAAATCACATCAGAAAACTCAACCAAAATCAGAACAACAAATAATGGTGTCAGCCAGCGTTTACCTTGTTCAAAGACAACCAATTGATCGCCACGTAAAGTTGAGGTGATTGGGACATGTTTACGTAACCATTTGAGTAATGCCATATCTTCAATATTGGCATCTTCATCTTGTCCTTTCAGGAATTTAAAACCCGTGTAGACTAGAAATGCACCGAAAATATACAGAATCCATGAAAATTCTTGGACGAGCCATGCGCCAATAAAAATAAAGATAGTACGTAGGACAATCGCACCGAGTACGCCGTAGAGCAGCACTTTACGTTGTAATGCAGGTGGAATCGCAAAAGCTGAGAAGATCATCAGCCAGACAAACACGTTGTCGATGGCGAGAGATTTTTCCAGTAAATAGCCTGAGAGATACTCTAAGGTTTTTTGGTTGGCAATCGCTAAAGATGCGGTTTGTTGCAAGTACAACCATAGTCCACCTGCAAACAGCATGGCTACCGACACCCAAGCAATACTCCAGTAACCAGCTTGTTTCAATGAAACTTGGTCTGATTTATTGTTTTTGAAACCGATAAAATCAATGATCAGCATGATGGCAACAATGCCAAAAAATGCCAGATAGAGTCCGAGACTGCCAATAGATTGCATGAGTGTTCTCCTCATCATCTGGCTTGGGTCGGGTGGTATCTATAAAAAAACCTTGACCTGTCGCCAGATGAAAAAACATCTGTGTCAACATGATCAAGGTCTTGCCTACATCACACTAGGTATGATGCTCAGATACCGACTTTTTGCAAAGTGTATTGACGATATCTGACACGTAACTTTTACTATGTTTGTTATGATAGTGCAGTTACGTTTGGAGGAGGCTACTCCCCTTGTCAAACTTAATTTCGTAAATCCTAATGTATAACTAGAATGGCATAATTTTTATACAGGTGCAATTTTTTTCTACACTATAAGATGTAAGGTTAAATATCATGACAGAACCTCAATTATTTATTGTGCTGCTTGGTGGAAAGCATGCGCAGGCACGTGTTGAAGTCCATGATATTATCCCTGTGATTTATCCGCAGCTTGAACAAAGTTATCCACAGCTTAAGCAGCGTTGGTTTGGCGTACCACAAGGTTTGCATATTGATGCGTGGATGTGTATTCGTGGCGTGCAATATCAAGGTGTGAACTATCGGGTTGAAATTGTGCCATATTCCAAGCCCATGCGGAGCCAGTTAAAGCTATACCTGATTAATTTAGGAGCTTATCTGGCAGATGAGTTTGGTGAGTTTCACCGCTATGTGGTGGTCGCAGGTATGAACCCTGCCGATGCCAAACAACAAGGTAAACTGCATATTGAACAGCACTGGCGTAAAGCACATACCGATGCAGTAATTGATATTGATGAATGTCTGGCTTTAGATTTGATTGATGGTTATGCCGTACATTTGGTTCAAGGCAATTTCAAAGAAAATCACTTTGAAAATGCTTATATTGTTTTGGACTGATTTTTCAAAGAACTGTCATTTTACTGACATGGTTTTGTCATTGAAATTATTTAAATTAGAAAGAAAAATTTAAAAAAAGCAAGGTGTTGATGGAGAGGTCATCACCTTGCTTACATATTTGGCAGAGTATGCTGGTTTATTTAATCCAGCCTTTTTCCAATAGAGGTTTACACACAGTGGCATATAACTGGGTGCTGCTTTCTAGGATAAATTGACCTGCAAGTTTCCAAATCCAGATGCCTAAAATGTTGACCAAGAAAGCAATAGAAAATGCACCGAGCATATCCATTGGGAAATGCACGCCCAGATAGACACGTGACCAAGCGACTAAACCTGCTAAAACTAACAGTAAACTTCCTGCAAATTTACGTCCAGAAAATAGGTAAGACCAAGCGATCGTGCTAAAAATTAGCATATGATCGCTTGGAAAAGAGGCATTTGGAGCATGATAAATCAATGTGCGACCTACACCCATCACAAAGGGTCTTGGATGGTAGTAGAGCGTTGAAATAATAAAACCAATACCGAGTGCAATCGCTGTAAAAAAAACAGCTCTCAGAGCCCGTTCTTTCAACTGTTGATCACCATAAAACCAGAGAAACAATAAGAACAAAATCAGCAGATAAAGCACATCATTGGCAATAAAAATCGCAAGATCAATCATGGCATTGCTAGTATTTTGCGATGCATTGATTTTCTCGAACCAAGTTAAATTGAGTGCTTCAAATGACATGGGCATGAGCCAAAGCCTCGAATCAAATCGAGCTATCATAAAGAAATCATTTCAATCCAATAAAATAGAAAAGTTACAGTTTTGTAATAATTGCTGTTTTTTAATACAGTTTGAATTTTTTATAACGATAAAAAAAAGCAGTGTTTAAACACTGCTTAATTTTGATTTTACATGCTTATTGAGTTTTTAAGGCCGCGATCAATTTTTGATGTAATCCACCAAATCCACCATTCGACATTATCACAACAGCATCGCCCTCACCTGCTTGTTGGCAGATTGTTGAAATGATCTGATCTAGCGAGCGTGCCACAGTTGCTCGGTTAGGTGCAGCATCGACCACAGGCTGTAAATCCCAATCTAGTCCTTCTGGTTGATACCAAATTACGTCATCGGCTAAACGCGCAGACTGCGCCAGCAGATCTTTATGGCTGCCCATACGCATCGTATTGGAACGAGGTTCAATGATCGCCCAAAGTTTGCGTTCACCGAGACGTTTACGTGCGCCGTCGAGTGTGGTTTCAATTGCAGTAGGGTGATGAGCAAAGTCATCATAAACTTCGATGCCATGCACGGTGTCGAGCAACTCCATACGGCGTTTGACCCCACCAAAACAAGATAAGGCAGCACAAGCCTGCTCAATCGAAACTCCAACATGTTCCGCCGCAGCAATAGTCGCCAGTGCGTTGGCAACACTGTGTTGTCCTGTCATATTCCACTGAACTTCGGCTTTCACTTCGCCATGCTGTAGGACTTTGAAATGACTGCCATCCGCAGAAACGAGTTCGGCTGAGAGTTCCGCTTTCTCATGGGTAGCAAGACTGGTACGCACCACAGGTGTCCAGCAGCCCATCTCTAAAACAGTATCAATATTGCTTTCAGTGATTGGTGCAATAATGCGCCCTTCACTTGGAATGGTACGGACTAAGTGATGGAATTGTTTTTGAATCGCGGCCAGATCATCAAAAATGTCGGCATGGTCAAATTCAAGGTTATTCAAGATCGCAGTTTTTGGGTGGTAATGTACGAACTTAGAGCGTTTATCGAAAAATGCAGAATCATATTCATCGGCTTCAACACAGAAATATTGACCGCCACCCAAACGCGCACTTTGACTAAAGCCAAGTGGAACACCACCGATTAGAAAACCAGGATTAAGACCTGCCTGATCTAATACCCAAGCAAGCATAGTCGTCGTCGTGGTTTTACCATGTGTTCCTGCGACACCGAGTACATGTTTACCTTGCAAGACATGATCGGCTAAAAACTGTGGCCCTGAAATGTACGGTAAGCCAGCATTCAGCATATATTCCACAGCATCAATACCACGTTTCATGGCATTTCCGACAATCACCAAATCAGGATGTGGCTGCAAATGGCTACGATCATAGCCTTGCATTAAGGTAATGCCTGCATTTTCCAGTTGGGTCGACATCGGTGGATAAACGTTTTGGTCTGACCCTGTCACGGTATGCCCAAGATCGCGGGCTAAAAGTGCCAATGAGCCCATAAAAGTGCCACAAATACCCAAAATATGCAGATGCATCGCTCGCCTACTCCACTGTTCCCGATCTGTTGAATCGTGTGTTTATTTGAAATTATTGGCAACCATAGCAAGGCTATATTTGAAAAGATAGTCACAATGCGTGAGAAGTTGTTGTGTTAGCCGATCCATTGAGGGGCTTGACGACGAAGAATACAATAAGCCGTAAAATTTAAACCAAGTGCAATCAGTAGCGAACCTAAAATATCAAAAGGAAAATGCACGCCAAAATAAATCCGTGACCAGCCAATCGCGAATGCTGCCAAGAGCAAACCACAGCCAATCCAGCGTTTTGAAGAAAAAAGATAGGCAAAGGTAATGGTACTAATAATCAGCATATGGCTGCTTGGAAATGAATTGTCATCTGAATGTTTAATATGATTATCTCCTAGACCCAACATAAAAGGTCGAGGAAAATACAAAGTATGATCAATAAGATAGTTAATAACGGAAGCACATAGCGTGACAACAAGTGCTTTTAAAAATAAAGTGGGATAGCCTTTTTTGAGTAAAGTGCTGAGCAATAACAGCACAGCTAAAATTGTGGTGAGATGATGCGAAAAAAATGAGGCAGCTTCAAATGCCCATATCGAATGACGCCATGACATATAAATCATTGTAAATAGATCGTGATTCAGTTCGGTCAAACTCGACATGGATGATGATCATCATTAAATAAATGGATTTTCATCTTAGAGGAATTTTTCTCATGTCCAAAATAAAGATATGTAACCACAGATATTTTTCATGGTTGCTGTTACTATAAAATTAATCTCAATGACATTCAATATGTTAAGGTAACCAGTCATTGAAATGTTTAGATGTGTGATGACGTGCCAGTTTCTCTTTCCCTGCCCTTTATTTTATTGATCATTTCCAACTGTTTTATGACTTTGGCATGGTACGGACATTTAAAGTTTTTACATGCAGCACCACTTTGGAAAGCGATTCTTTTTGGTTGGTGTATTGCCCTACTCGAATACAGTTTTATGATTCCAGCCACTCGCCTACTTGCTCAACAGGGCTTTAGCATGGGCGAAATGAAAATTAGCCAAGAAGTCGTGACTTTATTGGTGTTTGTGCCCTTCATGCTGTTTTTATTTAAACAACCGTTTAAGCTGGATTATTTATGGGCGGGTTGCTGTCTGCTCGGCTGTGTGTATTTTGTATTTCGGAGTCAATAAATCAGAAATTCTCAGGCAAGTGATGAGTATTTTTGGAGAGGATGAAAAAACAAGCTATACTAGTGTGCCCTAATATCTATGCAATGCACTTCTTGGCTTTGCTAAGCGCATTGATCTACTTACGCTTTGGAAATATCAATGAATACGGTCGCAGCTCCAGACGCTCAACCTTTAGTTGGAATTATTATGGGTTCTCAATCTGATTGGGCAACCTTAGAACACACTGCCAATATGCTCAAACAGCTTGGCGTCCCTTTTGAAGCTGAAGTGGTGTCTGCACACCGTACCCCAGACCGTTTGTTTGAATATGCTGAAACTGCCCGTGAGCGCGGTATTCAGGTGATTATTGCAGGTGCAGGCGGCGCAGCGCATTTACCAGGAATGTGCGCAGCAAAAACTGATCTTCCAGTTTTGGGTGTTCCGGTTAAATCATCCATTTTAAATGGTGTTGACTCTCTCCTTTCGATTGTACAAATGCCAGCAGGTATTGCGGTGGGTACATTGGCGATTGGCCCTGCGGGTGCAACCAATGCAGCCATTATGGCAGCACAAATTTTAGGTTTGACACGCCCTGATATCGCAAAAAATGTTGCAGATTTCCGTGATGCACAAACAGCAAAAGTTGCCAACAATAACATTCCCGGTCAGGTATAAACGAGGCTAGCCACATGAACAAAACCATCGGTATTTTTGGTGGTGGTCAATTGGGTCGCATGATGGCTCAGGCTGCGTTACCACTCAATATTCAATGTACTTTCTTTGAAGCCAATACAGATTGCCCTTCTTCGGCAATGGGTCAAGTGATCTCAAGCCAAACTGAACAGGGTTTGCAGCAGTTTATCGACAGCGCAGATGTGTTTAGCCTAGAGTTTGAAAATACACCTTTGACTGATGTTGATATTTTGACGCAAAGCAAGCAATTGCATCCACCACGTCAGGCATTGGCGACTGCACAAAACCGTTTGCTTGAAAAAGCATTGTTTGATCAATTAGCTATTCCTGTTGCACCATACCGTGCAGTCGATAGCCTTGAAAGCTTGAAACAGGCTGTGGTTGATCTTGGCTTACCGATTGTCTTGAAAACTGCGACGGGTGGTTATGACGGTAAAGGTCAGTTTGTTTTACGTTCAGAAGATCAAATTGATACTGCTTGGGCAGAACTTGGGCCTGCAAAAAGTCTGATTGCTGAAAGCTTTGTGAAGTTCTCTCGCGAAGTGTCGATTATTGCGGTACGTGGTCAAAATGGCGATGTCAAAACATGGGCATTGGCTGAAAACCATCATCATAACGGTATCTTGTCGCATTCGATTGTGCCTGCACCAAACAGTGCAGACTTACAACCTATGGCACAAGATTACATTACCCGTTTGTTGAACCATTTGAATTATGTCGGTGTGCTGACCCTTGAACTGTTTGTGACAGAACAAGGTTTATATGCCAATGAAATGGCACCACGTGTACATAACTCAGGACACTGGTCGATTGAAGGTGCAGTCTGTTCTCAGTTTGAAAACCACATTCGCGCCGTTGCAGGTTTGCCACTCGGTTCAACCGAGGTGGTACGTCCAACCGTGATGATCAATATCATTGGTCAGCATCCAAAAACTGAAGATGTTCTGGCGTTGGATGGCGCACATTTGCATCTGTACAACAAAACAGAGCGTCAGGGTCGTAAGCTTGGACATATTACGCTGATGCCTGTTGATGCTGCACAATTAACAGTTTTATGCCGTCAATTGGCTAGCATTTTGCCTGAGCCTTTGGCATTGACTCAAGATATGAGCATTTAAAGCTAGATTGTTGTTAAAAAAAGCGTTTGTTTCGGCAAGCGCTTTTTTTATATCTGTTTCTCAGGCAAGATAGCCGCCGTTTTAAATTCAAAACCACATTCAATGTGGATAAATAAATCGACCAATTAATGAATTTAAATTTAAAAATGCTGTTTTGAATTTAAATTCAAAAAATTTGAATTCAAAGTTAAAATTTCATGACTGTTTTTAAAGTTTTACAACGAGTTAACAGCATCGGTTTTTTTGAATAAATTTAAATATAAAACAAAATCTTAGTAAATATATTTGATTAAAAAACAGGTTATCCACACTGTGATTTTCTTGAGTTTATTTTTAAATTTAAATCTGAAAAATGAATTCATTCTTTAGGTTTAAAAGTTTGAATTTAAATTCAAAGTAAAGAAATGCAACCGATTTGCGAGTATTTGTACATTTGAATTTAAATTGCATCGTTATTTTGAGGGGATGGTGGTATGGTAGCCCAATAATTTGAATCTAAAATGGCAATCAAGATCATGCGACGTTTTTCTTTTCTTGTCGGTAGTATTTTTCTAACAATCACCCATGCACAAGCAGAACTCATCATTAATGGTGTCAGTGACCAAAGTGGTTCATCTTCCTCAATTGCACCACTCAGTAAAACTCCCGATATATCTGCACAATCTCAGTTTCAACAATGCCTTGCAGGTTTGCGTTCCCAAGCCCTCGCATCGGGCGTGAGTGATCAGACTTATACTCAATACACCCAAAATTTAACCCCCGATGAATCTGTTTTAGAAAAACTCAATTATCAACCTGAATTCTCAACACCGATTTGGGACTATTTATCAGGATTGGTCGATGATGAGCGAGTCCAAAAAGGGCAGCAGAAAATCGCCCAATACCGTGATGTTTTGAATCGTGCATCACAAGTCTATGGTGTACCCGTGGAAACCATTGTTGCAGTGTGGGGGGTTGAAAGTAACTATGGCGATATTTCTGGAAAATATCCGTTGCTACAAGCACTGGGCACACTGAGTTGTGAAGGGCGTCGTCAAGGTTATTTCCGTGGTGAGTTTTTCGCAGCGATGCGAATTTTACAACGCGGTGATTTAACCGTAGACCAACTCAAAGGCTCATGGGCGGGCGCTTTTGGGCATACCCAGTTTATGCCATCGACTTATGAACGTTTAGCAGTTGATTTTGATGGTGATGGTCGTCGTGATTTGGTTTCAAGTGTGCCTGATGCATTGGCATCAACGGCCAACTTTTTGAAAAAATCAGGTTGGCAAACAGGCTTGCCTTGGGGCTTTGAAGTGAAATTGCCGCTGAATATGTCAATTGCAGGTGAGGGACGTCGTAACAAGAAACCACTGAGTTATTGGCTTGGGCAAGGTTTGGTTCGTGCCGATGGTTCAGCTTTAATTCAAGGTAATTTAACACAGACAACACCAGCAGGTTTAATGGCGCCAGCGGGTGCAAATGGGCCTGTATTCTTGGTGTTTAAAAACTTCGATGCTATTTACAGTTATAACGCTGCGGAAAGTTATGCTTTGGCAATTGCGCATTTATCGGATCGTTTACAAGGACAAGGCGAATTTAAAACGGTATGGCCAACTGATGATGCAGGAACATCACGTGCAGAGCGTCGTGAAATTCAGCAGATTTTATTAAATAAAGGTTATGACATTGGTGAAGCAGATGGTTTGGTCGGCGATAAAACCCGTCAAGCGATTCAGCAGGAACAACAACGCTTAGGTCTGTCTGCAACAGGTCGGGCAGGGCAGAAAATTTTACAAGCATTGCGTCAGGAGCAAGCTGCAAAAATGATGCAGTAATTGATTAATTATAAAAAAGGTCTGATTGTTCAGACCTTTTTATACGGTACAGATTAGAATGCTTCACGATCAATTTTGACGGCATCTAGCACATCAAAAATGACTTTGGTGACATCTTGACTCAGTTCACGGTCATTAAAGATTTCGTGAGCAGTAATGGTGACATCGGTATCACTTGGTAACTCTTTTTGTTCTTCTTCAATCAAATACTCAATCGGCATTTGTGTTTGCTTGATTTCAAGATGAAGAATATCTTCAAATAGAATATTTTCATCTTCAAATTCAATCATTTGTTTATTAAAGTAGGGAAGTAGCAGCGCATGTAGATAAGGTGCGAGGTCTTCAATATTAAAGAGTTCAATATCACGAGTTTCTTCGATCGTACTGATATGATCATTCACTTCAACAACAATATGATAATAACTCACGCCGATCTCCATAGACTACAAGGTATTTTTCTATAACCATAGCATGAAATTTATCAGGATTCAGGCTTTATGAGCTGAATGGGCTTAAAATTTTTTTCCAAAGTGGATTGGTTTTTAATAACTGTAAATCATCAGTTGTTAATTGAAAATGTTCAAGATTTTGATCTCGTAATATCGGATACATCAATGCGTGTGGATTATGCTGGGTATGTGCCAATCCTAAAGCATGTCCAAGTTCATGGGCGATGACCAAGCGTAAATCAGCCTGATTTTCAAATTCATAAATATTGATGCTGTGCCCATTAAAAAGACCTTTATCAAATTCACGTGCTGCATAGTTTTTGTTGTAGCTTTCGATCGACTGGTTCATGTTGTGATTGGCTTGATTGTAACTTTCAACCTGAGAGTTAGATTGTGAAACCAACTGATTGTGTTGTATGACCATCTGATTGAGTTCAGCTTGCATTTGTTCTAGTGCATATTTTTGCTGATCTAACTGCTGTTTAAATTCGGGACGAGCACCCCCTTGCTGATTAACTTGAGCAATGATTTGGTTATAGCGTTGTAGTTGTTGCTGAAAAAGGGCTTGTTTGGCATCAATTCGTTGCTGTGATTGCTCAATTTCAGATTTATATTGATGAATATTTTGTACTTGGTCTTGTTGTTGATGTTGTGTGTTTTGGATTTTTTCTAGTTCACTTAGTCGTTGCGTAGTTTGTTGCTGTCTTTGGTCATAAATCAAGTTAATCGTGAGGCGTGCATGAGGATCGTAGACAAACCAGCTTCGCCCAGTACCTTGTTGCCAAATATCAGCAGCCTGCTGTGCTAAATTTTCCAGTTCACTGCGAGATAAATGAAAACGAGGATCAACTTCCCCAATTTTAAAATGTAAACGGGTATCGAGTGGGTGAATGAGACGGGTACTGATCGGATTGAGGCGAACTTGTGGATACTGGACAATTTGGTAGCCCCAAAACAAAATTGGAAGTGCAAAAAATAAGCGTCCTATTTGCATTATATGATGTGCCTTTATATTAAATTTTTAGCATTCGGTAGATTAAGGCTCTTCTTCGCCAATGATGATATGAAACTTTTGTTCCAGTTTTCGGCTGATCAGGTCGACCATATAGGCAATTAAACAGCCAATAATACAAAATAAAATACGTGATAATGCACCTTCAATCGTGTGATGTGCCACATCATAAATCGTCACGATTAAAAAACTCGACAAGGCAATCCCGCAATACTCACTGTGATTGAGCATAATACAGAGCAATGTCGTGACAAAGATGCCGAGAATTAGAAACCAGTATTCCAGATTAATATAATACAAATGTGCTGAAACACTCGACATCAACATCCAAATAATCATTCCAATTACTGAGCCAATCATATTCCCCATGATCTGGTTAAAATAGACTTTGGTTTTTCGACTAAATTGGAGAGTGGAAAAAGCGGTTAAAGAAGCCCAAACAAAAAAATTGGTGGTTTTGTCTTTATCGAAAATAATCGAAAGTAGTGTAATCACCACAGCACAACTGAGAATTTTACCGATATAGAGCACTTTTTCTGATTGTAAGAATTGTTTGAACTTCATGTCATGACCAAATACCTAAGCGCTGCAAATTATAAAGAGAGTCAATTTGAAAATCTGTACAGATTTTTTGATGTATCAGATATAAAAAAACCGCGCATAAAGCGCGGTTTTTTAGAATTAAAGCGATAAATTATTTTTTATCATCTTTAACTTCAGTGAATTCAGCATCAACAACGCCATCATCTGCTTTTTGCTGTTGAGCAGCTTGACCACCTTGGAATGCATTTGGATCAAAACCTTGTGCACCACCTTCAGCACCTTGTGCTTGTTCATAAGCACGTTGGGTGATTGGCATAATGATGTTTTGAAGCGCTTCAGTTTTTGCTTTGATTGCTTCAACGTCATTTTCTTTGGTTGCAGCTTCAAGTTCAGAAACAGCAGTGCTTACCGCAGTTTTTTCATCTTCAGTGACTTTATCACCAAGATCTTTCACTGCTTTGTTTGCACTTGCAACTAAAGCATCTGCTTCGTTACGTGCTTTTGCAAGTTCTTCAAACTTACGGTCTTCTTCAGCATTCGCTTCAGCATCACGGATCATGGCTTCGATTTCAGCATCAGACAAACCTGAGTTTGCTTTAATCTGGATCGATTGCTCTTTACCAGTGCTCTTATCTTTTGCAGATACTTTCAAGATACCATCCGCATTGATGTCGAATGATACTTCGATTTGTGGAACACCACGTGGCGCAGGAGGGATATCACCCAACTGGAAGTTACCCAACAATTTGTTTTGTTGCGCAATTTTACGCTCACCTTGGTAAACAGAAATATCTACTGCTGGTTGGTTGTCAGCAGCAGTAGAGAACACTTGTGATTTCTTCGCAGGAATCGTCGTGTTTTTCTCAATGATTGGTGTTAATACACCGCCCATTGTTTCAATACCTAAAGTTAATGGTGTTACGTCAAGAAGTAATACGTCATTCTTGTCACCAGATAATACAGCACCTTGAATTGCAGCACCGATAGCAACTGCTTCGTCAGGGTTCACGTCTTTACGTGGCTCTTTACCGAAGAATTCTTGTACTTTTTGTTGTACAAGCGGCATACGGGTTTGACCACCGACCAAGATCACGTCAGAGATGTCAGAAGTCGAAAGACCAGCATCTTTAAGTGCAATCTTACAAGGTTCAATCGTACGAGCAACTAAATCAGCAACTAAACCTTCAAGTTTTGCACGAGTTACGTTGATCACTAAGTGTTTAGGACCAGTCGCATCAGCAGTGATGTATGGAAGGTTGATTTCAGTTGCATTCGAAGAAGAAAGCTCGATTTTTGCTTTTTCAGCAGCTTCTTTCAAACGTTGTAACGCAAGTGGATCGTTTTTCAAGTTTACGTTTTGTTCTTTCTTGAATTCTTCAACCAAGTATTCAATTAACGCGTTATCGAAGTCTTCACCACCAAGGAAAGTATCACCGTTTGTAGACAATACTTCGATTTGTTGGTCGCCATCAAGATCCGCGATTTCAATGATAGATACGTCAAAAGTACCACCACCTAAGTCGTAAACTGCAACTTTACGGTCGCCTTCTTTTTTGTCCATACCGAACGCAAGTGCAGCAGCAGTTGGTTCGTTAATGATACGTTTAACATCTAAACCAGCGATTTTACCCGCATCTTTAGTTGCTTGACGTTGTGCATCGTTGAAGTATGCAGGAACAGTAATTACCGCTTCAGTTACTGTTTCACCTAAATAATCTTCTGCAGTTTTTTTCATCTTTTTCAAGATTTCAGCAGAGATCTGTTGAGGTGCTAATTTTTTATCGTTTACTTCAACCCAAGCATCACCATTATCTGCTTTGATGATTTTATACGGTACAAGACCGATGTCTTTTTGTACTGCTTGATCTTCATAACGACGACCAATTAAACGCTTGATCGCGAATAATGTATTTTTAGGGTTTGTTACTGCCTGACGCTTAGCACTTTGACCAACTAAGATCTCGCCATCTTTATAAGCAATGATCGATGGAGTTGTACGTGCGCCTTCAGCGTTTTCGATTACTTTTACTTTGTCGCCTTCAAGTACTGCAACACATGAGTTGGTTGTACCCAAGTCAATACCAATGATTTTAGCCATTTAATGTGTTCCTCAAAAAAATTTGCAATTGTTTATGCTTGTTATTCGATATGAGAGTGAATCCATTTTTTTCAAGCAGATTTTGTGAAAAAAATGGAAAACCCTGTAATTTGTAGGCTTATTGACCAACCGTCACCATTGCAGGGCGCAATAGACGACCTGAAAGGGTATAGCCTTTTTGTAGCACGTTACCAATTTCACCTGCTTTCGCAGTTGGGTCGATACCCACAGCCTGATGAAGATCGGCATTAAAACCATTTTCTGTATCAACAGCGACCACTTCGAATTTTTCTAGAGCAGTCGTTAGCGATTTTAGAGTGAGTTTTACCCCCTCAAGAACAGGGCTTTCTTCTTCACCAGCGGCTTGAATAGCACGTTCTAAATTATCAACTGAGTCGAGTAAGCTTTTTGCAAACTTCTCAACTGCAAACTTTTTCGCTGCATCTGCTTCGCGTTCAACACGCTCTTTAACTTTCTCAGCTTCATAAATCGCATTGGCAGCACGTGCTTTTTCAAGCTTCAGATTTTCTTCAAGCTTGTTGATTTTTGTGTGTAAATCTTCAACGGTGGGTTCAGTTTGCGATTGTTCAGCATGCTCAAGTTGTTCTTGCTCTAGGTCTTGAGTTTGTTCAGTTTGCTCATTCGCCATTGATGATCTCCGCTTAAACAGGTTTTTAAACATGTGCAGTCCTTGGGCGTCAGTGGTGCAACTGCATAAATTCTGAACTGCCATGGTTTGGGTTTCTTTTCTTAGAATAGAAGTATGGGCAGTATGAGAAAATTCAAGCACTCTGTTTGATTTAAAGCTTTTAATTTTACAGATTCAGGAGAAAATACGGCTTTCGATGTGATATTTCAAAAATCAGATCAAATTATCTAAATGATCTCTCATGGAAATCTTCAAAAGTCATGGAAAATTTAGGCTAAGTTTGAATAGACTTGAAAAGAAAACAGATGATTATGTGAGAAAAATTCTCAATGACTGTTGACGATCTGTTATTTTTTATAAAATTTAAAAAGTCATTTCCAACATTTTTTAGCTGCCTGAAAAGTCAAAAAGTATTGAAACAATAAAAAATTTGATGAAAGTCACCGAGAAATATCGGAAATTTACAATGTAGTTATTTGGCTGATCAATCACAGAAGCGTTGCATAAGCATAAAGTTTATTAAAAAAATATAGCATTTCACTCATATTGTTACCTGATCTGACTTAGCGATGATGCTGCTACTCGTTGAACGAGCTTTTTCTTTTTTTAGTTTTTAATTATGTAGAGAGTGATGATGAAAAAATTAGCTGTCTTATCTTTGACTGTTGCAGGATTTGCCTTTTCAGCAGTTGGTTGTGCATCGCATGAAGCCAATCAAAGTTCAGATACACCAACACCTATGACTGCTTCAACATCGGTAGATGCTCAGGCACAAACACCTGTTGTTTCTACTTCTGCAAATGTAGATGCCAGCTTGGGGCAACAAGCAACAACACCTACCACCAATACCACAGCAACCAATGCCCCATAAGGCAACGTATTAAAAGCTGACGACAAGTGATGAAAAACAACAGCAATGAATTGTTGAAAACAACAGCGTTTCATTGTTGTTTTATCGGATAGAATAAACATTCAAAATTAAAAAAATTTGGATGGGCGTGATAATGCTTGAGCAGATTTGGAAAAAAAGAACAGCACTGCTTGCACAAGGTCTTAACTATTTACCAACATATCTAAAACAACAACTATATAGAAGCATGAATGTGCCATGGGATTACCCCGAACTTGATCCTACACTAAAGTGTCTAATGGCATATCAGCATCAACAGGGTTATCGAGGCTTAATCTCATCTAATTTGCAAAACTCACGAAATGATTTTGTCAAAAGTATGAGTGAATTGATTTATCAACCAACACAGTTAGCATTGGTTCAGGATTTCAGCCTATCTTTAAATCATAGACTATTGCCAGTACGGCATTATCATCCATCACCACAGCAGGCTTGCCCAATGATTGTATTTTTTCATGGGGGAGGGTTTGTTCTTGGAAATTTGGATACGCATGATGAAGCCTGTCGAATTTTGGCTAAATATAGTGGCTGCCAAGTCCTGAGTGTTGATTATCCTCTCGCTCCAGAGGCTACGGCTCAGCAAATTATAGAAACTTGTGAAATGGCATGGCATTGGATATGGCAACATCAAGACCGATTTAATATTCAGCCAAATGCCATTGCTGTTGCGGGAGATAGTGCAGGCGCAAATATGAGTACAGTGTTGGCACAACGTTTAAAGCAACATTTACATGCGCCAATTGCCCAACTTCTCATTTATCCTACTGTGGACTTTAAAAGTCGTTACCCGTCGTTTTTTAAATATAAAGCTGGGCTATTGTTAACTGAGGGTGATGTAGATCAAGTTACACAGCATTATGTACTCAGTAGTCAACTTGAATTAGATGATCCCTTGGTTTCCCCTATCTATGCCCAACTTGATCGCTCAGGGCCCTGTTTTTTAGTAACAGCAGGGCATGATATTTTACATGATGAAGGTGCACACTATGCGCAGTTATTACAGCAGGCCAATGTAAAGGTCTGTCATCGAAATTATGCACATCAATTACATGGGTTTATAAATTTAACTTCTGTGTCATATCAATCAAAAAATGACTGGATCGAAATTTCACAATTATTTAAGCAGTTTTTAAATTAATGTCATCTAAGTTTCACGTGGAACGTCTATAACTGAGATACAAAAGAAAAATACACTAAACTCAATTAGACTAATCAAACTTTTATAAAAAGGTTGATGACATGAAAAAACAGGTACTCGGTTTAGGATTACTATTAATAGGGCAAGTTACGTTTGCCAATACCTTTGTTGATATGAAAACCAATATGGGCAACATTGAAATTGAGCTTTTCGATCAGCAAGCACCAGTAACGACTCAAAACTTTAAAAATTACGTAAAAAGTAACTTTTATTCAGGAACTGTTTTTCATCGCGTCATTCCTGGTTTTATGATTCAAGGCGGTGGCATGACAACTCGTATGGTGGAGAAGTCAGGCAATGCGCCAATTAAAAATGAATCCTATAACGGTCTTCACAATGTACGTGGCACACTTGCGATGGCACGTACCAATGACCCGAATTCTGCAACCAGTCAATTCTTTATTAATACTGTAGATAACAAATCATTAGACCGAGGCACTTTTGATAGCGGATATGCGGTCTTTGCTAAGGTTGTAAAAGGCATGGATGTTGTAGATCGAATCTCTAAGGTAGCAACAACTAATTATGGTGTGCACCAAAATGTACCTGTTAAACCTATTATTATTCAGAGTGTGCAGATAGTGAGCAAAAGTGCTAAAAAATAAATAAATTTTAAAACAATAAAAATCAACAACTTAATTTAAATATGTGTGTAAAATAAATACACTCGATGCAGCACGCATAAAAATGCACTTGCGTGCTGCAAAAAATCCCCTATAATGCATTCATCCCAACGCAATTGATGAAACAAATCTTCGCTCTAGGGTGAGAGATTTTAAGATTGCGTTATCTTTTTATTGATGAGATAGAAAGAAGATCATTAAGAGAATTGGAAGAACAACTTGTGTGGATTTTTACTAGTTGATCAGTCGAAAATATATTTCATTGATTGAATTGGTAGAAATTTCTCGAAGTTTATTTGAGCGAATTTTTAGTCAGTAAGATTAATGAGCCAGATTTAGTACTTTTAGTAAAGTACAAATGAT
>NZ_BKNN01000043.1 GCF_008993995.1 Acinetobacter brisouii
AGTGCGAGAAACTTTCAAAGCCAAGTCAATGAGATTCATGCACGAGTGGCAGTATTAAATAGATTTACCGATTTAGGCAGACCTCACACCCGAGTTGTCACTTAAATTTGAGTAGATATGGGAAATCATAGTTTTTAAATCTTTGTGCAACAAAGCCCGTCCAGACTGAAAAGCATGCTCACTTTGTGCAGTTGGCAAATGTATCGTCAACTTAAAGATATCGAGCAAATATACGCAAGCTCAAAAATTATTTTAATTTAGATTCAGTATCTTAGGAAATTTAACACCCCTGATAGATTGAATCAGGGGATTGTCCATTTTAGATTATGAGTTATACCATCCCCAAGGCTGATCACTGTCATAACTGGTGATTTGCTTGATTTCTAAATAATTTTCTAATCCCCAGATTCCAAGCTCACGTCCAATACCACTTTGCTTATAACCACCCCAAGGTGCTTCAGTAAACGTTGGTTGTGAACAGTTAATCCAAATGATCCCAGCACGTAATTTACCTGCAACACGCTGACAACGAGCCATGTCCTTTGACATGACTGCACCAGCTAAACCAAAAATAGATTGATTCGCCAGTTGAATCGCCTCTTGTTCAGTTTCAAAAGCACGAATCGCAACGACAGGACCAAAAATTTCATCTGTCCATAAAGGATGTTCTACTGGGACATCCATAAAAATCGTAGGTTCAACATAATAACCTTGTGCAAGATGTGCAGGGCGTTTCCCTCCACTCATCAGCGTTACTCCATCCTGTTTTCCTTGTTGAATGGCATTCATGACCTGTTGATATTGCTTGGCATTGACCAAAGGTCCAAGTTTGACATCGGCTTCCAAACCTTGACCAATTTTGATTTTCTGTGCAGCTTCAGCCAGTCGTTTGAGAAGCTCTGGATAGATGGCTTGCTCGACCAAGACTCTAGACGTTGCTGAACAGACCTGCCCTTGGTTCCAGAAAATACCAAACATAATCCATTCCACCGCAGCATCAAGATCACTGTCAGCGAAAATAATAAATGCAGATTTACCGCCGAGTTCAAGACTCAAGTTTTTGACACTATGTGCAGCTGACTGCATGATCTGCTTACCGATAGGTACACTGCCTGTAAAAGCCACTTTGTCGATTTCTGGATGTGCCGTCAAATACGGCCCAATTTCACTACCAATACCTGTGACAATATTCAACACCCCTGCTGGCAAACCGACTTTTTCTGCGATTCGTCCTAATTCCATGGCAGTCAGTGAGGTCGCTTCAGCAGGTTTTAAAATGAGCGTACAGCCTGCAGCCAATGCAGGTGCAACTTTCCAAGCCGCCATCAACAGTGGATAGTTCCATGGAATAATCGCACATGCCACGCCTACCGCTTCCTTACACACCACACTACTAAAGCGCTCATCGGAAAGTGGAATCTGTTCATCTTGATTTTCAGCAAGTTGTTCGGCAAGATCGGCATAAAAATCGAAGCAACCTGCCGCATCCTGAATATCCCAAACTGCTTCAGGTAAAGGTTTACCGTTGTCCCGAACTTCAATTTCAGCTAACTGATCTAATTGCTGACGAATTTCCTGCGCAATCGCACGCAAATAAACTGCACGTTGTTTTGGCTGCTGTGACCAGTCAGTCTGGTCAAATGCCTGCCGCGCTGCTTGTACAGCCAGTTCAGCATCTTCAACGGAAGCCGCAGCCACTTGGGCTATTTCTTGTTCATTACTCGGATCAATGCTGCTAAACGTTCGCCCATTTTTGGGTGTAAGCCATTGACCATTGATATATAACTGATTGTATGACATCACTATCCTGTAACTTTAACTTTAACTTAAATAAATTGAATTCTTTAGAGTGTAACAGGATTCTCAATGCAATTTTTAGTCCAAGCAAGACATTCAGTAACCCACAATAAAAAACTGCCTGAGCAGTTAGCCCAAGCAGTTTGTAAATACAGCCATCTAAATTTTCTAGTTAGAAGTTCACTGTCCATGACAACTGAGCTGTTCGTGGCGCACCAAGGAACAAATAGTCATCTCCTAAGAAACTGCCTGCATCACGCCAGTATTTTTTATTGAACAAGTTGTCGATGTTAAAGCGAAGCGTATTGTCATAGCCATAAGCACGGAAGTTATAGGCTGTGCCTGCATCAAACACAGTATAACTTGGGACTTTCACCGTGCCAGACTTATTCGCATATTTACTGCTGCTGTACTGCATGCCTGCCAATAAGCGAAGTCCTTCTACTTGTGGAACTTGATAGGACAAATGGCTCGCAAAACGCAGGGTTGGCACGTTCTGGGTTTGATGACCCTGATATTCAGCCGTTTGTGTACCTGTTAAACGTGAACGGGTTAAAGCCAATGTCGATGTCATATCGAGGTTTTGAGTCAGTCGACCTTGTAAACCAAGCTCCAAACCAAGATTATGCTGTTCACCTTCGGTGAGAAAATAATTGTCTGAATTGTTATATTGATTGTCCTGTTTTAAATCAAAGATTGCTGCTGTAAAAAGGAGTGCTTGCCATTGTTGCTTAATCCCCAACTCATACTGAGTCGAATGCACAGGTGCTAAAGTCTCGTAGGCATTACCTTCGATACCTTTAGCAGAATTACCAGTAGCATACCAAGGGGCTTGCCCACCATCACTTAAACCTTTGACATAAGAAACATATACATGGGTATGTTCCCAAGGCTGGTACATCAAGGCCAGTTGCGGCAAGAAACGATTAAAATGGGTATCTCGGATGTTATTACCATCTGCATCATATGCGTTTTCATTCAGATGCAATAACTTACCACCGACTAAAACCGACCATGCATCATTAAAATCAATTTGGTCGAGCAAGTTTAATGCTGTTTGCTGACTATCTAACGATTTGTAATGATTTCCCAATGTTTTTTCACTAGGTGTATAAGTCACAGGATCACTATAAATATTCCCTGTAGATTCAGGTGTATCTGTGACAAGTACATTAATTGCATCATATTGTGCGTGGCGCTTATAAGTTTGCGACAATTCTACGCTGACATTGTGCTGCCATGTTCCCGTATTGAACTGACCATTCAAACCTGCTTTAAATTGATTGGTTATATAAGTGTCATTTGGGTTGCGGTAGTCATAAATGTCATAGTTCCCGTTTTGGTCAAAGGTATTTCCTAAACCTGAATATTGACAAATACTGCTATAGCATCCCCACGGAAATGACGAATAATCATCGACCACTGCCCGACTTTGTGAAGCAATCAGATTGGCTGTCCAGTTATCATTGATTTTATAGCGATATTTGAGACTGGTATTTAAACTTTCATCGGTCACTGGTTTACTCCAGCTTTGATAACCGAGTAAACGACTTGAACTCACACCACTTGGTACAGTCGTGCCATCGAGCAATTGATAACCTGGTACAGAACGCTGACGCTGACGCTGCGATTCAATATCAAATTCAAGTTTTGAACGATCTGAAATTTTCCAGTCCAAAGCCAAAGAGCCAAACAAACGCTGACCATTAGCATGTTCAACATAAGGGTGCATTTCTTCTTTGGCAATATTGACCCGATAACCAAACTGCTGATCTTCACCCAGAAAACCACCGAAGTCAGTTGCCACACGATTGCTACCATGACTGTCAGCTTCAACAGTGACAGAATGAATCTCTTTCGGGCGCTTGGTAACATAGTTCACCACACCACCTGGTGTCGACATGCCGCTTTGAATCGCACTAATGCCTTTTAAAATTTCGACTTGTTCTTTATTTTCGAGTGCAACATTTTGCTGACCACGAATCAAATTACCATTCAGCAAATAGCTTGATCCAAGGTTTAAAGCAAAACCACGCATTACAAAGTTGGGATAGTAACCAATCGCTGCATAGCCATCGCCAACTGCGGCATCATTTTTTACCACATCAGTTAACGTTTTAGCATGCTGATCTGCAATACGCTCTGCCGTCACCGTACTAATTGACGCTGGAATTGCAGCAATATTTTTCTGGGTAAAACCAGATAAGTTGACTTGAGGTTGATAGTAAGCCGTGTGTTGTGCTTCGGCTTTGATCGTAATTGTCGCCAACTGTTGAGTATCATCTTCTGCATGTGCCAATATTGGGGTGAATAACCCTAAAGATGAGCATGAACTTACTGCCAGTAACGCTTGTTGTAAACGTGAAAATGGATATCGATTCACCATTATTGCCTAACCCCAGAAGATAATCTTACAGCCTAAATTTTCGGGCTTGAGTATTCACAATTTTTTCAGTCAGAACAAGAGATTCCACTATAGATCTTTGGTTTTTTATTCCTTATTCCGATAAAAGGTCATTTTCCGGTTAGCCCATTTTTATGTAATATCGCTGATTACAATATAGATTGACAGAATTTATTGAATACACTGATTTTTCTATCAAAATAATTAACCCTAAAATCGCAACTTCATCATCCGATTTTCGCTAAAATATATTTTTATAATGAATTGATTAATATTATATTATTGGATTTATAACATGATAAGCTAAAGTTGAATTTTCACATAAATCAAAATTAATCGATGAGATAAAGTTCTACAATTAAAGTAAATATTCTCATTGTCTTCATAATTATCAATTAATATACGCACGTCATAAAATTATCATACATGGATTTACACATGGCAAAGCACTTTTGCACCTACCGAAAAATACCTCCTGTCAGTTTTTTGCTTTTATCTTTATGCGCGATGCAAAGTTGGGCGGAAGATGCGCCTCAAAATAAAACATCAGAGGATGTCACCACACTAAAAACCATTCAAGTGAGTGCAAGTGCAAAAAAAGCCATCGATAAAGATTTGAGTGCGATTCCAAAAACCATCATTACCCGCGAAGAAATGCTCAAATATGGCGATCAGTCAGTCACCGATGCACTACGTCGCGCCGCAGGTTTTCAGATTCCAAGTTCAGGGCAAGGCCCACGAGGCAATGGTGCTGCATCAGGCATGCGTTTTCGTGGTGGTAGCGCACCTGTATTCTTGATCAATGGCGAACCTGTACAGGGTGGACCACGTGGTGGCATGTCAATTGTCGATACCATTACCACTGATATGATTGAACGCATTGAAGTGGTCAAACAACCCAGTGTGGCACAAGGCTCGGTTGCTTCTTCTGCCGTGATCAATATCATTTTGAAAGAGCCGTTAGATACCTTACTGAATGGTAATCTCCGTGTGGGATATGGAGATATTGCAGTCAGTGATCAGCAAGAAAGTCGTCGTCAAGTCAGTCTGCAAGCCGATGGTAAAGATCAGGCATGGACATATAGTTTATCTGCCAATCAGATGTGGATTGATACTACCTCAACCAGTACCACCACCAATAGTCAGGGCACACGCGAACAAACCGTAGATACTGATCGCACCATGCGCATGTTTGCACCACGTGTAGAATACAGTTTGGACGATGAACAAAAATTGGTGGCTGAAGTTTTTTATCGTGACACCAAAAGCAAGAATGTCAGCAGCAGCCAATATCAAAATGATGACAATGATAGCGTTCGCCTAAACACACGTTATGAACGTAAAACTGATAATGGTTCAGATAAACTGCGTCTTTCTGCTGAACATCAAAATGAAACGCAACTCACCACATCAAATCATCGTGAAACCTATACCGATGAAACGATTAATGAATATGGTTTCGCTTATGATGGTGTTCGAAAATTTGATGATCATAAAGAGTTAAAATTTGGTTTTGATACACGCACCAGCAGCCTTGAAAGTAACCTGACTGATACGCTCGATGAAGATCGTTATGCATTATATGCTGAAGGCAGTTTACGCATGACTGAACGTCAAACCATCACGTTGGGTGCACGCCAAGAATGGATTCAGCGTAGCGGCTTGGTGGATTATCAAGACCATAATCTCAGCCCAGTTTTAGCACACCGCTTTGAATTTGATGATCATTGGTCTTTGCAAAGTAACCTCAGCAAGTCGGTACGTAACCCACGTGCGGAAAGCCTTGTACCAACCGTCACCATTTCCAATGACAGCGATGCAGGCTCTCTCAACAACCCTGACAAAGGGGGAAATCCTGACTTACGCCCAGAAAAAATCTCGGCGTTTGAATCAACACTGGAATATAACGCCCCGAATGGTGGTGTGTCTTTGACGGGTTATTACCGCAATATTAAAGACTATATTGAAAATGTGATTGCACTCGAGGGTTCACGCTACGTGCAACGTCCAGAGAACCAAGATAAGGCTGTCACTTATGGTGTTGAATTGACTGGACGATATGCCCTAAAAGAAACAGGATCTGGACATTCATTCATGCTGAATGCCCAACTTTCTACCGTACATGCAACGGTAGATGATGGTACACAGGAACGCCTTGCCAGTGATGTTGCACCTTATACAGCAAGCTCAGGTATTTCATATAACTACAAACCAATGCATGTTTCGACCAGTTTCAACTTAAGTTATACCCCGAAATTCACCCGTGGATTGGCTAGCCAGCTGTATGACCGCACTACCAATGCCCGTGTTGGTCTAGATTTTAGTACCACCAAAACCTTTAATCATGGTTGGGGCTTAACCTTTAGCGCACGCAACTTATTGGGTACACGCTATAAAGAATATTTAACCAATCAATCCGATGGCAGCATGTATGAAACACGGATGACCAAATCTATTCCAAGTTACTTATTAACTTTAGAGAAAAAGTTCTAAGAACAAAAAACCGATGCCTAAGCATCGGTTTTTTATTTTATGGGATGCGCTAATACACATCTCGCTGATAACGCTGTTGTTGACGCAGTTCATCAACCGTATCACTGCCCAAAATTTCACACAATGCCTGTTCAACCGCTTGTCCCATGCCTTGCAAACTGCCACAGACATAAATCGCTGCGCCCGCCTGAACCCAGTCTTTTAAACGCTGTGCTTGTTGATATAGTCGATCTTGGACATAAATTTTTTCAGCCTGATCGCGTGAAAAAGCATAATCAACATGGGTCAAACTTCCCTGTTGTTGCCACAGTTCAATTTGCTCACGATATAGATGATCATACTGCTGTTGACGTTCACCAAAAATCAACCAGTTTTGCCCCTGTTTCTGCTGAACACGTTGCTGCAAATGACTGATTAACCCCGCAATCCCCGTACCATTTCCGATCAGAATCAATGCTTGTGAGGTTGATGGCAAGTGAAAATGTGGATTGCTACGAATACGTGCCTGTACCATTTCACCTAGCTGTACTCGTTGTGTGAGCCAGCCTGAACCCAAGCCTAAACCTTCAGGTGTATGCTGCTGACGAATCACCAGTTCCACATAACCTTGCTCGGGAATACTGGCAATCGAATAATCACGTGTCGGTAAATGTTGAAACCGTTTCAACCATGCATTAAAGGTTTCTTGTGACAAGCGTACAGGCACATCACGCAAGTTTTTATAACGCAATTGCTGCGATAATTTCTCAGTAATGCCCTGCTGATGTTGCTGTAGAAATGCTTGAATATTCTGAGCAGAATTTTCACATTGCACTTCTAAAATATCGCCTGACAGCCATGAGATATTTGGAGCAGTTTGTAACTGTAACTGATAAATTTCTGCTCCTGATGAACCTTTATTCAAACAAGTACGTTGCTTGACGACAAAGCTTGCATAAACATCATCCTCAGAAAAATCAATTTCACGATCAATGAGTTGCTGCAAATTTTTCTGCCATACATCAAGGTCAGATTGTGCAAAATGATCGACACATAGCAAATCAAAGTAGGCTTGCGCCCCTTGCTGCTGTACCCAGCTTGCAACGGTTTGCCCGAACTGACAAAAATGTGAATAGCGCCGATCACCAAAAGCTAAAACTGCATAAGACTGTTGACTTAAATCCAGTGTTTGTTGAAACAGACGTTTTACAGCCAGACGCGCACTATCAGGTGCATCCCCATCGCCATAGGTACTCACCATCCAGAACACTTGCTGTGCCTGTTGTAACTGTATAGACGTTAAATCCTGAATATTCACCAATGCATTGAGTTGATCAATCTGTTGTAATTGCAGCGCAGTCTGTTTGGCATAAGCTTCTACATGCCCAGACTGACTGGCATAAATCACTAAAAAGCCTGATCGGGTCAGATTTAGCTTTGCCTGACGACGTGAACGACCCCATAAATAGGCTATCCAGAACACATGCAACAACAACAAACTGATTAATGTTGCAAAAATGATGAGTACAGCAGGAGTCATTTTGAACTCACCTTATAACGCAAAGTAAAGCAATCCGATTAATGCCGACAGGCTAATTGCAGTTAATACCAAATGTGACAACAAACGTGTCTTTAAGGTTAAAAATAAAATATAACCCGCAATCGACAGCCCTAAAATTAAGATCGCACTGATATCAATCAATAATTTCCATGTTTGAGGGACATTCTTGCCACGGTGTAAGTCATCAAGCGTCGACACAACTGACGCAGGTTTTTGTGAAATCTCAACTTTACCTGTATCAAGCATGACATCAATATCGGTCGATCCCGCAGGGCTTTCTAGACGAATCATCATTTCCGTGTCATCTAGACGTTCACTACTTTGAAAATGTCCAATCAGATGCTGCTGCTGACGAATCACCGCTAAAATTTCGGTACTTGGGTTTTCCTGATGACGAACTTTACTCAAAACCGAGGCAGGTAAAGTCATACTGGTGGTATTTTCTTGCTCAGAAGGCTGAAACCAGTTGGGGTTATTGAGAAACAGTCCTGTTAAAGCAAAGAAAATCAGAACAATAAAAGCAAAAGCAGACAACCAGCCATGCACATAACGTGCATGGCGGTAAAAATCTCGGCGTTGATACACAGAATAATCTCGAAGGTATTGCCAAAAAACTTAGTTAAAACGTTGGAAGTTGAGTTTTACTGCACCAACTTCGGCTTGAGCTGGCAGGCTTTGTGAACTTGCTTTCGGTTTCACTTCAAAGTTCATACTTTGATACGAATGACCGCCATGCTCACGCGTGGTTTCAATATGCATAATATAATTGCCAGCAGCGACCAGCTTGCCATGATCATCTTTACCGTCCCAAGCCAGTTTATACTGACCTGGTTGACGAGAAGGTTTAGCCACAGCATCTAAATTTGGCATTTGACGACCATAACGTCGCCACCAGACATAGTTCGAGTTGATCCATTTTTGATCTTTCCCCCAGACCGCAAGGGTGCGCACCAATTTTTTATCACTATCTGTAATCCAAACCGATACATAAGGCACACGATAGTTCTCGACATTCAAACGAGGAATGGTCAGATCAATCACCGCTTGATAACCCGCAGGCCATGAACTTGCAGCATTCCCTGCAATTGGTTGTAAATGTACATCTTCAGGCATCGCAACCAAGCTGTTCCAGCCAGACGTTTGTTGGGTTTGTCCATTGCTTAACACCACTTTGGCATCATAACCAGCCAACTGCTCGACCAGTTTTAAACCTTCATTTGCAGGCATAGCGGCTAAAGCTGTTGCCAGTGCATCTGCATCGGCTGCGCACTTTCCGACCACGACACAATGTTCAACCTGTTGTGCAGGCTGACCAGTTTTGGGATTGAGTAAATGAGTTTGTCCTGATAAATCACGGTAACCCTGACCACTAAATGCAATCGCTTGCTGATTCAGCTTCAAGGTTTGTTGTGGTGCAGCATTGTCATAATGCTCTGTGCCTTGTACCCCAATGTGCCATGCATTACCTTGTGGTGCTTGTCCCCAAACGCGGATATCACCACCAATGTCAATCATCAAGCCTTGCATTTCAGGAACTTGCTGACGTGCTGCTGCTAGAGCACGGTCAATGATATAACCTTTGGCATAAGCATCAGGGGCAATCTTGATATTCCCTTCAATCTGAATGGTTTGCTGCTGTGGATCAAGTTGAATTTTTGCTGATTGTAATTGAGAAACAAGCGCTTGGCGTTGCTGCTCAGTTTCCACTGGCTTCACATGTTGACTGTTTTCCCAAAGACTTAACAACTGCCCCAAACGTGCATCAAATGCACCGCAGGTTTGGCTACGCCAGTTTTCACAGGCTGCGACCACTTCAAAAAGTTCAGCAGATGCCTGAATCTTTTTGGTTTGATTCAATTGGCCAATTTCAGTCTGATCTTTCCATGTTGACAAGATGGCATCTAAACGACTGATTTCATTTTGAATACTATTCAGAGCCAGTTGTGCTTGTTGAGCATTGGTACCTGTCACAACAACATCTAAAGACGTACCAAGCACATGATCTTGATGGAAACGGTGTGAGCTGTGCTGAATCTGTTGTGAATTTGGAGAAGACTGAATCTGCTGCGCCTGTAATGTTCCTAATGAACTCATCAAAGCCATCGCAATCATCAAAGGTCTTAAACGAAAACGCTGTAGATGAAGCGATAAAATCTTTCTAGATGCAGCGGACATTGTGATTCTCCAGAATAAAGTATGAAAATAGTATTGAAAATGATACTTTTTATCAAGTAGATTATACGCGATTATTCAGATTGTTTCTTTTTGTGATTGGAGTTCCCCCTATGCCAAACTGGTTCAAAATCGCCCTCGTTGCTGCCTTGCCTGTACTCAGCCATGCCCATACCATCAGCCCATTCATTTTGCCTGAGTCTTTTGATGTCACAACACCAAGTGTCAGTTTCCAAAGTGCGATTACCATCGAAAAATTTTTCGTGGCAGGGAATAATTTCAAAACCAATTATGTGGTGACTCAACCCGATGGTCAAAGTCAAGTGCTTAGCCCTGCAGCAACTTTGAAGCGTTTCAGCGTGGCTGAATTTGATCTGCCGAAAGAAGGCACATATCGCGTTATGACCCAAGATGCTTTGGGCAACAGTCCGAAATATGCACTGATTGATGGTCGTTGGTTACGTGTACGCCCTGCATTTTTAGGTCAACCGAAAGCGCCTGAAGGCGATAAAAAACCTGAACAGGCCAATGCCAACCGCCCTGCGGGTCAAGAAGGCAATAAAATGCCGCCACGCATGATTCAAGAAGATCAGGTTCCAGCCAATGCCCAAACTTTCTCAGTCACGAGCCATTTTGTAGCTGAAACTTATGTGACCAAAGGCAAGCCTTCTGCAATTCCTGCACCAAGCAACAAAGGTTTTGAGTTCAAACTAACCACTCATCCAAGTGAGCTGTATGCAGGCGAGTCATTAAAAGGTCAGGTATTATTTAATGGTAAACCTGTTTCAAATTTAAATATGGAAGTTTTCAAAGGTGCAGGTGCATATGATCGCAATGCTGAGCGTGAAGAAACCCAAGCCAAAACCAATAACAAAGGTGAAGTGGAAATCAAATTTGAAAAGCCAGGTTTGTATTTAATTACAACAACTTATCCAGAAGCCAATGCAGACAACAGCAAAAAACCTGCGGCTGAAACTTGGACTTATGGTTTAACCGTTGAAGTGACTGAATAATTTAGTCTACGGGCTGTTCACTCAACATTATGCTGACATTGATTTGATGTTGCTGACGTAAAATCAGCAACTCAACCTGTTGCTTTGACATAGTGCTGTACAGCCAGTTTTTAATTTGGGATTCACTGGTTACAGTTTGATGATTGCATTTCAAAAAAATATCACCAACCTGTAAACCTGATTTTTCTGCGGGAGAATCAGGTGCTATCGCGCTAATACTGACCTGCTGAGTCAATGGATCTGTCTGGAATGCAGCACCTAAATAGGCATGACTGATGCGACCCTGTTGTTTGAGCTGTGCCGCAATCTGTAAAGCAGGTTGAATCGGTATCGCAAAACTCACTCCTATCGCCCCTTGTGCGCTGTACATACTTTGAGTATTGATGCCAATCACTTGCCCCTGTAGGTTGATTAATGGCCCGCCTGAATAACCCACATTCAGCAATAAATTGCTTTGCAATAACGGAAAACTGAACTCCCCTACTCCATCTCTCTGTGGCGCACTGATTATGCCTGTGGTCATAGACTGTTCTAAACCAAGTGGATTACCAATTGTTGCCACTGCTTGCCCAACTTTTACAGATGGGCTCTTGGCAACACGCAGCGGTTGTACCGTCATATTAACTTTGAGTACTGCTAGATCACTCAGACGATCTTGCCCAACCAGTTGCGCAATCTGTTGCTGCTTGGAATTTAAACGAATCAGAATTTGGCTGGCATTGGCAATCACATGCGCATTGGTGAGAATATAACCGTCTTGATCAATAAAAAAACCACTGCCATAACTGCTTGTTGCTGTATTGAATTGTGTTTGCTGATTTGCAGGGATATTCGGCTGATGCAAAGCATAAATACTCACGACACTCGGAGAGGCTTGCTGATAAATTTTTGCCCAGTCAGGTTGGCGAGCCGCTACATGAGATGAAGCACATAAAACCACGCACGCGAAATAAATGTTTAATTTCATAAGCCTTGAGCACCACACAACATTTCAACATAAGCCATGAGTAATGGACTCGCCTGTCGATGCAGTGCAATCACCACTTGTGCCTGAGCTGCTGCATCGGTTAACGGCACATAATGCACACCCTCAAATGCTGGGTCAATCATTGACTCTGCCACAATGCTTACTCCAACGGCTTGCTGCACCAAAGCCAGTTGCATACGTTTACGCGAACGTAACGCGGCAGGTTTTGGGTTAAAGCCTGCTGCCACACATAAACTCCGCAAGACATAACTCATGCCACCACGTTCAGGATGTGGCACAGAAACAAACTGTTCATGTTTCAAATCTACAACCTGTAAGGTCTGCTGCTGTGCAAGTGGATGGGCTTTAGGCAGCGCTGCATATAAGCGTTCTTGCTGATATTCAAACAATTCCAATTCAGCATAATCATGCGTCAGTACGGGCAAACGCAAAACGCCGACATCAAGCTGCCGATTCTTTAATAATTCAATCTGTTGTTCAGAAGAATGTTGGGTAAATTCGATGCTCAGTTGATGACTCGAAGCAAACTGCTGACTTGCTGCAATAAAGCGTTCAGATAAACCGATACTACTGGAATGTGCCACACGAAAATAAGCATGCTTACCCTGACTCAGTTCCAGTGCCTGCTGTGTGGTTTGCTGCAAACTGTGTAGAAGCTGACAGCTTTTTTTATAAAAATATGCCCCTGCAACCGTGAGCTGAATCTGGCGTTGTTCCCGATTAAAAATCTTAAATCCTAGCTCTTCTTCTAAGAGTATGATCTGCCGACTCAAAGCCGATTGGGCAATAAACAACTGCTCTGCGGCTAAATGATAACTTCCCGTTTCCACAATTTTTTTTAGATATTGCAGTTGCTTCATACTTGGCATACTGATCTCATTTTTAGATTAATCATAATAAATCTTGAATTAGATTCGATCATTGTAGTGGCTTATGCTGTTTTAAAACAGATTGGATGTTGAATATGGAACTTATTCTGACAGATTGGCATTGGGCATATCTTCCCATTATTTTCTTTGCTTATATTATTTTTGGGCTTTCTGGTTTTGGCACAACCTTAATTGCTGCACCTTGGCTGAGCCTATATTTGCCATTGAATCACATTATTCCCATCATTGTAATTTTAGATGCCATCGCTTCTTTTAAAAATTGGTATCAATCGCAACAGCATGTGCAATATCTCCAAGTTAAGCGCTTATTTCCATTTATGTTGGTTGGCGCAACGATTGGCATTTGTTTACTGACGTATGGTCAACCCAAATTTTTACTCTTGTGCATGGCGATCTTCTGTATCGCATATAGCGTATATCAACTTCTTAAAAAAACTGCACCAATTCAAAGTAATTCGCCATATCTTGCGACAGTCACTGGTTTTTTTGGTGGATTATTTGGTGCGCTGTTTGGCAGTGGAGGTTTCTTATACGCGCTGTTTTTACAACGAAATCTTGATCAAAAAATTCAGATCCAATCCACGCAAAGTGTTCTAATTTCACTGAGTACCAGCGTTCGCTTGATCTTATGTCTAATTTTAGGTTTATATTCCTTCAGTTTATTGCTTTTAGTCATATTGCTCACACCAAGTATGCTACTTGGTACATACATTGGTCGAAAAATGATGAATAAGATGAGCCTGACGCATTTCAACCAACTGATCTATATTTTAGTTTTATGCTCAGGCATCAGTTTATTGTTCCGCTTTGCAACCAGTGCAGGTTAATTTCATGAAATTACAATCCATCTCCCCCGCCCAACACTATCAACAACTTTTAAATAACCAGAAAATCCGTGCAGATGCTCAGCAGCAACACGTGGTTTTAGCACTTGATCAACTTTGGCAACAGTTACAACGACCCGCTCAACCCACAGGTTTCTGGCGCTTCTTTCAAAAAGCAGGAACACCACCACAAGGGCTGTATATTTGGGGAGGTGTCAGGCATGGCTCAAGACATATTCAATCGCCTGTTCCAATAATAGATTTCCTTCGATATAAGTATGCTCAGGGACTGCCAATGTTTCAGCAGGTGCTTGAACATACTGCCCGTGATACTGGGCAACTTCATCACTCAACTTTTCAAATAGCATATTTAAGGTTTTTGCCGTCATTTCTGGATGACACTGAAAACCAATCGCTTGTTGCTTATATTGATAAATCTGATGTGGGCAAGCGGTATTGCCTGCCAATAATATTGCTCCTTGTGGTAGCTCAAAGGTTTCCGAATGCCACTCTAGAACCTGCACTTGCTCAGGAATCTGCCAAACTGTTTGAGTATCCAGATCTGCAACTTTATAAATCTTGTGCCAACCGCGCTCCTTCTCAGGATTTTTATGAATCTCTGAACCTAGTGCTTTAGCAATCAGCTGCCCACCTAAACATAGTCCAATCGCAGGCTTTCCTGTTGCCAAATATTGCTGAATCCATTCAATTTCTTTAGTAAGCCACGGATAAACCTCATGATCATTCACACTCATTACACCGCCCATAATCATGAGTAAATCCACATCTTCAATTGCAGGTAGCACTTCTAGCGCTAATTCAGTTTGAGGCGGTAAATCAAAAAATGTAGTTGCTGTAATTTCGGCTTGTCGTTGTTGAAAATAGCTTAAGCAACTGCCAAAACCCTCACCTTCAATATGTTGAAAATAATGTACACGTAATGCTTTGCTCATAAAAAAACCTTTATTTTTTCATTAAAAGAATTATATTTTCCTTAGAATACACCTAAATTAAGATGACAGCTATCATAATCTGTCATGTTTATCAAAAAAAATGCTATAACAGATATTTCTTGTTTATCATCTTCTTATGCAAGTTGCTGTTTTCTTCAGCATTTAATCAGTAACTTGACCTTTTAAAATACGAAATTAACCGATCCTGACCTTGCAGCATCAACAACTTGTGCTACATTAAAAACAACAATTAGACCTAAGAGTGCAAACTCCAAGAGAGGCTAGAATGAAACGTGTGATTGCTTGTATTGATTCCTCACCCTGTATTAATGCCATTGCAGATGCGGCGGCATGGGTTGCGAAGCAGACACATCGAGAGCTGGTGCTATTACAAGTTTTGGACTATTACCCTGCCAGTTATCATTTAGGGGAAATTAGTGGCGTGATTGGCTTTGAAAGTAACGCCATGCTACTCAAAGAACTTGCCGAATTAGAACAAAAACAAAGCGAACTTGCGATCAACTATAGTAACAACTTGCTGGCGCATATTTCTAAAATGGTCAAGGAAAAGCATGAGATTGATGTCACCATCATCCAAGAAAAAGGCGACTTTCTTGAGCAAAGCTTTAATGTACTCAGAGAAGATGATATTGCAATTTTAGGTCGAGTGGGTGAACGTGCTGCTGAAAAAAATAAAGTCATTGGCAGTAACGTTGAAAACTTTATTCGAGGAGCAAAATGTACGGTCATGACCATTGGTGATCATTTTAAAGCACCCACTCGTTTTATTTTCGCCTATGAATACTCACCAACCTGCCTAAAAATGATGCGCCGCATTGCAGAAAGTGACTTACTACGTCAACTCCAATGCCATTTACTCTATGTTGGTGATCATCCTGATGTATTGACTGAACCCGCTGAATTTTTAAAATCACAAGGGCTAGATGTTGTCGTCGAAGCCCGTTATGGCGATGTTGCAGAAAGCATTATGGAATATCAACGCCAACACGGCATTCAACTGGTCTTACTCGGGGCATTTAGCCACAGCAAAATTCATCAATTTTTCTTGGGTAGTATTACCACGACCATTTTCCGAAATTTAAATGTACCGATGATTGTCGCAAAATAATTGGGGAAAGTTGTCCATAGTTATCCGCATAATCTGTGGATAACTCTATGGACAGAACATCTAAGTTATTTATTATTATCAATAAAAAGCAATTGGTGATTTTTTGTTACATCTGCCATTATTTGACAATTGCGATGGCAAAACCGTCATGACCTTTGCTGCCAACTGTTTGCAATGCCGTGCAAGACAATAAACGTGGATGATCTTGAAGTGCAACAAATGTTTCACGAATTCCCTCAATACTTGGCTTGTGATTGTCAGGGTTAATAATATCGCCTGCACGAATCACATTGTCGAGTACAATCACCGTACCTGAATGTGAGAACTGTAAACTCAATTCTAAATATTCAGGATAGCTTTGCTTGTCAGCATCAATAAAAATAAAATCAAACGGTTCGGTACTGTCTGGCAATGCACGAAGCACATCCGCTGCACGCCCGACTTTTAATTCAATTTGAACAGGATAATTGGCTTGATCAATATTGCTTTGAGCCATTGCTGCATGGGTATCACGCCCTTCGATTGTGAGTAAATAGCCATCTTCAGGCAATGCTCGTGCTAACCATGCCGTGCTATATGCAGCAAACGTTCCTAACTCTAAAACTCGTTTGCAATGATTCATCTGAATCAGCATTTGCAGCAGCATACCTTGATTGGGTGCAACTGCCAGATGATTTGAAAACCCATGTTCAATGGTATTCTCAACGATTGTTTGCAGTTTTGGATCTTCAGAAATTAAATGTGACTCGATATATTCATCTAACGCTGTCCACATTTGTTGCATGATTGGCTCACCTTATTTACGATCAAGCCATTGTATACATTTATATCCCGAGTTCAATTTTTCATAAAAAAAAGAGACCAAAATGATCTCTTTGCACGATCCCATCGTACTTGAATTTTACAGGCTACACATCGAAGAACCGCGACTTAAGTTAGGCCCCCAAGTACGGTAACCTTGCGTATCGATATGGATTTGACCCGAAGCATATAAACCCAAGCCCATATTTAAGCTTTGTCCATACTGTGTCCAAAATTGGCATAACTTAAACTTGGTATCTGCAATAAATGCCAAATCTTCAGGCTGTGGATACTGTGGACCAATTCTGAAATCAATGGCTGAGTTAAATAAATGACGTGAAGAATTGGCGCCACCTGCACACTGATTGGTTGGCAAATCACGATAGACCGAGGTCACTTCAAAATCAGTGAGCACTTTAGTCGCAACCAAATACTTAAATACACGTAAAGTTGCGACCTGATTATGCCAAAGTTCGCGATTTGGCACAGCATACTCAGAACTGCCACATTTTTGCCAGTCACGCGCACTACGCAATAACTCAAAAGCAGGCACAATATTACCGACATTATTTTGATCTAAAAAACGCTCGTATTCATAAGCACGCTGGCGATTTTCCCCTTGAGAAAGCCAAAGGTTATAAGATGCAGGGACAATTTTGGGAGGTACAGGGCGCTCAGTCTTGACCTGTTCTTCTGGGATGTGAATACGCTTACCCATTTGCGAATAATTGTAGCCTGTCTGTTGCGTTGTGGTGGTACAACTCACCAAAAAAAACGAAACCACACCTGTGGCAAACAGGTGTTTTGATACAGATTTAATCATTGAAAATAAAACAAAGGAGCGGGATTGTGGCTATTGTACTGCAATCCCGACTTGCAAAATTGGATTTTTTTAAACGAAATGTGAATGTTTGGTATAAAAAAAGATCAGCATTTGCTGATCTTCCAAACTTACTTTTCTAAGTATTGTAGTTTGTCTGTCTTACCGTTCCACTCTTCGCGATCTGCGGGTTGATCCCCGATTTGTGTAATGTTTGGCCATTTTTGCGCAAGTTCAGCATTGAGTTCGATGAACACTTCCTGACCTTCTGGCAATTCATCTTCCGAGAAAATTGCATTGGCTGGACATTCTGGTTCACACAATGCACAGTCGATACATTCGTCTGGATTAATAACGAGAAAATTTGGACCTTCATAGAAGCAGTCTACTGGGCATACTTCAACGCAGTCTTGATATTTACATTTAATACAGTTTTCAGTGACAACAAAGGTCATGGCGACAGCTACCTAAAAAATATGGTTTCGTTCAATTGCACTATTGTAGGCAAAAAACCAAGCAACAAACAATTCCTTTTATTGATATTAATTATATAAAAGGCTGTTAATTTGAAATAAAACTGATTGATTCTCATTCACAACCAGTTTTACTCTATTTTAACTTATTTATTTCACTGATTTTTTAGCTAATGCTTTTAATTCATACAGTTGCTCAAGTGCCTGACGTGGCGTCAGATCATCAACATCGAGCTTTTGCAGGTAGTCTAATGCAGGTGAAGCAACCACAACTTCAACTGTTTTTTCAACAATTGCAATCTCGGGTTCAATCTGCATAAACAGGTCATTTTGAACAGAAGCCTGCAAATGCTGCTGTTGCTGTTTTTCCAAAATCTTCAGACGTTTTTGCGCATCCTTGATCACCCCGACTGGAATTCCTGCAAGTTTTGCCACTTGCAAACCATGACTCTGACTGGCTGGACCCTGCTGCACTTTATGCAGCAAAATGAGCTGACCATTCAGTTCTTTTGCCGTGACATGGTAGTTGTCAATCCCTGATTCTTGAGCCAGTTCGGTCAGTTCAAAATAATGCGTGGCAAATAAGCATAGACATTTCACACGCTTGGTCAAATCAAGTACACATGCCCATGCCAGTGACAAACCATCATAGGTACTGGTTCCACGCCCAACTTCATCCATAAGCACCAAGGACTGATGTGTTGCATGATGCAGAATTTGTGAAGTTTCAGTCATTTCCACCATAAAGGTCGATTTTCCTGTCGACAGGTCATCCGCAGAGCCAATACGGGTAAAGATACGATCAATCGGCCCAAGTTGTGCAGCCTGCGCAGGCACAAAACTACCGCAATATGCGAGCAGGCTAATCAGGGCTGTCTGACGCATAAAGGTCGACTTCCCCCCCATGTTTGGCCCTGTAATAATGGCCATACGATGCTGTACATCCAAGAACGTATCGTTAGGTGTATATGGTGCTTTATTGAGTGCTTCTACCACAGGATGGCGACCTGCGCTAATCTTAATGCCAATTTCAGGACTAAAGCTCGGACGTGCCCATGTATATAAGCGCGCTTGCTCGGCAAAGTTACTCAAGACATCGACTTGTGCAATGGCTGCACTCATCATCTGCAAATTGGCAATGTTTTGACGTAAGGTTTCCAGTAAAGCTTCAAACAGCATTTTTTCACGAGCCAACGCGCGTGATTCACTCGACAACACCTTATCTTCAAAACCTTTCAGTTCAGGCGTGATATAGCGTTCTGCATTTTTTAAGGTCTGACGGCGAATATAATCCGCAGGGGCTTGCTCCGCTTGGGCACGCGTCAGCTCGATGTAATAGCCACTCACACGGTTATAACCAATTTTGAGTGTATTAATCCCTGTACGTTCACGTTCTTTAATTTCTAAATCAATCAGGAATTGTCCTGCATGATCACGAATTTGACGAAGTTCATCCAGTTCAGTATCGTAGCCTTCTGCAATGACATTTCCGTCACGTAGCAATACAGGTGGATGTTCAACAATTGCCGCCATAAGCTCTTGATGGAGTGCTTTAAAATCACCAAGCTGTTGATCTAACTCAGTTAAAAGTACTGATTTTTGTGACTGAATCACAGGCTGTAAGGCATGACGTAACAGTGGAATCTGTGCACAGGCATGACGTAACTGCACTAAATCACGCGGACGCGCACTGCCTAGCGCCACACGACTTAATACGCGTTCAATATCACCAATTTCTTTCAGCACCAAACGTACAGGCGTTTCATGATAGCCCTGCAACAACTGCTCAATCGCATCTAAACGTTGATCAAGCAGTACAGTATCGCGAATGGGTTGCATTAAAGTACGGCTGAGCAAGCGTCCACCCATTGCGGTCTGACAATGGTTAATCAGTTGAAATAAAGATGTGCCATGTTCAAATAACGGCTCAATAATTTCCAAGTTACGACGTGTCACTGGGTCAAGCGCAATAAAGTCACTCGACTGTTCCAGTTGAATCGAACGGATATGCGGTAATGCCGTTTTTTGAGTTTCTTTGGCGTAGTGAATTAATGCTGCCGCAGCCGCTTTCGCCAAGGGTAAATGATCAATCCCAAAGCCTGACAAGGTTGCCACTGCAAACTGGTCGCACAAGGTTTTTTGGGCATTGTTTAAATTGAAGTCGACATTTGGGCGTTTGGTCACTGGACAATCGAGTTGTCTTTTGATGACTTCTAAAATGTTTTGATCAACCAGATCTTCGTCGATCACGATTTCACTTGGCATTAAACGCGCCAAATCAATCGGTAACTGTTCAGCCGTGTAGGTTTGTTGTTGAACTTTAAAAATACTGGCACTTAAATCCAGTAAAGCAATCCCGATCTGATTTTGCTGAATGCATAAGGCAACCAAATTTGAGGACTGATAGCTTCCAAGTAAGGCATCATCCGTCAAGGTACCAGGTGTTAGAATACGAACCACTTTACGTTCAACAGGACCTTTACCTGTCACCTCACCGACCTGTTCACAGATCGCAACCGTTTCACCTGCCTTAACCAAACGAGCCAAGTAGCCTTCCGCCGCATGGTATGGCACACCTGCCATTGGAATCGGTTCACCATTGGTTTTGCCACGATGAGTTAAGGTAATTCCAAGTAATTTTGCAGCTTTACGGGCATCGTTAAAAAATAATTCGTAGAAGTCCCCCATGCGGTAAAACACCAAAGCATGTTGATGCGCCATTTTGACTTTTAGGTATTGCTGCATCATTGGGGTATGGGAGGAAAGATCAACCTCGATAAAATCACTATTTACCACAATAAATTCCTTTAAAAACAATATTTAAATTCGAGATTGTCATTTATTAAAAATCCTATTGTTTCCGATGCAACCCTATTCAAACTGACTAAATCCAACAAATAAGTATACCTTTTAGTGTACCTTGATTTGCATTAAAATAGATTCATGAGTGTGTGGGAGAATCTTCAATGCTTTCACAAAAGGTAATTCTATCAAATAAAAGTGTATTAATGAAAAAGGCTATTTCAATATGAACCAAGATACAGTGAAAGACAAAGTTGCTCTATCAGCCATAGCCATAGGAAAAATGAAAGTCGGCGATGCAGATAAAAGTGACATTGGAGAAAATTCTGGTCTACGTGTTACCTGTGGTAAAACTGGACTCAAAAGTTTCATTTATCGATATCGCAGCCCAATCAATAATGCACTCAAAAAAATCACACTTGGGCACTATCCCCATATGTCATTAGCTAAAGCTAGGGCTGAATTACAGCGCCTTAAAGAACTCAGAGCATCTGGCATCTGCCCTGCAACACAGCATAAAGAAAAGAAGGCTTTATATAAGCAAGAACAATCCAAAGCGCTACCTCAAGAAGCGATATTTACTGTAAAAGACGTGATTGATTGCTATCTAACAGAAGTTATTGAGGATCGTACTATTACAGATCAAAAAACTGGAAAAACCAAAACTCAAAAAGGTGTTCGAGCAGTAAAAGGACAAATTGAAACTCGCAGAACCTTATATAGTGATGCAGTAAAAACTTTAGGGGATTTACCTGCTGATCAGATTACTCGTAAGGATGTCATCAACTTAATTAAAAGTATTACTGATCGCGGTGCAAAAGTTCAAGCAGGTCGAGTATTGTCTGAGCTATCTTTAGCGTATGAGTACTGTATTGGGCTGGATTATTTTAATGACAGTTTTGCAAATCCCGCTTTATTGGCTAAAGCAAGTTTGAAGCAAGCAAGGCTTAAACTAACTTCCAATAAGCGTAGTCGTTTTCTCAGCGATAAAGAGTTAGTTGATGTTTTAAACTGGATACCGCAGTCGGGTTTTTCAAAACATCATAAAAGCATTTTGTTGATTACACTTTGGACTGGATGCCGTACAGGAGAAATTTGTGCAGCAGAATGGAAAGATTTCGATCTAAATCATGCAACATGGCATTTAAAAGATACTAAGAATGGAAGTGGTAGATATGTGCAGCTCTCCAAGCAATGTCTAGATCATCTTAAATATCTACCAGATATCGGAAGTGAATTTTTATTCCCATCTTTTCGGACAGGCAAGCCTATCGCTCAAAAAACACTTACTGAAGCAAAATGGCTGCTAAGAGATGGCAATCATATTGGTAGAGTAGAATTTAGACCTGAACAATTATGGTTAGAACATATGGCAGACTGGAATCCACATGATTTAAGAAGAACTGTAAGCATCCAGTGAAACCCGCTTGAACTCAAGCAGGCTTCCAGTTATGTGGCAGTAGCGCTTCAATATCTTTCATTTTATGTGTCGGTAGCCTTTTCAGCACATCACTTAAATAAGCATACGGATCTAAGCCATTCAGCTTGGCTGACTGGATTAAAGTCATGATGTTCGCTGCCCGTTGGCCACTACGCAGTGATCCTGCAAACAACCAATTCTTTCTGCCTAAAGCCCATGGGCGCATTTGATTTTCCACCCAATTATTACAAATAGGCAAATTCCCATCATCTAAATAGCGGCTTAAGGCAGACCAGCGTTTTAGACTGTAATTGATGGCTTTCGCTGCAGGCGAACTCTTGGGTACTTTATCCTGATGCTCTTCCAGCCAGGCATACAGTTGTCGCATGATCGGTTGACTGTCCTGTTGCCTTCGCTGGTGGCGTTGTTCGGCACTACAGTTTGGTAACTCTCTTAATTCCGCTTCAATTTGGTAAAGCTGTTGAATCAATTGCAGGGCTTGTTCGGCAATGAAACTTTTCTTCGTCACATACAGTTCGTGAAATTTACGACGCGCATGCGCCATGCAACCCACTTCGATGACCTGACCTGTTTTAAAGCGTGCCTTATAACCACTGTAATCATCACAGACCAAATGACCTTGCCAGCCTGTCAGGAAATCTTCAGCATGTTGACCTGATCGACTCGGCTGGAAGTCATAAATAACCGCCTGAATGGGATTGTATTGTGTGGTGGCATAGGCCCAGACATAACCTTTCTTCGGTTTTTTCTCATCATCACCTAGCTGCATGATGGTGACCGGTGTTTCGTCCGCATGAATCACCTGTTGCTGCAATATGATCTGTTTTAAGGCTTCTGCCAATGGCTCCAGCTCAACCCCGCAGCGACCTATCCAGTCCGATAATGTGGATCTAGACAGATCAACACCTGCGCGCAGAAAGATCTGGCGTTGGCGATACAGGGGTAAATGATCCGCATACTTGGATACCAGTACATGGCTGAGCAGTTCAGGACTTGCAATGCCTTTATCAATCACATAAGCAGGCATCGCTTGCTGAGTCAGGGTGTCACACTGATCACAGACCCATTTACCACGCACATGTTGTTCTTTATAAAATTGTGCCGGTCTGAAATTCAGTTTTTCACTGATATCCTCACCGATACGACGCAAGGTGCAACCACAAGCACATTGGGTTGATTCAGGTTCATGTTCAATACGAATGCTGGCTAGATGATCCGGTAGCGGTCGACGCTTAGGTTTGTTGACTGTGGCTTTCTGCGCGGATGCATCGGTTTTATCCGCATTTAGCCGTTCCAGTTCCAGATCAACGGCTGCGATATCTTCTTCAACGGCTTCATCCCACAGATGGATTTGTTTTGCTGTGAGATGTTCATTCTTCTGAGCGAATTTGTGCCGTTTAAACAGCGCCAGTTCATGCTCGTATTTTTGGTTGAGAATGGAAAGATGTTGAACTTTAGAATCTAAATGCTGATTGGTGACTTCAAGATGTTGAACTCTGGCATCTAATTGCTGATTTGATTGTGCCAGAGACTGATGCTGCATCGCCAACTGTCTGGTAAATTCTAGCAATTGTTCATGGCTCAGTTGGGTTAAATCAGGCAATGTATTCATGACCGCAGTATGCCTGGAGGTCATGACAAGAATGAAATAGAACATTCGGAGAATAGCAGAATGCACACGTCTGGTTTAGAGCAGAGTGACCACCTGTTGTTGTCCAATGCGCTGCCAGGGCAAGCCCTGAATCAATGCCTGTAACTGTTCTGCACTGATGCTCATCGTTTCACCCTGATGAATCTTCGCCCAGTGGAACTTTCCTTGTTCCAATCGCCGGGAACACAGCCAAATCCCCAGCCCATCATGCAGCAACACTTTCATACGATGGCCACGTTTATTACAGAACAGGTAGGCACAATGCGGTTTGATCGAGCCAAAGGTTTTCATGATCTGGGCCATGGCCGTATCTATACCCGCACGCATATCCATGGGTTGGGTAGCGAGCCAGATTTCATCAATGCGGATCATGTCGCCAGTGCCTTGAGTAATTCTGCCAAAGCGGACATTTCTGATACCTGCCATTTCAACCCGATCTCTATGTTCGAATCAGGCAAAGTAATGTGAACAGGTAGCATTGCTATAGTGGATGGATTGAACGCTGCAGGGTAAGGCAATGCAATAAATGTGGGCTTGGGTGGTGCCGAGTTGTCCAGAGCTTGTTCGCCATCCAGAAGGCGAATCCATTTACATACGAGATTTGCATTCAGTCCATGCTGCAAGGCGACTGAGGCGATGGATGTGTTGGGTACTCTACAGGCTTGAACAATACTATTTTTAAATTCAGTACTGTATGTTCTTCGCTTTCTAGGAGCAGATGCAGATATTGTTGATGCATGGGTAATTGTGGTCATGAATTAAGTCCCCACTTAAAAATAAGTGGGGACTAACATAAGGCTAATTCGATAGATTGGTAAGGAGCTGCTTTACCGGATGCTTACTTTGCTCTTCCCACCATGTCCCATCAATCTCAAGCAGTTGAATCATTCTAAATAGTTTAAGTGTATCGATTTTTTTATCAGCGATAGAGGATTTAAAATGTTCTTGTTTAGCATTAGGTTGAAAATTACTTAAGCGTGAATTTTTACTATGGCTAATTAAACAAAGGTTCCCAAAGCTGTTTAAAGAATTTTTTGATAGAGCAGTATGACCTTCTATAGGATGTTGCGGATAAAAATGTTCAACAGAACTTCGGAATTGATGTGGGTCTAGGATTTTAGACCATGCCTATAAGTGATAATCTACTCCCCAATAAGCATGGGAAATGCTTGTTTTTGGAGTCAACCATGACACGAAGAAAACGTCGTAATCATTCAGCAGAGTTTAAAGTTAAAGTTGCTCTCGCAGCAATTAAAGGCGACCACACACTCGCTGAACTTTCTACTCAATTCGATTTACATCAAAACCAAATC